>JAHIUA010000034.1 GCA_018817385.1 Pseudomonadota bacterium
CTGCGGGATTTCGCCTTGTTATCAATCGTTGCAGGCTGGATGTTTACAACGAACATGCAAGCCTTCTCCATCCTCATACGTGCCTGCAAAATAGCCGCATGAAAGATTCACTATTTTGCCCTGGGTGGTCTGCTTATACTGGCAGATCCCGTCTTCCGGACATTCGGCCATGAGCTCGTTGGTCCGCTTTATTGCTCTTCTCGATGTCATCCCGACCACCACCCAGACCAGCGGGGTGGCACGGTCGTTGGTCCGCTTTATTGCTCTTCTCGATGTCATCTGTTTGCGTCTCCTGGGGTTATTCAAAGGCCTTTTCAATGTTGCCGATGATCACCTCGGCCTCTGTCGGTTCTATCTCCAGATCTTCAAGATAGGTCTGGAAGGCTTCGTACTCTTCCTGCAGAAAGCTTTTAATGATCATTAAGTCATTTTTGAGTTGTTCCATTCTGTCTTCCTTTCCTTTTAAACCCCGGAGAGATCCAGCGGGATCTGCTTCCATTGATCTGTGTTGCCTACTCGCTCGTACACCCGCAGATAGCTGCGGCTGGACTCCACGGTCAGGCTGTCATTGATGGCGGTCATCGCCTTTCTCCAGCGTTCGTCCTCGATATCGAACTTACGCAAGGAGAGGATGCGCTTGCTGTTGACGTTGCCCTTTTTGTCCACCTGGAAGGCATCGTTAATGAGCACCTGCAGCTCCGGCCTTGAGCCACCGGACCATTCGTGGATACATTCATCGATCAGAGACTTGGCCACTTGCAGGCGCTCGTCGAAGGAGAGGTTTTCGGCAATGGCCCGAACCACCTTGTATCTGCCGTCATAGCTGACCAGGCAGATATTGCCCTTTACTCCGCCCAGCTCCCGGCCATACTCGGCGGCAGAGAGATCGACAAAGGCCTGGACCTCGGAAAAGGCGTCTTCTTTAAAAATGCGTAAAGACCGGCTGACCGCCTCGGCCTGAAAAACCACCTTTTTCACCAGGTCGTTTCTCAGTTTATCCACTGCTTTGACCATCTCTTGCGGTACCAGGCGGCCACAGGTATCCATCATGTACCCGGCTGGGATCGGTTGTGTTTGTTTTTCAGTCATTGGTTTCTCCCTGGACTTCACTGTGTTTGATGGCTGTCATGTATCGTGTCTTTCTTTCAAAATAGACACGGCTACGACTGATAAAGATCTCGGCCAGTCGCATGGCCAGCAGCAGATCCGCGTCATCCATGATGGCGTGAGCACCATAATGGAGCTCGACTGCCTCTCCCAGCATGACAAGGCTGTCTTGGGCTGCGCCCCTGTAACCGGCTACTATCTGTTCCGGGCCTTTTTTACCCTCCAGCAAAAAGGCAGCCTTTTCCCGAATATCGGCCAACTTGATATTCACTTCATTTGACCCGGTCGTGCTGACCACTGCCTGAATATCACTTAGCTGGCCCAGGATCTGCCGCGCAGTTTCCTGTACTTGATTGTTCATTGTTTTCTCCTTTGCACCAGACGTTTTGATGCTCTTTTCAACAGGGTTTTAGTCATTGTTTAAATCCGTATTAAATTGGCAGTCCATGCAGGCCCGATAGAGCCTTACCCGCAATGGGTTGGAGGTGGAAAACGGTGTCCTGCGCTCTGCCACACACCTGGGGAGAACAATCTCGCCAAGTACAGGGCACGAAACCGCCCGTGTGCCGAAAACCTCTTCGACCCGTGCCAGGAGCCTGTTCATTGACCCTTTGTAGCTCCCGCTAAGGGCCTGGCTGATTGCAGCGGTTGAGTAGCCCAGTTTCCGGCAGACCTTTGACTGGCTGCCATGGGATTCTACTGCTTCACGCAGGAGGGTGAGACGATCTCGCTCTGTCATTTTTTGCCTTTGCCTCCTGAGGAGTTTTCTTCCTGGCCATCTTCGGGCCACATCACCTTTTTCAGGTTCTGATCCCAGACCCGTTTGACTCGCTGAATCATTGGTGGTTTCGGGCCGGTGAATTGAGAATTTATAAAAAAGTACATGCCTTTTTCGATTTTTCCGAGATAGCCAGCTTTGTTGAGGTGGTAGCAGTAATCCTCTGCTGTGGCATGTTTTACGGTACAGGTGGGTGTTGAGGCTGTTACGGCCAGTTCCTGGGTGGTGAAGGTCTTCATGATCTTCATGCTGCGCCACATATTGAGACGGCCCTGGCCCTGGGTGACCAGGGTGCCATCTTTCCGCACTCTGGGGGCGTCTATGCCCACATCTTTGATCAGGGTATACTTTGCTGCTTTGGAGCGACAGCCAGCATCCGGTAAGGGCTGGGCGTCTTCCTTGTCAAGGAATCCAGCCTTGGTCAGGCCTGTCAGGTAATCGCGTATGGTGGAGATCTCAAGCGTGGTCTCCCTGTGGAGATCCTGGACTGTGAAGGTTTTCTTTTCTCGGATCACCTTCCAGACTGCATCTCTGCTATCCTGTCCATTGAGCTTGTTCACGGTTTTCCGTGCCATCATGAAACCCTCCTGACCGGGGCCTCTCCGGTGAAAAACTTCCTTTTTCCCCAGTCGGCGAGGGTGATCTCGGCAAGGCCCATATTCCTGGCCTCGTCCTGCACCCGTTCCAGGTTGACTGCGATACGGCGGGCTGATCCTTTGCAGACACCATGAATAGCGGTAAGCAGATCGTCTGTTATCGTTACCTGTTGGCAGTAGAGC
>JAHIUA010000035.1 GCA_018817385.1 Pseudomonadota bacterium
CGGCAGATGTGATATGAGATTCGCAAAACGTTTATTAAATGATAACACTCTAACCCAAATTGGACTGACAGAATCTCCTGCTGTAGATTCAGATTTATACACTTCAGTACAGGAACAGTTGGCTTCTCAAGAAGTTATTGATAATCAGAATTATAGCTATTCTTTGACGTGGGAATGTGGTGGATTTGGAACTTATGACAATCTTTATGCTGTAAGATTCAAATATCGCCTGCAGTGAAGAGCGGCGGGTCGATTTGGTGTTCGGTATCGGCTACGGTGACGACATCAGCCATGCAGCCATGCCCGACACGTGCTTGCGGATGTCGTCAGCAAGCACCCTTTGGTGTTACCCCCCCCGGAACCAGTCATCCAGGTTCATGAGCTGGCGGAGTCTTCAGTAAACTTTATCTGCCGTCCATGGGCGAAAAAAAATGATTACTGGGATCTGACCCGGATGGTTAAGGAACGTTTTGATGCTGAGGGCATTTCCTTTCCCTTTCCACAACAGGATGTGCACTTCTTCCAGGAATCACTGCAAATGCTTTCAAAATCCTCCTCCACTGCAGAACCGCAACAAGTGCACGAGGTAACTTGACGGATATCGACGACGACAATGCTGTTTAAAAAACACTAAGGGTGAAATTTGACTCGTAAAGGAATGCATTCATTCTGATGCTTCCCTTACGGGTCCCATGCCGCCGTCTGTCAGGGCGGCGATGAGATCACAGCCTGTGCCATGGAATATTCGCTGAGGTCCTGATTAGTAGAGTATTGTTTCCTGCCCATGACGCCAACCTCAAACGCCAGTGAGTGGCAGAGCGAAACGCAGATAGCCCTACCCTATCTGTCGAAGTTGTGCATTTCTCCTGCCTCTTCGAGAGGAGATGCCTCCTTTGCGCCTCCTCTTTCAGTCCCTTCATGAGTTAGTGCGGTCATGGAGAAAAAGATAATCAGGATTAAGGTAAATCTGTGACTTCTCCTCAATGTTTAATATTGCCACCGGCAGCCTCTTAACGTCCTGTTCTATCACCATCTTTTTACAATGGTCATTTGTACCCATGTAAAACGTTAGGGAATTATGTTATAGTACTATTGAATAAAGACAAAGCCAACACTGCCGCAAGACAGGGACGGAAAGCCACAGGTCTTCAATAGATGTACCTACTTACCCCATTTAACCCAGCCCGAATCTTGGCTTTATTGCAATAAACAGGGGCAGAGTAAAATTAATTGCTTCAAAGTGGCTAAACCGAGTCCTAATGCTACTCTGACACCATTTATTAATCAGGCATTATCAATAAGTTGGAATGCTCCATTTAAGGCAAATATTTTAGGGATGATCGTAAGCAAGCAGATCAGGAAGACAATGATGTTAGCGGTTCTAGCCATTCCTCTTGTTGTCCTTATATCTACCAATACTATTTGACTATCTCTTTTCACTCCTATATTGTGAAAGGATAGCATCTAGTTAGATGACTAAGGTGTGTTTTCAAACTCCAAATGTATATTTGACCGACATTGCAAAGATCTATTCGGAAAAAAGAATGACGTTTTTTACACGAATGATCTGGTATCATCTTGTAGGGTTAGATTTAATTCAAGGAGGGATTTATGAAAAAAATATTATTTTCAACTAGTTTACTAGCCATTTTGTTTTACACGTCTTTATTATATGGAGCTGAAAAGGTAGTTGTTATTCCTCTTAATGTGCAAAAAGTTGCATTTGAAAAAAAGACATTCCAGTACAATCTTCCACCTTCAGCGTTCACACGTGTCATGAAAGGCGAATCGGGTAATTTTATATCTGGTGAGTGGTTATATTTGTATCCAGACTTGGTATTAGGTATTGCGGCTCCTCTTCACCTCGATGATGGGGCAGAAATTACTGATTTTACATGCTATACTTATGATAATGACATTATGCAAAGTGTTCATAATAATAGTTCTTCCAAATTATGGCGGCGTTCAACTTTATCACCCGATGCAGAAACTGTTGCTTACATAGCGACTATGGAAACAACAGGTGCCTCTACCTCACTTCAATCATTTTCTGCACCATCAATTGATTATCCCATTATTGATAATTTACAGTATACCTATGGTGTCTACATGTTGTGTAGAATAACAAATCTTGCTATTCCAATAAATAGTATCCGATTTTATGGTTGTAGTGTAACGTATACACTCGATGTGATGACACAATAAATTTGTCAGCATAATGTTTCTGCAAATTGATGAGTTTATATATCGTCTGCGAGCGTGCAGGCTAGAAATATTATGATTTGTTCAAGTGTATCGAGCGATTGGTTGCAGCAGAGATTTGACCTGCCAATCCTATTCACTTTTCATATCTGCCGACAAAAGGCGTCTACTATATATGTCAAATTCAGCAACACAGTTCAATTGAACAGTAACAATACCTCCCTAACCCAATGGAGGGGGCTAAAGACCCTCTACGCATGCAATCCGAGGTGCTGGCGCATTGATGCAACTCGTAACCTTTCTCTTTATCAGTAGGTAGCTTGCCCAGAACTTTCAGCAGGTTCTTGCGGCGTGTTCGCGGCTGTCTGGTCACCTTTTAGATAGGGGATCAGGGACTCTCCGGTGGCGGTTGTCAGGCCCTGACGATTGGTGTAGAGGGCGACAAGAGCCAGAGCCAGACGAGACTGAGTCCGTACCAGATCACGTTGCACCTCGTTCAAACGGGACAACGATTCCTGCCCCGCCCTGTATCCTTCCTGAACCAGGTCCCGGGTCTGCTCCACGAGCTGCTCCGAAGCACGCTGCAGGAGGAGCTGCTGGCGGGCTTGTTCCAGCCTGGTAATGGCTTGTCGGACTTCGCTCGACACTTTATTTCTCTGTTGTTCCAGAAGTCTTGCCACCTCTCGCTTGGAGGCCCTTGCCTCGGCAATTCGGGCCTGATCGCCACCACCTCGAAAGAGGTTGCAGGAGAGGTTGAGAGAAAGGGCTGAGCCGAAATCAGCACCCTCAAAATCCACATCATCTGCCCGGTTGCCATCTACAGAACCATTCAAGGAAACCTTGGGATACAAGGCGGCCTGGTTGACCCCGACAGTTGATTCAGCCTGCTGCAGGTTCACTTCCTGGCCCAATAAATCTGGGCGATGACTCAGTGCCGTCTGCAACAACTGTTCTGGGGATAGTTCGTAAAACTGCTCTTCCTCCACCATCTCCACCTTGGCCAATGCCAGCCCCTCTGGCATCTGGCCACTTTTTCTTCCCAACAGGACGGCCAGGCCGGAGAAGGCCAGTTCATAGTCCCGCTCTGCGATCAGGATATCGCTACGGGCATTGTTCATCTGGACCTGAAAGTTGAGCACCTCAGAAAGCGCTCCTGCCCCCAGCTCCATACGGATACGGGCTTCGGCCAGCTGTTGGGCATTAAATTTGAAATCGGCCTCAGCAATGGCCTTATTAGAGAGGGCCAGTTGAGCCCCGTAGTAACTTTCAGCCACGGATTGAAGGAGAAGCCGCATGCCATCTCTTCTCGCCTGTTCGCTTTCCTGCTGCCCATAGTCAGCAATCAGGTTGGAAAACTTTCGCGAAAATCCGTCAAAAAGGAGCCAGGAGGCAGCCAGAGAAAGCTGATACGTTTCGTTGTCCCGGTCCACATCCACTCCAGACAGGAGTAACGACTGGCTGGCAGCATCGTTTTCAGACAACCTGCTGGCGGCAGCAGAGGTGCTGGCATCAATGCTTGGCCAATAGAGGGCCCGAGCCTGATCGATCCGTTGCCTGGCCGCCTCCACCCGCTCTGCAGCTGCCGCAAGTGTTGGATTGTCAGCAAGAGCAATACGCTGGGCAGTTTCCAGATCCAGAACCCGCAGTTGATCCAAGGTCTCGGCTGCCACCCTAAGGGGTGTGGCCATCATACTACTCACTACCAGTAGAAGAAAAATTGCTTTTCCGCTCATGTCTCCTGCCCTCTTCTTATAATTCCTGTCCATCAGTCAAATGGGTCCGAGGCTCAACCGCTTCTCGCGACATCCATACTCCACTCCTTCCCTTAACTACCACCCTGCGCAGGTCATTGAGAATCACCAGCAGGCTGGGAATCAGCACCAGGGTCAGGCCCGTGGCAAAGATCACCCCTCCGGCCACTGACAGGGCCATGGGAATCAAAAACTTGGCCTGCATATCTGTCTCCATGATCAAAGGGGCCAACCCCCCGACGGTACTGATGGAAGTGAGGAAGATGGCCCGAAAGCGTCTGGCTCCACCCTGGATAATGGCATTAAAAAGAGCCATCCCCTCTTCCAGGTTCCTATTCACCCGCTCAATGAGGACTATGGCATCATTGATCACCACCCCTGAGAGGGCCACCATGCCGAAGATAGACATCATGGACAGGTTATAGCCCATAAGGAGATGGCCGGCAATAGCCCCGATAATCCCGAAAGGGATAGTAAAGAGAATGATAAAGGGCTGGACATAGGAACGAAACATGGTAGCGATGATGACAAAAATCCCGACCAGGGCAATGGGAAATCCGACTTTCAGGGAAGAAAAAGATTCCCGGGTATTTTTCTTGGATCCCTGCATGGAGAGGTAGAGGTCCGGGTACTTCCCTTTCAACTCCCGGAAAGTGGTTCGGGCCAGTTCTTCGAATATCTCCCCGGAATTGGCCTTGTGACTGTCCACCTCCGCTGTGACCACAATGCGGCGCATGCCGTCCGTACGGGAAATGGTGGAATAGCCGGGGGCAAAGCTTATGTTAGCCACCGAAAGCAAGGGGATCTCCTGACCATCAGCGGTGCGAATATGCACTTTTTCAAAGTCGGACATACGACTGCGCTCAGCAGCCGGGTAACGGACCTTGACCCGGATATCATCGCTCCCCCGCTGGAGACGAAAGGCCTCCTGGCCAAAAAAACCGGCATTAATCTGCCGAGCCAGGTCATCCACGGAAAGACCAAGGGTGGTGGCCTCGGGTTTAAGACTGAGTTGCAGTTCGTTCTTGCCCTGACTGTAATCGGAACGGATCTGATAGACCCCCTGAAATTCGGCCAGGCTCTCCTGCAGACTCTCAGAGGCCTTGACCAGATCATCCATATTCCGGCCCTGCATCCAGACCTCTAACTCAGCCCCGGATGGCCCAGCCGCCATTCCCTCAAAGGTCAGACTCTTCACCCCTGGGATGGTCCCCAACTCCTTTTCCCAGGCAATGAGAAGATCATTGGAATGGATACCACGATCCTCGGAGGGCAGAAGGATAATCTGGACGGAACCCAGGTTCGGTCCACTGGCCCCCATGGTACCGGACAGGACCTGCCCCACCAGTATCAGACGCTGGCGGATCAGGGGTTCTCCACTTATGGTCTCTGTCCGCTCAGCCACTCGAATGAAAGCCGCCTCGATCTCTTTCAAAGCTGCAGTGGTGAGTTCAGGCGGCGTCCCTTCTGGAAACTCCACAGTGGAGGTAACAACAAAGCCATCAAGCTTGGGAAAGACCTGAAATTTGACCAGTCCACCCTTGACCAGTCCCACACTGAGTATGAGTACGGCAACAGCAAGGGAGAGCGAGACATACCTCCAGTTGAGAACTCGTGTAATAAAGGGAACATAGCGTCTTTCGATAAAATTTTCCAGCCCCGTACTTACTCCCCTCTGCAGCCGCCCCAGGAGCTCAAAAGGTTTCCACTGCTTGCCCTGACGATTGAGATCCGGCAGATGACTGAGATGGGCCGGAAGCAGAAAGAGGGACTCCACCAGGGAAATCAAGAGGCAGGAGACGACCACCATTGGCAGGATGGAAATAAATTTACCCATGACCCCTCCCACATAGGAGAGAGGGATGAAGGCGACAATGGTGGTTGTGACGGCCGCAAGCACCGGCATCGCCACCTCTGAAACGCCATTGATCGCAGCCTGCAGAGGTGGCTCTCCCCGCTTTCTGTGGACATAGATTGCTTCACCCACCACAATGGCGTCATCGACTACGATACCAAGGACCATGATCAGACCGAAGAGGGAGATCATATTAATGGTGGCCCCGATGGACCAGAGGATAAACATGGCGCCGGCGATGGAGATAGGAATACCCAGTCCGGCCCAGAACGACAGACGCAAGTCGAGAAAGAGCCAGAGGAGGAAGAAGACCAGGCAGAGTCCGATCACGCCGTTGCGGGTAAGGAGATCAATACGGGCTCGCAGGGAATCCGTGGTGTCATAAAAGACGGTAATATGGGCTCCGGGAGGGAGCATTTTTTGTTTTGTCTCCACAAAGCGCGTAACAGCATCAGAGATTTTAATGGCATCCTCGTCCTCGGTCTTCGAGACCTGAACAAACATGGCCGGTTTATCGTTGATGGAGGCAAAAATGGGGTCCTCGCTAAAACCATCTCTGATCTCGGCAATCCGATCCAGAGTGATTATCTCACCGCCGGGGCGTGCCAGGACGACAATCTGGGCCAGTTCCTCTCCGGTATACTTACGACCCACCGTCCGTATCCGAATCTCCTCACCGGTAGTCCGTAGCGTACCGCCGGCCAGATTGAGGCTGGATTTGCGCACGGCAGAGGCCACCTGCTCAAAGGTCAGCCCATAGCTCCGCAAACGCTCCTCCGAGATCTCGATACCGATCTCATACTCCCTGATACCATAGGCCTCCACCTGCGAGATTTCCGGAAGCTGTTTCACCTCATCCTTGATCTGTTCCCCCCACTGTTTGAGCTGTTTTTCACTCAGATCTCCGGAAAGGGACAGAAGCATAACCACCTGTTTGCGCACAATCTCACGAATAATGGGATTTTCCGCATCAAGGGGGAAGGTGGATATGGCATTGACATGGGAGCGAACCTTGTCCAGAACCTCGGAGAGGTCATATCCCTCCTTGACCTCAATGGTGACCGAGGCCATATTTTCTGCCGATTTGGTGGTGTACTGCTTGATCCCCTCCACAGACTCCAGGGCCTCTTCAATCTTTTGATTCACCCCCTCCTCCACCTCTTCCGGATCTGCCCCGGGATAGGAAACCGTAATGGAAATCATATCGATGGAAAACTCGGGAAAACTTTCACGAACCATGGAGGTGGTGGCAAGAAAGCCCATAAAGAAAATGAGAAAAAGAAGGATATTGGCAAAAACCGTATTCCGGGCAAAGGATGCAAGCAGCTTATTCATCACTTTTCTCCGTCGGATGGGTCACTGATCTCAACCAGGCTGCGCTCCAGAGGATTGACCAGACGAGTGGTGATTACCACCTCCCCCTCCGCAAGTCCCTCACTGATATAAGCCTTGTCCGCCTGGACCCGGGCCACCTTCACCGCTCTGGTTTCCAGCCGTCCTTCCCGCACCACATAGACACTGTTCTCAAAACTTACGGCCCAGCGGGGTAAGGCTACCACCTGCGGCAATGAACGTCCGGGGATCTCAACACGGCAGAACATTCCTGCGACCAGGGGAAGTGCGGCAGGACGATCGCCAAACTGTTTCCCTTCCAGGCGCAGGATGACCTTTACAGTCCTGGTCTTTTCATCAAAGAGACTGACTCGGTCGAGGATGGCCACGGCCTGATTCTTCGGATCTTCTGTCCAGCTCACCTTGCATTGCACTGGCAACAGCCTGGAGAACCAGGCCTGATCAGCCTTGCCGACACTCTCACCATCGCCGAACTGCAACCATGCCAGGGCATCGCGGCTGTCCACCGGCACCTCCAGCTCAAGAACTGAATCGTCGGCCAGACCGAGGACAATCTTGCCCGGAGACACATACTGCCCCTTTTCTATATCTTTACTGGTGATCCTGCAGGAAAAAGGGGCAGTCACCCGACAGCGCTCCAGATTTGTGGCGGCACGGGTCATGGCCTGCCTGACCTGAGCCAGGCGATCAGCGGCTGTATTGGCTGCCTGTTCTGCCTTTTCAACCCCAGCCCTGGTTCCCACCTTGTTCTTCTCAAAAAGGGTCTGTAGCCGCTGCAGATCTTTTTGGCTCAACTCGCTGTCCCGGCTCAGGATGCCAAGACGTGTCTTATTGCTCTCATATTCGCTCCGATAGTCCCGGTCATCGATGGCAAAGAGGAGTTCCCCTGCCGCGATCACCTCACCGGTCTGAAGTCGGGGATGAACCTCGACCACACTTCCTGCCACCTCGGCAGCAATATCCACCCTGCGGATGGAACGTAGCTCACCATGGGCCTCGATCACCACTGGGACCTCGACAAAGTAAGCAGAAACAGCCTCCACCTTGAGAGGACGTTCCACCTGCTGGGCCTGAGCTGGAATTTTTTTTCTACTTTTCAAGAAGCGAAAGCCGGCAAAGCTGATTGCCAGAATCAACAGACAGGCAACCACCCGGATTATAACCGTTCCACGTACAGATTTTTCTTGTTGCTCACTCATCATCCCTCACCTTCTCCTGCTCTCCAGCTGCCAGGACCTCTTCCACTCGGGTGAACACCTCGCACCATTTCTCGGCGGTCTCAGGCCCCACCTTTTCCACCAGGTCGACAAAGGTAGCCAGCACTGCCTTTTCAATCTTCTCCATATGGGTAACTGCCTGTTCAGAGAGGCGAACCACCACCTTTCTGCGGTCCTTCCGGCTGCGTTCCCGATGAAGAAATCCCTTGTCCACCAGCCGCTCCACCATACATGAAGCCGAAGGAGAAGAAACGCCAAGGAGAACTGCCAGATTAGAGATAGTAGACTCCCCGCAACGTTGGATAGTCATCAAGGTGTGCATTTGAGCCATGGAAAGCTCCTCCCCTTTACAGGGAGCACACTCCTCACACAACCTGGATTGGATGGCAAACATCCTGCTTTTCAGTTTTCGCCCCGCCGCGGCAATGGAGCGAGCCTGTTCTCTTGTTTTATCAGACACCATTCTTCCCTTACTACACTTTTCAGGTAATCATCGTTTTGTTTAGCATGACTAAATAAAAGCATCCCTAATCATCTGTCAAGAATATTCCACCAGGCAAATTCGCCTTTGCACTTCTCAGATTTGTATCGTCTGCTCTTTATTTCCAAGAACTGTAAAAGGATTTAGGAAAAATTCCTCTTATCAGCTAAACTATACAGAAAGAGAAGTCGATAAGAAAAGTATGGAAAAAAATATCCATGGAGGACTCTTTTCAGCACGTCATTGTGCGCTGAAAAGCATTTAACTCTTTGGAGTCACGCAAAGAGTTCTTGCATTTTTTCTTCTTTTATCATAAACAGGAAGAAGATAGTTATAAAATGCTTAATTAGTATGCCAGGGAAGGAGAGAGATGATTACCCAACAGGAAGCCATACGGGTTCTCATGTTAAGCCCGATCTACTTTAAATTGACACCCTCAGATCGCAGACAACTGATTCAGGAATACTGCGCCCTGTTTGCCGAAGTCAGCAAGCAGTATGAAACTGAATATGATAAAAAGAAATAACCCTTTCAGCCAAATTCACCAGCAAATCTCCCGCCACTTTTCTTAATTCTTCTTCTTCTTTCCCCATAAGGGATCCTGGCCGAACCGATCCATCCACCAATCCTCCGGCTCCATTGCCTCGCTCTCTGTAGGAACCAGCGGTATCCTGAACTGATCACAATGACGGAGAATTACGTCGTAGGCCCTGGTCAACTGACGCATCATATCTCCCTTTTTCTTGTCATTCCCCACAAGATCTGGATGATACCGCCTGCATTGGTTGCGATAGCTGCGCTTGATCTCTCCCAAGGTGGCCCTGTCTCCTAGGCCGAGGACCTCTTTGGCTGCAAAGAGGTCCTGCCATTCTGACTTGGTCATGATGAACTCTTCGTTCTCCAGCTTTTCTCCTCTCCCCTGATCAGCCTGCCGATATTAGAACTATGTTTGATCCAGATCAGGACAGCAATCATAGAAGCCGGGAGGAGGAGAGGGGTATTGCCGTGGAGAAGCCAGAGACAGAAAGGGATCAGCCCTGCAGCTGCAAGTGATCCAGCCGAAACAAAACCAGTGCTGGTCACCACGGCTACAAAGACGGACAGGGCAATGAGAATAGCCCAGGGGGAGAAATAGAGAAAGACTCCCAGGGCAGTGGCCACCCCCTTCCCTCCTTTAAAACCAAGATAAACAGAAAACATATGGCCTATCACTGTGGCCAGTCCGCAGAATCCAATGAAGAGTTCCCGATTCTCTCCCTGAGGGAGAAAGATGGAAACGAGAAAAACAGGAAGAAATCCCTTGCCCACATCGCAGAGCAGGGTCATGATGCCAAGTTTCTTGCCCAGGACCCGGTTGACATTAGTGGCCCCGATATTGCCGCTCCCTTCCCGACGCACATCTTTCCCTACTGCCCGACTGAAAAGGAGGCCAAAGGGAATAGCCCCGCTTAGATAACTCAAAATTAATACTGCTACCAACGATAGTGTCATGCCTGCTCCCAAAGGATTTTTTTTCAATCCCCCTGCATATGTTAACAGATGATGCTACCTCTCAAGAATTCTTCTGCTTTCATGCCTGTTATCATACCAGAAAAGAAGGATATAGATAAGGCAGTCAACTCACTGCAGGGTGTTGACAGGGGGTAAATATTGACTGTGCCAACATTACTGCATATTATTTGGAAAAACAACGGAGCAGAAGAAGAGTTTTCACCGGGTTATGGTGAAATTTAACTTTAATGGCGGAAAGGATGTGCCTGTGGTACATTCCTGCAAATAATTGACCAGCCATTTTCCATTACCCATAGACCTGATTATTGCCCATGAGCTTGCGTACCATCCATACATTTCCCGACCCGGTCCTTCGTCAGAAGGCAAGAAAAATAACAGAGTTTGACGAAACCCTGCAACCCCTGATCTCTGACATGGTGGAAACCATGTACGATGCCCCGGGAATTGGTCTGGCAGCGCCCCAGATAGGGGAATCTGTGCAACTGATAGTATTAGACGTCTCCAAAGAGAAAGAAGACCAAAAATTTATGGTCATGATCAACCCGGAGATCACTGAGCACGAAGGCAATCAGATTGATGAAGAAGGCTGTCTCTCTGTACTTGACCTCACCGCTTCGGTGAAAAGGAGCCGGAAAATCACGGTCACCTATCTGGACATCTCTGGTAAAGAGCAAAAACTGACCACCGAAGAACGGTTTGCCGTGGTACTCCAGCATGAAATCGACCACCTCAACGGCATCCTCTTTATCGACCATCTCAGTTCCTTGAAGAGGGCACTGTATAAGAAAAAGATGAAAAAGATGTTGGCCTCAAAAAAGAGATAACCCATGCCAGAAAAATTATTCCGCATCATCTTCATGGGCACCCCCGATTTTTCCGTCCCTGCCCTCCAGGCCCTGCTCAACAGCGTGGATCAGGTGGTGGCTGTGATCACCCAGCCGGACCGCCCCAAAGGCAGAGGGAAGAAACTGGCCCAGCCGCCAGTCAAGGTCCTGGCAGAATCTGCTGGAATTCCTGTGCTCCAACCGACAAAGATTCGGACTGCGGAATTTGCAGACCAGTTGCGCTCTTACCGACCTGACCTGATCGTGGTCGCCGCCTATGGCCGCATACTGCCGCCGAGCATCCTCGACCTCCCCCCTTTAGGATGCATCAATATCCACGGATCACTGCTGCCCCGACATCGGGGCGCCGCGCCCATCCAATGGGCGGTTATCAAAGGAGACCAGGAAGCGGGGGTCACCATCATGCAGATGGACGTAGGCATGGATACCGGGGCCATGCTCCTGCCGGCATCTATCCCGGTAGCCAAAGACGAGACCGCAGGCAGCCTCTTCACCAAGCTTTCCAAGCTGGGTGGCACAGCCCTCCTTCAGGCCCTTGACCTTCTGCGCCAAGGCAAATTGATTCCCATTGAGCAGAACCACAGCCTGGCCACCGAAGCCCCTCCCCTGAAGAAAGAAGACGGCTGCATCGACTGGAGCAAATCTGGCCAAGAAATTCATTGTCTCATCCGCGGCCTCGACCCCTGGCCCACCGCATACAGCTTCCTGGATGGTGTCCGATTTCGTTTCTTCTCCCCTGAATTAAGAGAGTGTAACTCGTCCCAGAAACCAGGGACCGTTATCAGTGCTGACCGCAATGGACTCCTTCTGGCCACAGGCAGTGGAGAAATTCTGATCCGGGAAATCCAGCCGGAAGGGAAAAAACGCATGCGTGTAGAGGCTTATCTCTGTGGTCATCCCCTCCAGCCGGGACAGATTTTTACCAATTAATAATGGAGAGGCGAAAGTGAAAAGGTGTGTTGAGGCAATGAATCCCTTTGCCAAAATTGCCTATCTCGACTGCTTTTCAGGGATCAGCGGCGACATGTTCCTGGGGGCCCTTCTTCATGCTGGCCTGGACCTGGAACTTCTTGAGAAGGAGCTCGCTCGCCTCGAAGGAGTTGATTTCCTCCTCACCGTCAGCAATGAACTCCGCTGTGGAATCGGCTGCAAACAGGTTACGATCACTTCACCTTCCGACCAGCAGTTTCGCCACCTGGACGATATCCTGACACTTCTTGACAGGAGCCGCCTCGCTCCGGAAATCATCCACAGGGCGAGACAGGTCTTTACCCTTTTGGCAGAGGCAGAGGCCAAGATCCACAATGTGGCTCTGCAAAAGATCCACTTCCATGAAGTCGGGGCAGTGGATACCATTGTCGACATTGTCGGCACCCTCATCGGCCTGCATCATCTGGGAATCAGTAAACTGGTGTGCTCTCCCCTGCCCATGGGTCGTGGTTTTGTCCGCTGTGCCCACGGGACCCTTCCTCTGCCGGCGCCTGCAGTTTGCGAATTGGTCACCGGGATACCGGTATACGGCGTCGAACAGGAACTGGAGCTGGTCACACCCACCGGCGCCGCTCTGGTCGCCGGCCTGGCCGATGATTTCGGTCCCATGCCCTTCATGACCGTACAGAGTTGCGGCTACGGTGCCGGCAACCACCACCTGAGCAAAGAGCAGCCGAACCTCCTCCGTCTCCTTATTGGCCAGCCAAAGGCAGGAAAAGAGTGCCAACAGGTCGAGATCATTGAGACACACCTTGACGACTGGAACAGCGAAGGTTTTCCCTACCTCTGCAATCTCCTCTTCAGCCAGGGGGCCCTGGATGTCTCCCTTTCCCCCCTGATCATGAAAAAGGGGCGCCCAGGTCAGCTCTTGCGAGTCATTGCCGCCCCTGCCCACACCCTTGAACTGAAGCAGACTATCCTCTCTGAGACCACGGCCATTGGCCTCCGTTTTCGCCGGGAAGAACGGATGACCCTGGAAAGGGAAGCCGTCATGATCCTCACGCCCTGGGGAGAGATTGCGGCAAAAAAGGTGCAGACCCCGAGAGGCCCTGTCATTTCTCCGGAATATGAAGCCTGCAGAAAGGTCGCTGCAACAAACAACGTCCCCCTCTCCAGGGTTTACCAGGCTGTCTCCTGTGGAGAAGAGAACAAGGAGCAATAATGGACCGCCTCATCATGTTTCTGGCCACAGGCTTCTACAGCGGCAAAATCCCCAAATGCCCTGGAACCTGGGGTTCTCTCGCAGCCCTTGTCCCCTGGTACTTCCTCCGCCACCTGCCGCTTCCTTCTTACCTGGCCATGATGACCCTGGTCTTTGTGGCAGGATTTTTTCTCGCCGGTTCTGCGGAAAAAATCCTTGATCTGGCCGATGCCGGGCCCATAGTCATCGATGAGTTCCTCGGCATGTTCATCACCCTGACCGCAGCCCCCAATCATCCGGCAGCCTGGCTCCTCGGTTTTCTCCTCTTCCGTCTCTTTGATATCCTCAAGCCCTTTCCGGTCTCCTGGTTTGACCAGCATATCCACGGCGGAATCGGGATCATGATGGATGATGTCGTTGCCGGGCTCTATGCCCTCATCAGCCTCCAGATCTTTTGGGCTCTGGGCTCACGTTTCACAGGATAAACACCTTCTGTCATAGGCATAGACCATGCCCCGAAACCGCTCCAGTTCCAGGATCGGTGCCAACTACCTCCTGGTAGCCATGCGTGTAGCGCAACGGCCTCCTCTCCCTTTGCACAGCTCAAAGAACTGTTCCGCATCAATCCCTGTTCGCCGATAAATCCACTCCTGCAGGAAAGGCAAAGTTTCTTTTCCTCTCTTCCCGCAAGCTGCCCTGCCGCCCGGTTAGGGAACCAGTAACCAGCAAACCCGAAAGGTGGCCTGAAAATCAAGCTGCCAGTCTCATCCGGCACAGCCTCAAGGAGAACAGACGCCACCCATTTCAGCACCCACTTTCAGACAGGACATTGAGATAATAACCTAATATCATAGTATTTTATTATTCTCATCAATAACTATTAGTTGCTATTGTCTTATTGTTTCAGATACACTTACAGGTAGCTTATGGGTTCACTCATTAATGAAAAATATTCAAGATCCTGTCTTGAAGCGCTGTATAAAAACCTGCTGATGCGTACGCTTGCCGGTGACAGGGATTCTTTCGGAGAAGCGGCAGAGCTGATAAGCCCTCAACTCCTGCGGCGAGCCCTGGCCATTCTTGACTGCACCGCTTCGGCTCAGGATGCTGTACAGGAAGCACTCCTGATCGCCTACCAACAACTTTCAACCCTTCGTGATCTCAGTAAATTTTCTTCCTGGATGAATTCCATTGTCGAGTCGCAATGTTTTCGGATCATCAGACAACGAAAAAAAGAGATCCACCTCCCGACTTTCCTCGAAGAAAGGCTCCTTGCTCCCAAAAGACAAAACCCGGAAAATGCCTATGAGCACCTCTGCTTCAACGCCGCTTTTGACCAAGCCCTTACAAAACTGTCCCCTGCTCAGCAGCTGACCTCTAACCTTTACTATCGAGAAGGATATTCAATTGCTGAGATTGCAGATCGCCTGGGGCTTCATAGCGGTACGGTGAAAAAAAGAATCCATGATGCCAAACCAATGTTGGCAAAAACCTTAAACGGATTTGCAGGGAAGAAGGTACTAAAAGTCGGTTTCCTGCCAATCTCCGACCATCTCCTGGGCATGATGGCCCAACGCCTCCACACGAGCAGTAAGTCACAGGTCCAGATCCAGCGTTTCCTCTCCTGGCAGGCCTTGACCGAGTCGTTACGGCACGGCCATATAGATGCTGCCTTTATAATGGCTCCCCTGGCGATTCGCCTGCTTCTCTCCGGGACCCCGCTTTTTTACATCCTAGACGCACATCACGACGGCAGCTCCCTGGCAACATCCAGCAAGAGCCTTCAAGGGAAAAAAATTGGTATCCCGGATCATTTTTCCACTCACAAGGCCTTGCTCCATCCACTGGCCAAACAATTTAATCTGGTACCTGGAGATATTAACACCATCAATATCAACCCTTCCTATGTCATTCGTTCCATGCACAACCATTTGATCGACGGCTTCTTTTGTGCTGAGCCATGGGGGACGAAATGCGAAAACGAAGGAAGCGCAAAAATCATTATCCGCTCAAACAGTATCTCACCCGGTCATCCCTGTTGTATCCTCGTCGTTCGACAGGAATTTGCAGTTGAACACGGTGCACTTGTCAAAACCTTTGTGCAGACTCTTCTCAAAGCGCGGGATCGACTTATCACAGACCCGCAATTTGGTGCTGAAGCTCAGGCCCATTACACTGGCATTGACCCACAACTGGCTCTCAAGGTCATTGAAGAGGGTCATATCACCTTTAACGACCTCAACCCTGACAGCAACCGCCTGCTCGACTTTATGACACTGACCATGAACAGCGGTGTCTTCCCCTCTGATTGCGATCTGCAAAAATTTGTCTGTTCAGATTACTGCTGACCTTTCTCACGTCCCCTCACAGTTCTCTTTCAAGGTGGCCTCAAATCAAAGCCCCTCCCCGCGTCAAAACAAGGCGGCAAAGCCACGCTCCCTACATAATAAAGATGAGCGATTAATTTTTTTTCTTTTCCAGGTAACTTTTTTCCGACCTGCCGCCTCATAACTCATGAAAGTAACACATTGAGACAGAATTAATACCGTAACCAAATGGTCCTGTCTAATGAGCAAGATCAGGAAGAATAAATAAGGCTGCATCCTGAATCTCAGTGAATGATGCAAGGCAATTTAACAGTGGGAGAATACTATGTACGAAGATGGATGGATTCCAACCGTTTGTTATCAATGTAAGGCTGAGTGCAGTATCTTAGCCCTTGTCAAAAATGGGATTGTCCAAGAGGTGAAAGGAAATCCGCGGGCACGCGGCAAAATGTGCGTCAAGGGCATGGCTGGTATTACCTCCCTCTATTCAAAAGAACGTCTTACCCATCCCATGAAACGCGTTGGCGAACGGGGTGAAGGAAAATTCGAACGGATCAGCTGGGATGAGGCCATGGAAATGATGGAGACAAAGCTGCGAGCACTCCATGAAAAAGGTGAAGGACATAAATTCACCTACTCAATGTTCCCACACTCCGCATCTGATCCCAAATGGCGTTTTGTCAATGCCTATGGCGGATTCATATCCACCGGCCTGCCGCACTGCGATTCGGGAAAGATCATGGCCCACCTCCACACCTTCGGTTGTTTCCCCAATCACCATATCGCCCCCATGTATTTTTCGGTCCCCAAAGGCGGCCTGATGATTCTCTCCGGCAGACACCCCTTCGGCTGTATGGATGATGCCTGTGTGGCCAAAGATATTCTCGATGCCAAGGAGAGAGGTGCCAAGCTCATCGTTATCGATCCCATCTTCAGGCCCGAGGCTGCCAAGGCCGATTGGTGGATTCCGATCAAGCCGGGCGGCGACGCCGCCTTCTTTCTCGGGGTGTGCAATTACCTGCTGCTTAACAATCTCCATAACAAAGAATTCTGCGACAAATGGGTCCGTGAAGGCGATATGGAAAAATTGCTGGACTACATCGCCGACAAGAGTCCGGAAAAGATGAGTGCTATCTGCGAAGTTCCGGCAGCTGACATAATCAAGCTTGCCAAGATGGTGGCAGAGGCACCATCAGCCTGCATTGACGCCTTCAAGTCCATTATGTATGGAAACGCCATGGACTGGGGACAGGTCTGGTCCATCTTTCTGGTGATTACCGGAAACCTCGATAATCCCGGTGGTCAACCCTTGCCCGAGCTGACCCCCATGGCCCCGGTCAATCCGGTACCGACCCCACCAAATCTGAAAGAACTCGGCTATCATCGAACCGGGCCAAACAGGGAAAAATTTGACCATTACAATTTTATTCTCGAGCCAACCTGGTATGCTGCCCAGGCCATAAAGGAAGGAAATCTGAAAATTTTCTTTGCCACAGAATGCAACCCTGCCTTGAGTGAAATGGGGGCTGCGGCCTGGCGAGAGGCCGTTTCCATGAAAGACGATGACGGCAATTACATGCTCGATTTCTTCATGGTTTCGGAAATTCTACCATCGGAAACCATGAAGTGGGCCGACCTGGTGCTGCCGGATCAGACCAATTACGAGAGATGGGAACTACTCTATATGCCCTGGTGGTACAATTACAGTCATGGCGCCTCACTCTGTCGGCCGGTGGTAAAACCTGTGGGAGAAGCCAGACATACTAACAATGTGATAATAGAACTCGGCAAACGCATGTTCCCTGAATTTTTCGCCTTTAAGGATGATGTCGAATACTACGACATCGAACTTGGCGGAGTCGGTATGTCTATAGACAAACTCATGGAAAACGGTGGCTTGTGGTCCCCTGGGACTGTTGGTTTTTATAAGTATAAGGATAAGAAAAAGTTTGATACGCCATCCGGGAAAATTGAGCTTGACTGGAATATGTATGCAGACATTAACCAGCAGTGGCCAAGCCCGGAACTGCCGCTGGAATACAGAAAAGAGGAAGATAACTTCCCGTTTATTCTTATCAATTTTCGTACCATATTCCTGAACAATACCGGGGCATGGTCCCATAACAATGCCCAGCTTCGGGATCCTGTCTCAGGTCTTGATTCCAACCCGATCATGATCAATCCGATAGATGCCAGCAGGCTCGACATTAATGAAGGGGATACCGTTTTCCTGGAATCAACGACTGGCAAAGTAAGCTCCATTGTGCAGCTCACTGAAAAGATTAAACCTGGTTGCATCGGCATCATCCATGGCTTCGGCCAGACGGTGGGTCAGGTTGCAACAATGGTTTCCTGCTTCAATGACAATGAACTCATAGCAGACGCCGGATCGCATTTGGACGAGCAGGATCTGCGTGGCGGCGAAGCTCATGTATCTACACGGGTTACCATATACAAGTAAAAGGAGTTCATAATGAAACAACTAAGCATCATGGTAGATATGGATCGTTGTATCGGCTGTAAGACCTGTGTGGTCGCCTGTCGAAATCATCATAACCTGGTCAATCATCGCTCTCACATGCCTGGAGAAATTCCTTTTTACATCAAGGTGGAATCGCAGGCAGAAGGAACCTTTCCGCACCTGAAAGAGGATTTCTGGGTATCGCCCTGTAAACATTGCAAGACAGCACCCTGTGCCACAGCATGTGAGTCAGGAGCTATCCGCAAAGACGCGCAGACCGGTATTGTCCTGATTGACAAGGACAAATGCACGGGAGCAAAAAAATGTATAGAAAAATGCCCCTATAACGTCATCCAATTCAATGCTGAAAAGAATTACGCCCACAAGTGCAACATGTGCTATGACAGGGTGGTCCATGGTGAAGAACCTGTCTGCGTCGAGATCTGTTTGACCAATGCCTTGAGTTTCGGTGAAAAAGAGATCCTCAAAATGCAGGCCCAGGCCAACGGTAAGGAGATCATAAAGGCCATGAGCAGCCAATCGATTATTTATGTTAAATCGTCCAGCTAGCTGAACATTACTTCAAATCTTCCATTCACAGAGTGATCATAAACCCAAAAAGGTGGCAAGAAGACTTTCCGGATTTTCCCTGTCCAGTAAATCTCTTGCCGCCTTCATCATTCAGCCACGGTAAGAATTGCCGGTAGATGTGAATATGGCCTCATCCATCAGGAAACCCATGACGTATGCATAAAAAACTCAATTCAGTACATATACGGATCGGCGCCATCAATAAGAGAGAATTTGAGCGGGACGTCTATCGTCCCGGCGTTATTTCCTTGTCACGCATCATCTGGGGCTCGCTCGGTGGTGGACTATTGCTGACCATCATTGGCATCCTATCCATATCTACAGGAATTGCAGTGCTTTATCCACCTCTGGCCGCCACCTGTTTTATCAATTCTACCTGCGTATACTTGCGTGTCGCACGCCCCAAACCCGTCATCGTCGGCCATTTTGTCGCCTCAATAGGTGGGCTGGCAGGAGTCTGGGCAGGCGAATTCCTGGCTGGCGGAACGGAACTCGCCGTTCCACTGAAACTCGGTCTGGCCGTTCTTTTTGCTGCTATACTGATGCAGGTCTTTGACGCCGATCATCCTCCGGCTGCGGCCACCGCCGCCATCCCCGCAATCTTGCCATTACCTATGCCTGTACATCTGTTTCCAGTGTACATGGCCTGGGGCGCAACTATCACAGTGCTTTTCGCTTTTGCTTGGAACAGGGTCTGGTTTGAGTTTCCGGCAAAAGATGACGATCATCGCATCAAACATGCCGGACTGTTTATGGATAGATCGCAGATTTTAGGCTTGGGGTTTTGTGTACTGAGCTTTGTGTTGATGTCTTGCAAGGAGATTGCACCGTCGCTTCATTCCATTGGCATTTGGCTTATGACACTTGGTGTTCTCGTCTTAGGATTACATCATTTGTATGATTTTTTTAGTGCTGACAGGGTCATCATACCTAAAGTGACGTAAGGCGACATAGGACATACAGGCTGTTGTTCAAGAAGAGTGAAAATTTCGGAAACCATTATTGGCAGGATCAGCTAGAAGAGAGAAGGCTTCCTCCTGAATCTGAGTCGATTGACTCTGACCTGCCCTCAAAGAACAGGTTTCTCCTTTTCCAACAAAAACAAAAGGCCTGATATCAATACGATATCAGGCCACTACAATCAAGATTGGGGGATTCCCTTGTCTCTCCGTTCCCTTATTCCTCTATGTGTTCACCGCTTATATTAATATCCACGTACACCTTGGTGGAATCCACCAACTGTGGTTGATACACTCCTCCTCTATCTGTCCAATGAAGCTCTTGCAACAGGGCAGTATTACAGGGGACTGTGTATGTAGTCTGCTGCATCTTGCCCTCGAAGGTGGTGTAATTCGCCTCCTGATCGAGACTGAAAGTCAACCGATACCATCCTGTTCGGTCTTCCTCCCCACCCTTCTGTTTCCAGGCCAGATTCCAATTATAGAGATAGACGATCTTGCCCGCACCATCAATCGTGGCAGAGTACCAAGTCGGCCTGGCATGTATACCGAAACCCTCATAGACCGCACTATCGAAAAGAGTATCTCCAACCGGGGTACCTCCTTGCCCAGTAAGTTTCTGAATGGTAAGCCGGGCGCAGACGCTATAGACGGTAGCTGTACTGGATGCATAGGTCGCATCCTCGTTTGTTCCCCAGATCTCATCTAGCTCTTCACTCTCTTCCTCCGAACTCATGAATAAGGAAAAATCCTCACCTTCAGGGAGGGGATAACAGAGCGGAGGCGTAACGGAAAACGATGTCATATCATATCCCTGCATGCCCCCCGTTGGTAGTTGATCCGTGGAAAGAGTAACACCTATGGGGATGACTGACATGTCGTTCCATTCTTTATTAATAATATCCTCAGACCAATCCACCGTCACCTCCACAACTTGAGGATCGAGATTATTCAAGGCATCAGCACTCCACTCTGCCTGCCAGTTGCTGGTGGCATCCTGCTGCAAAAAATACTCCGTGGAGTCATAGCAATATGCTGTTCCCCAAGTAGAAGAGGTACTGCTGCCTGGTAAACCTGATCCTTTATCGCTATTCGCCGGTAACCCTCCCAGACCATACCCTTCTGCAAAAATGGCCGGAACGGAAAGATTATTAGACAACTCCTCTTCCTCTCCTGGTTCAGCCACTGCATTGAATGAGGTGGCCGACAGGAAGAGAAGACCAGTGCAAGCAAATGCCCAGGCAGATGGTATCAATGGATGTTTTTTCATCAATCATTCTCCTTTGTCTCTGCAGAATTTGTCTTGTCTGACAGACTGTAACTGTCAGACCTCCTTTGTTTCATTCCCTCTCTCTTTCCAGGCAACGACTTACTGCACAATAAAGGCACCTGGCCAAACAGGGGCTGCATCCCTGTCAGGAGCGTAGAACTGAACAGTCCAAACCTCCTGCTCGAAAAGGGCACGCGACAGAACCCAGCCTAGCAGCTCCTCTGTCTTTGTCGCACTCATTCTTTTTCCTTTTCTTGTCCTTGGCAAAAAGTATCTTCCTCATCCAGTATGTTGGCAAAATAATTTGGTTACCGGACTGCTGTCAGCTCCAGACAAGCAATCAGAAAAGATCGACAGACAAGCAAAGTCCTTCTTATTATAAAGAGTACAGCAACAGAGGTAACAAAAAGGCAACAAAGAGGTAACGAATTGTAATTTATATCAAATAACAGATTTAAAACGAATGAGGGGAGAGACAAACGAGTAAGGAATTGCTTTTACAGACAGCCTCCCAAAAAGGAAAAATGGGACGTTCATGGCTGATCGGATGTCGCCTGCGGCGACTCTTTTTTACTTCCTCTCCTCCCTGAGCTCAAGGTTTCACTTCTCTGCTCTTATCCCAAAAAAAACTTCCTGGAAGGAGGGCTCTTTCTATTCCAATGCCAATTCTACCGGCCGGCTGAGAGGAGAAAAAAGGGCCTCAGCCCGATAGCTGCTACGAACCAGAGGGCCGGCTTCAACCTGCAGAAATCCCATGGCCAGTGCTTCGCTCTCTAATTGCTGGAACGTCTCTGGCTGCACATAGCTGATCACCGGATAATGGTCTTTCCCCGGGCTGAGATATTGTCCCAACGTCACTATCTGGCAACCAATCTCTCTGAGGTCTGTGAGGACCATCCTGATTTCGTCTCTGGATTCTCCCATTCCCAGCATCAGTCCGGATTTTATCAACATGCCCCTGGTGCCGGTCGCTGCCCTCTGCAGGAGATCGAGGCTTTGCCGGTAGTTGGCGCCAGGACAGATCCGCAGATAGAGGCGCGGTACTGTTTCCAGATTATGGCCTATCACCTCTGGCCTGGCCTGGAGGATCAGCTGGAGGGATTCTCTGTTACCCTTAAAATCGGGAATAAGCACTTCAATGGTACAGGCAGGAGCAAGGGTCCTGATCTCCTCCACGGTCTCGACAAAGAAAGAGGCCCCGCCATCCACGAGATCATCACGAGTGACCGAGGTAATAACTGCGTGTCTCAGACCCAGCGCAGAAACAGCTTGGCCGACGCGTCGAGGCTCTTCTCTATCTGGCGGAGTGGGGCATCCCGTTTGAATGGCACAAAAGCGGCAGTTCCGGGTACAGATTTCTCCGAGAATGAGAAAGGTAGCTGTCCCATTTGACCAGCACTCACAGATATTCGGACACCTGGCCTTGTCGCAGACGGTGTTGATGTGTTTTTCCCGGATCAGGGCTCGCAGTTTTTGATAGGTGGGGCCATGGGGAAGTGAAACTCGAAGCCAGGGTGGTTTTTTCATCTCTGCAGGTCTCCTTTCAGGTCGGCTCGACTGCAAATACTCTTTGAAAGGCCCATTCGACCCTATCCATAACCTCTTCCATGACAATCTCCCGCTCAAGGATACGAGAGAGTGAGGTCACATTTCTATCCTTGATTCCACACGCTATAATTTTATTAAAGTAGGAAAGATCGGTATGGACGTTGAGGGCAAAACCATGTTGAGTCACTTGATTGGCATCGACCTTGATGCCAATGGCCGCCACTTTTTCCCCTCCCACCCACACCCCTGTGTAAAATCCATGCCCGGAAGGTTTTTTAAGCCTTGTTCCTCTAAGCCCCCAACACTGCAGGACACTGATAAGTACTTTTTCCAGCCTGCGTATATAAAGAACCGCCTCCCGCGGACCTTTTGCCAACTGGATGACCGGGTAGCCAATGAGTTGTCCCGGGCCATGAAAGGTCACATCGCCACCGCGATCCACCTTGTAAACAGCAATATTATTCTCTTTGATCCACTGCTTGGAGGCCAACACATTGTCGCTGTTGCTGTTGTATCCCAGGGTATAGGTGGGAGGATGTTCCAGCAAGAGCAGGGTATCCGGCGCCTGACTCGAACTGCGGGCTCCGGCAAGGTTTTGCTGCAACGCCCGGGCGCTCATGTATTCGACAGTTCCAAGCCGTCGAAATTGGCAGCATCCTGAGGCAAGGGTATTCACAGTTTGATCGAATAGGATGGACATCTCTTTCTGGTACACGATGCTCAGCCACTGTCCACGTTTCACGACAAGATTGAGTTGTGCTCACCGGACAGCTTGTTTGCAAGCTACTTATTGATAAAATGGGTGGCACTGCCGAGAAAAATATCAGCGGCTTCTCCTTGAGTCTCAGAGAGGGTGGGATGGGGATGGATAGAGAGGGCGATGTCCTCTGCCAGGGCTCCCATCTCTATGGCCAGAACACTTTCGGCAATCAGTGTCTCTGCGTTGCGTCCGACGACTCCAGCTCCAAGAAGACGACCTGTATCAGGTTCAAGAATCAACTTGGTCAGTCCATCCGGACTGGCCATGGTTGCTGCACGTCCTGATGCACTCCACGGAAAACGGCTTATCTTTACCTCAACATGGTTCTGGCGGGCTTCTCCTTCAGTGAGACCGCACCAGGCCACTTGCGGATCGGTATACACCACGGCCGGGATCGCCCTGTTATCAAAGGCAGAAGGCAATCCAGCGATAACTTCCGCAGCCACCTTTCCCTGACGAAGGGCACGATGGGCAAGCATGGGACCTCTTGTCACATCACCTACCGCATAGATATTGGGAACCATGGTCTGCTGTTTTTCGTTCACTGTCAGGAATCCTTTTTCATCTCTCTCGATGCCAGCTTTTTCAAGCCCCAGATCGGCAGTGTTAGGGGTTCTGCCCACAGCCACCAGAACCTTGGCAAAGCGCTCCTCCGTCTTCACCCCTGTTGAGGAGGTGAGTACCACGTCTACCCCATCTTCCCTTTCCTGCAACGACGAGAGTGTTGTCTGCTCATACACCCGGGCACAGATCTCTTTCATTCTTCTCTGCAGGGGAAGAACCAGGTCCCGGTCTACCTTGCGCAGCATCTCACTGCGCACAACCAGGCTTACTCGGCTCCCCAGAGAGGCATAGACCTGGCCCAGTTCAAGACCGATATAGCCGCCACCGATCACCAATAATGATTCGGGGAGCTCATTCAGCTCGAGGGCCATTGTTGAATCGATGATGTTGCCACCCGCTTTAACTTGGACCGGGGGAGGCAGAAACGGAGAGGAACCGGTGGCAATGATAGCATTTTTAAAGCGTATATGGGCCACATCACTGCCAAAGAGTCTTACTGTATCGGGACCTTCAAATACGGCCTGAGCTTTAAGCCACTGGATATCGCGTTTTTTGCTGAGGTCTGTCAACCCCTTTGCCAGCCGTGTGGTGATGCTTTCTTTCCAGCTCTTGATAGCCGCAAAATCGATTTTTGGCTGGGCAAAGAAGAGCCCCATATCCTTGGCTCTGGCGGCATCGTAGATCAGTTCAGAGAGGAAGAGAAGGGCCTTGGAAGGGATACAGCCTGTAAAGAGACAGACGCCGCCTGGCTGGGCCCTTATATCCACCATGGTAACATCAAGACCCAGATCTGCAGCCCGAAATGCCGCTGCATAGCCCCCCGGACCTCCACCAATGATCAGCAGGTCTGTTCGTTGGCTCATTTCTCCTACAACCATGGGGCTACTCCTCTTCCTGAAACAGGATTGCCAGCGGATCTTCAAGGACCTTGCGGACAATATTGAGAAAGCGTGCGGCCTGGGAACCATCATTGACCCGATGATCAAAGGCCAGAACCAGAGGAAGAATCAGTCGCGGTACAATGGTACGGTTTTTCTCCTCGTCTTCCACCACGACCGGTTTCCAGCGCGCCTGTCCCAGGCCAAGAATGGCGGTTTCAGGAAAATTAATAATCGGGGTAAAGGATGTGCCGCCAAGGGCACCAATGTTGGTCAGGGTAAATGTGCCTCCCTTGAGCTGTTGAACGGTCAATTTTGCCTCGCGGGCCAGACGACTCAAGCTGGGCAGTTCAACAGCCAGCTCAGCCAGGGACTTTTTATCGACATCATTGATGACCGGCACAAGAAGACCACGCTCCGTATCAGTAGCCACGCCAATATTATAAGAATGGTTGAGGATTATTTCCTGACGTTCAAGGTCCAGGCGACCATTAAAGGCAGGGTAGGCCTTGAGGGCCATGACCGCAGCCTTGAGGGCGAAGGTGGTCAGAGTTAAGGCGCCACCGTGCTCCGCTACCTGCTTTTTATATTTTTTTCGTTCTCCTTCCAGATGGGTAATATCGGCTTCATCCATGTGCGAGACATGGGGAATCTGCTGCCAGGAAAGGGCCATCTGACGGGCGATGACACGACGAACCGAGTGCAGGGGAACCCGTTCCTCACGCCCCACCGCCGGGCCGGCCTGTGGAGGCTGTGCCTGCGGTGCAACCTGTTCTGGATGTTCTTCGACACTGGTGCGGACGTCTTCGGAAGTAACCAGCCCCCCAGGTCCTGTGCCTTTGACCTCTGCAAGGGTCACACCGAGCTCCCTGGCCAGACGGCGGGTGGCCGGTGAGGCCGGAACAATCCGACCTTGCGCTTGTGGCAAGGAAACAGATTTTGCCGTCGATGGCGGTGGCAGAGTTTCCTCAACATGAGGAGTCGGGGTACTCGTTTCATTTTCTTCCTCTCCCCCTGCATCCTCCTCGCCTTCTCTGGAAAATTCCATCATGCTGTCCCCCACCTGGACGATATCGTGGGCCTTTACATGAATGGCCACAATCCTTCCCGTAAATGGAGAGGGGATTTCCACGGCAGCTTTATCGGTCTCAACGATAAGAATAGGTTGGCCTTCAATGATACTGTCACCGAGAGCAACCTGGACCTCGATTATTTCCCCCTCATGGATGCCTTCGCCGAGATCTGGGAGCTTAAATACGCGCATATGCATTCTCTTCGTCAGTTAAGTTAGTAAATACCATTGCCGACAACGGTCAGGAGGCCAATGTTTCTCGAACCGCTCGAACAATTCGCATCGCATTGGGCATATATGCCTTCTCCCTGGCAAAAAGGGGATAAACGATATCATACCCGGTTACTCTCTTTACCGGTGCTTCAAGGTAAAAAAAGGCTTCCTCCATCAGGCGGGCCATGATCTCCGCCCCTGGACCGAAACTGCGATGGGCCTCATGGACGACAACCGCATGTCCTGTTTTACGGACCGACTCGGTGATAAGGGTATCATCAAGCGGTGAAAGAGTTAACAGGTCAAAGACCTCTACTTCTATGCCATGCTTTGCCTTGAGCACTTCTGCCGCATCAAGGGAGAGCGGGATCATCGCCCCATAGGCAACAAGAGTAACATCGCCTCCTTCTCGAACCTTTACAGGCACACCCAGGGGAAGCGTTTCCTCTTCTTCCGGCACCTCTTCCCTGAAGGCCCGATACAGTGCTTTGGGCTCAAAGAATATTACCGGGTCAGGGTCACGAATAGCACTGACCATCAGTGCACGACTATTTCTCGGCCCTGACGGGATGACCATTTTCAGACCGGGTGTGTGGGCATAATAGACCTCTCGACTTTCCGAATGATGTTCCAAGGCGCGAACGCCACCGCCATAGGGAGCGCGTAATACCATCGGCACATGATATTTCCCCTGCGAGCGATGGCGCAGACGGGCCGCATGGGATTCCAGCTGATGAAAATTGAAATAGGTGAAGCCGGAAAACTGAATTTCACATACCGGGCGCAATCCATAGACAGCCATCCCAATGGCAGCACCAACAATGCCAGATTCAGCAAGGGGGGTATCAATCACACGTTCAGCACCAAATATATCTATCAGCCCGTCGGTTACTCGGAAAACTCCGCCATCAACGCCCACATCTTCGCCAAGGAGCATGACCCGATCATCTTTTTCCATCTCCTGTCGCAGGGCCAGATTCAAGGCCTGAACCATTGTCAATTTAGCCATTTTTTTCCTCCTTCTGGTCAAGTCTCCACTGCTCAAGCATCTCTTCACGCTGACGCAGAAGGTGGGGCGAAAGCTCAGCATACTGATGAGCAAACATATCTTCAGGGGCACCCAGTTCATTCATCAATTTTTCTGAACGTTCCACTCCCCCCTGGATCTCGGCCTTGATTTCTTCTTCATACTGTTGTGTCTTTTCCTCCGCAAGAACCCCTTTGTTGAGAAGATAGGTCTGGAAACGACGAATGGGATCACGAGATTCCCACACTTTTACATCTTCATTGTTTCGATATTTAGTCGGATCATCGGCGGTGGTATGCAGCCCCATACGATAGGTAAGACATTCAATAAGGGTCGGACCTTCTCCGGAACGCGCTCGTTCAATGGCCTGTGCACTTGCTGAGTAAACGGCAAGAATATCATTGCCATCGACTTGAACACCTGGAAAGCCATAGCCGATTGCCTTTTGGGCAATCGTTTCAGATCGCGTCTGTTTGGAAAGCGGCGTTGAAATCGCCCATTGGTTATTTTGACAGACAAAAATAACCGGCGCCTGAAAAACACCGGCAAAATTTAAGGCCTCATGAAAATCACCCTCAGACGTCGCCCCATCTCCAAAAAAAGTCATGGCCACATCCGGCGTCTGGCGATATTTCATTGCCATTGCAATGCCGACTGCATGAAGGGTCTGGGAAGATACAGGAATTGCCAGGGGCAGATCATTGCGATCTTCTTCAACAGCCCCTCCCTCATCATATCCGGCATAATAGAGGATGGTATTTTCCATGGACTTTCCCCGCCAGATCTCCGCCAGACCTTCTCGAAACGCCGGCGCCATCCAATCAGAAGGTTTCAAGGCGGCAGCAGCTCCCAGTTGAGAGGCCTCCTGACCGGTCAGGGGGGGAAAGGTGCCAATCCTTCCCTGGCGCTGGAGATTCAACATCCGTTCGTCAAAGCGTCGTCCGAAAAGCATATAGCGGTAAAGTTTCAACAAAAAGTCTTCCGGCAGCTCAGGTTCGAGTGTTTGATCGACATTGCCATTCTCATCGAGTATGGACAGGTATTCCAGTTGATGGGTAAAAAGAAGGGGTTTTTTGGGCATCTTCAACTCCTTTATCTATTGTTCACGATACAAAGAGGGAGTGCAAACGTTGCCACCGCCATAAAGGCGTGCTGTAACTCTTCTGCTGTACTCTGCAAAAGCAGCCATCCGTATGATTCGGTCAGAGAGAACCAGCCTTGCACCACTACGGAAGAGTACCGCCCTTTTTCTCTATTACACTCAGTGAGAGACCAATAACCGTCTGTTCTCCTGAATAACTACTCCTTCACTCCTGCTGGCAGTTGACAAAAAAAGAGGAGTAAATGAAAACGCACTACCAATCCATCGCCTCTTATTCTTGAATGACTCCGGTCCCATTACAGGTTGGGCAGGGCAAATCTGGACTGCATTGGCAGTCGTTCCAATCATCATCGACTTGATTTCCTCGCCACTCACTGTTACAGACACAGGTCCCTGTTATAATCTTTTCGCCACAACATTCAGGACATTCTTTTTCGCTCTTCTTCTCGGTCATGATCTACCTCCAATAGAAAAATGGTTCCTCTCTCCAGGTACCGTTACCTGGAAGGTTCCACAATGGTATTCATTCTCGGCCTCTGAATACACATACCTGAAACTTTAGTAACTGCATCCATTTGTTGGCAGCCAATTCACTGCAGATTGAAAAAATCCACAAAAATTGATTATGTTGTGCCACGGTAAGGGATAAGGCCTGATTGTGTTTCCCAATTATTTTTTGTTTTCATGGTCGAATCTCCCATTTTGTTGCGCAGTGAAAAGGACAATTGCCTTGCACTACCTGACAATGCTCTCTTTTTTTACATAAACGAAAAGCTCTCCCCATTCATTGGAAATCCAAGCCTATCCTTCTTCACTCCCATAACGGACAAAGGCCTATGCCGGAATATAAAAATTCCCGGAAAGGCCTTTGTGCTGTCAGCTGCCAAATGCTGTCATCCATTTCAAGTCCTGTGCGGTAGAGGAGAGAATGAAAAACGCTTATTTCAATATGTCAGACTGTATATCCATACTACATTGTAGGACAGGAACATCCTTTTTACAATAGGACTTATTCCTGACCCGGAACAAATCGAATACCAAAGAAACCACAACCAGCAGCAATAAGCCAGCAGAAGACGATAATTTTGTCCTCCAATATTGAGCAAAGACCCTGCTTTCTATACGTTCAAACAATAAATACTGCCAGGAGCATTCCAGTCACCTGGTCAAAATAAAAATAGATTGTTCTGAGGGCCATTTTTCCCAAAAATGGCCCCTCAGCAAAAGAAGACTGCCGTAGCGAGTCAAAATGTGAAGAAAAGAGAGAAGCTGATGAGTGGAGAACGAGCAAAAGCGTATCACCTCCATTGAGGCGGGTAACCGCAGATCCAATCAAAGATAATTTTGATACTATCGTATCCCCTTGGCCTGTGAAGGAATTTGTCTGTAAGTATAGGACCGACGGTGAAATTTATCAACCCCTTTGTCAAGGAGACGACTTTTTGTCCCCAAGGCTACTGCCCGGCTTCTCCCCCCGCTACAAATGTCAAAAGGACAAGGGTCTCCCAGCAATGCGCTGCACGAGTTGAAGACATTGCCTGGCAATAAAGGAGAGTAACAGAAAAGAGGAGCGCAGGGAATATTGGTCATGGGCGGCAAAAGGGAGGGCCATGAGATTTCCTGGCTTTAATCCAGCAGAAACGCCTAACCATCTCCTTGATGTCCCCGCTTCGCGGGAACATCACCCCGGATGAGTAACGCTTTTATCACGATCTAATATCAAGGTAAATCGGACCATGCGGGACATCAAATGGATCGAGGTAGACGCAGACGGCGCGCTACTCATCCGGGGTGTTATTTACATTGACAATTATCGTTTTATTACTAGATTTTTAATAGTACCACTGTGTGGTGTCTCAAGAACAATAACAGCGATAAGAAATCGCTTTTAAAAAATATTATGTGGAGGATCGAAACGAAGTGTTCTCTATGACAGTTGCTGGCGTAAAGACTATTGTCTTTCAAGAGAGATCCGGCTCCATCCAATAGTTGGATTTTTCCAAGGAGATAGCAAAGAGAACCGAGACCCGTATTTCCCCCCCAAAAGAGGGAGATGTTACAAAGAGACAAAATGAAGTGGTTGATTCGTTTCTGACGTCTCCTTGTTGGTAACTATTTCTTCAACTGAGAGGTGCAACATGTCTGCTATTGAATGTGCTGGAAAAACAATTCAAATTGATGAGCACGGATTTCTTGCTGACCTTAATGATTGGAATGAGGACGTCGCTCAAGTGCTGGCAACACGAGAAGGGGTTGAGACCCTGTCGCGAGAACAGATGGAAATAATATCTTTTATGCGCAAATATTATCTAAGAAACAAGGTGTTTCCCATCCTCAATCAATTATGTAAAGTTGTGCATCAATCAAAAGAATGTGTCAATGAACAATTCATCAACCCCGAAAAAGCGTGGAAGATAGCAGGACTGCCCAAGCTAGACGGCATTCATTTTATTACCATGGATGGGATAAATTACAAAATGGAAGAATGCTGTTAACTGCAAAGGAATATCCCGTCCGCAATCTGCCTGGAGAGAAAGTCTTGGTCGAGATTCGTGAGGGGCTGAAAACAGATGGCCTCTCCCTTCAACTCCGCTGCAACCATCATCAAGCCGACAAGCGTTCAGCCTGTCAGCTTGATGGATGGACCGGCCACGCTGGTGGCCGGTCTACATAGCCAACGGTGTAGATATTACTTCTTCCGCTCCGCCAGGGCCTCGGCTATGTGCCGGACTCGCAACCCGTCTTTACGCATTTCAGCCCCACCCCGCAGTTGCATAACGCAGCCCGGGCAATCGCTGACCAGCTCGCCTGCGCCGCTGGCCTTGACGTTATCGAGCTTCTTATGAAGGAGCTCCCGGGACTCCGCCGGAAATTTCATGGAAAAGGTACCACCAAAACCGCAGCACACATCTTCCTCAGCCGATGGAGCATAGTTCAGACCTGACTGCCTGAGCAACTCCCGCGGCGCCTCTGTCACTCCCAAGCCCCGGCAAAGATGGCAGGGGGAGTGATAGGCCGTTTTGCCCTGGCCGCCCTCCTCCTTGAAATCGTCCTTGCCAACTCCAAGCACATCATAGACAAACGAACTGAAATCGATGACCTTTTCGGAAAAAACACGCGCCTTCTCAGCCAGCTCCGGATCATCCCCCAACATCCTGGGATAGGTGTGTTTGAGGTGGGAGGCACAGGAGGCACAGAGGGTAATAATGTAGTCGAATTTGCTTGGGTCCATGGCCTTGACGTTCTGCTCAGCCACATCACGGGCCGGCCCACTTTCACCCATCATCACCAATGGCAGGCCACAGCAGGATTGCCCCATGGGATACTCCATAGCCACCCCGTGTCCATCCATCACCCGAACCCCGGCCTTCATCTGCTCCGGATAAACGAAATCCTGTACGCAGCCTGAAAACAGGGCCACTCGATACCTGGGATTGTCGACCTGGGGCCTGATCTCCGGCCACTCGTCGCGGAAGGCCTTATCGGCCACCCCGGGCAGGGCCCGAAAGTCCTGGCCCTTGCCGAAAATCATAGGCAGATGGCGAAGATACCCCGTGCTGCCGTCCTTGATGGGTTTCTGTCCCCACTTGGCAGTTTTCAGCAGGGTATGAAACAGCTTGCGGTTGCTCATCACCTTTCCCAGCAACACACTGGGCAGGGCATGGCCTTCCTCGTCTTGAATACGGGCATGAACCTTCTTGATCAGTCTAGGCAGATCAATGCCGGCAACACAGGCCTCTTTGCAGGCCCCACAGTTGATGCAGTTCTGGACCAGATTTTTGGCCTTGTCGCGGCCGTGGAAGAAATAGGTCAGGAGCAGACCGATGGCACCGATATAAATGTGGCCCATACGATGGCCACCCACCATCCGATACACCGGACAGACATTGGCACAGGCTCCGCAGCGCACGCAACGCAGGATCTGTCTGAAATCCGGATCCTGGGCCATGGCCAAACGACCATTGTCCAGGAAGACGATATGATACTCCTTTTTGCCCTGCGGACCGGTGGCGCAGGCGTTGGCACCGGTTATCCAGGTCACATACGAGGTAATTGCCTGGCCGGTGGCGTTTCGCGGCAGGGCCTTGATGATACGCAGAGCGTCATGCAGGGTAGGCGTCAGCTTATCCACGCCGCACAGTGCAACATGGACCCTGGGCAGAGTTGTCACCAGACGGGCATTACCCTCATTGGTAACAAGGCCGATAGCACCAGTCTCGACAACGGCGAAGTTGGCACCGGAAATACCCATATCCGCCTCGATGTACTTGGCGCGCAGTTCGCGACGGGCGACCTTGACCAGCTTTTCTATGTCCGAATCCTGTTCCTTTTTGGTCACATCGGTGAACAAATCGGCCACCTGATAGCGTGACAGATGAATGGCGGGCATGACCATATGAGAAGGTCCTTCATGACGGAGCTGAATGATCCACTCGCCAAGATCGGTCTCGGTGACCTCCAGACCATCGGCCTCCAGCCGGTGATTGAGCAGCGTCTCCTCAGCGGTCATAGACTTGGATTTGACAATCTTTTGACAGCCGTTGTCCTTGGCGATTTGGCAGATGATCTCGTTGGCCTCGGCCGCAGTCTTGGCCAGATGGACATGCACCCCGGCCTGTTCGGCCTTGGCCCGGAACTCTTCATACAGTTCAGGCAGACGGACGATAGCCGCGTCTTTAGCCCCTGCTATCTCGGCAATCAGGGCCTTTTCATTCATTCCGGCAAAGGCCTTGACCCGGTTGGTGCGATAGGCCTTGGCAAAGGAATCCATGGCCTTGCGCAAAAACTCATCATCAATGGCCTCCTGGCACTGGTCTCTGTATTCTTTAAGGGTAGTCGCGTCCTGCATAATTATTTATCCTCCCATAACAAAATATGAAGCTCCAACGGTCCATGTACCCCAAGGGCCAATACCCGTTCAATGTCTGCAGTGCGGGATGCGCCGGTGATAAAAGAAAGATAGTTGGGGGTGCTGGCCATAAATTCCAGCAATTCCGGCTCGGCATCAAATGAGGTCGCCCGCAGTTTTGATTGAGGCAGTACCGCCACATGGGTTTCACAGACCATGGTAGCCAGACGCACTTCTTCACTGGAGGAGTCCAACACCAGGGTGCCGGTTTCGGCAATGCCGAGATCACAGACGGTAAAACCAATATCCAGTCCCCCCAGGTGCCGGCGCAGACCATGGTCAATCAGTTCAAGCCCCTTACCTTCACACAGGGCCCGCAACGATGCAGTCCCTTCCGTATCCAGACCCGGTGCGGCAACGATCTTGCCGGTTTTTTCCCTGCACAGCTGCATGGAGGGCTCGGAGAGGTTCAGCTCGCAGCCGGAAACCAGCAACGGGCACATCTCCTTACCGTCACACAATGCTACGGTATAGGCAAAGGCCTCTTCCAGGGTCTTGACCCGGGACACCTTTGCGGATACCAGTTCCGCCTTGTCAATAAACGTATCCATCATATCCTGGATTGTCTGCATACCACCCTCCCTTTATTTTATGAAACCATGCCGGACTGCAACGTTGCTGCCCAGAACGGGCTTTCCCTAACAAGCTCCTGGCTGAGTACTTCAACGGCCTGCCGACCGATTTCAAGCTCCTCGTTGGTCCGTATCACCAGCACCTCCACCCTGCTCTCCGGGGCATTGATACGCATCCAGGCATCGGGGCACCGGTCGTTGGCAACCTTGTCCAGAGTGATCCCCAGACCCTGCAAGCCCGACAAAACACTTTCGCGGACCTCGCTGTCATTTTCGCCGATACCGGCAGTGAAGATTACGGCATCCACCCGGCCCAGCACTGCGAAATACATACCGATATATTTTTTGATGCGATAAACAAACATATCAAAGGCCAGCTGGGCCATTTCGTCGCCTTTCTGACGAGCAGCGTGAATATCGCGCATGTCGTTCAAGCCGCATACTCCCTTGAGACCTGATTCTCTATTGAGCATGGTATCAATGGCTTCTATGTCCATGCCCCTATTCCGGTGGAGAATGGCGTGAAGGGCCGGATCGACATCACCGCAGCGCGTTCCCATAACCGGGCCTTCCAGAGGTGTGATGCCCAGAGAGGTGTCCACACTGCAACCATTTTTCACCGCAGTCACGGAACAGCCGTTGCCGAGATGCAGAGTGATGAGGTTGCACTCCTGCACAGGTTTATCCAGAATTCTGGCGCACTCCCCGGCAACAAACTTGTTTGAAGTCCCGTGAAAACCATAACGGCGGATGCGGTCTTTTTCGTAAAGTTCATATGGCAGTGCGTAAAGAAAGGCATATGGCGGAATTGTCTGGTGAAAGACTGTGTCAAAGACTGCCACCTGCTCCACATCAGGAAAAAGCTCCATGGCCACCCGGATACCTTCCAGATTAGCAGAATTATGGAGGGGGGCCAGGACCACGTTGGCGGTAATGGCCTCAATGACTTTTTCAGTGACAAGCACCGGCTGCCGGAAAGACTCTCCTCCGTGCACGATCCGGTGCGCCACGGCATGGATCTCCGAAATGTCGCCAACCACTGGACCGTCCTGGCCATGGATGAGTTGCTCGATAACCAGCCTCATACCGCTGTTGTGATCGGGTATTGTTGGTGACCGCTGGATAAGCCTCTCGTTCTTGGTTCCCGGGTTGGTCCTGTTGGTCAAGCCACCGTGGACTTCACCGATACGCTCCACCAGTCCTGTAACCAGGACACGTTCCCTGTCCATATCCAGGAGCTGATATTTTATGGACGAACTCCCCGAATTAATAACCAGAATATTCATACTACAATCCCCTTTCCGCCTGAGCCTGGATGGCTGTTATAGCCACGGTATTGACGATATCGGGCACGGTACAGCCGCGGGACAGATCGTTGACCGGTTTTTTCAACCCCTGCAATACAGGACCTATGGCCACACCGTTGGAGGCGCGCTGCACTGCCTTGTAAGTGTTATTGCCGGTATTCAGATCTGGAAAGATAAAGACGGTGGCATGACCGGCCACATCGGAACCAGGCATCTTGGTTGCCGCCACCTTTGGGTCGATGGCAGCATCGTACTGCAGCGGCCCGGCAATTGGGAGCTGGAGGCCACGTTCGGCAATGAGCTTTCTGGCCATGGCAGTAGCCTCGATTACCTTATCCACGTCTTCTCCCTTGCCGGAATCACCAGTGGAATAACTGAGCATGGCCACTCGCGGTTCGATCCCGAAGATGCGGGCCGTCTCCGCCGAACTGATGGCAATCTCGGCCAACCCACGGGCATCGGGGTTCGTGTTTACGGCACAGTCAGCAAAGACCAGGACAGAGTTCTTGAGACACATGAGAAAGACCGAGGAGACGATTGATGACCCCGGTTTGGTCTTGATAAACTCGAAGGCCGGCCGGATGGTTTGAGCAGTTGTGGTCACCGAACCGGAAACCATACCGTCAGCCAGCCCCTTATAGACCATCATGGTCGCAAAATAGGTGGGGTCCGACATGCGGTCACGGGCGATATCCTCAAGCATCCCCTTGTGCCTGCGCAGCTCGACATACCTTGCCACAAATTCATCAAGATGCTCTGATTCACTGGGGTTGACAACCTCTGCCTCCTTGATATTGAGGCCGAAATTGGAAGCCCTGGTACGGATGTCCTCTTCTCGACCAAGCAAGACGAGATCAGCCACACCCCGGCGCAGCAGGATATCGGCGGCACGGAGAATGCGCTCTTCTGATCCTTCTGGCAAAACAATGCGTTGTCGATATCGAGCCGCTCTCTCCACCAGGGAATACTCAAACATCTTGGGTGTGACCTTGGATGAACGCCGGGTCACCACGCGCTGCCGCAGTTCAGAGACATTGACATGTCTGGCGAAGCAGCCCAGGGCAGTGGCAATACGCTGGCTGTCCTCAACCTCTATACGACCGTACAACTTGTTCAACAGCTGGATGGTCTGGTAGGTGTGGCCTGGAACCGAGATCACCGGAACAGGAACTCCGGTCCACCCTTCGATGAGCCGGTGCTCACTCTCGCCCGGCTGCAGACCACCGGTCAGGACAATGCCGGCTATGTCCGGATACAGACTGGAGAGCCGGGAGGAAAGACTGGCCAGTACGATGTCTGAGCGATCACCGGGAGTGATGATCAGACTGCCAGCCTTGATATAATTGAGAAAATTGCTGACCTGCATGGCCGCGATCACATAGTTGTCCACCACTGCACTCAATCCACTGTGTCCATAGAGTACCTGGCCATTGAGCCAGCGTTTAACGTCGTTAATCGTCGGCTTACCCAGGGTTTCATTCTCAGGAATACTATAGAACTGAATGAGCTGTTTGCATTGCACCTTGTCCTGGATATGACTGAGCATCTCCTCGGTAAAGCCTGCCGGCGCCCGGTTGATCACACAGGCCACCAGGTCCACCCCCTTTTCCTCCAGGGTGTCAATGCTCAACTGGGTGAAACTGGCCACCTCTTGTGGGGTCTTTTCCCGACCAGAGGACACCAGCAGCACCGGCGCTCCCAGGTTTGCCGCAATATCGGCATTGATGTTGAACTCAAAGGCCCCCTCCTTCCCCTTGAAATCTGTACCTTCACAGAAGACAAAATCATACTTGGCTTCAAGCTGCTTGTACCTGTTCAGGATAGTTTCATGGAGAAAGGCCTGCTGGCCTGAATTGATCAATTCCCGGGCCTGGGTCAAGGTATAGGCATAGGTATCCGCGTAGGGGACATCAAGGCGAAAATGACTGAGGACCAGATCGATATCGTGATCCCTTTCTCCGTCACACGGGTCATTGATGATCGGCCGGAAGATGGCCACCTTATTGAGCTCGCCCAAGATCATCTGCATGATCCCGAGCACCACTGCGGACTTGCCGCTCAGTTCTTCTGTTGCCGTTATATAGAGATTCTTGGCCATGGCGTTTTCCTCGTGAGACTGTTACCCCTCATTTTTTATGGAGTCAGCATAGAGCTCAATGACATGTTTCACCTCAATACCTGCATTTTTACGGGAAAGCATATCCGTAATATGGAGCATGCAGGCCGGGCAACTGGTGGCCAGGGTATCCATGCCGGAATTAATGATATTTTCAGCCTTACGGGTACCAATCTTTTTCGACAGATCGTAATGGGCGACATTAAAGCTGCCGCCGCAGCCACAGCAGCTGCCCGCTTCCCGCATTTCCTGGAAGGTACACCCCGCAGCCTTGATCATGGTACGGGGCTGAACGGTTATGGCCAGGGAATTCTTGAGATGGCAGGGGTCATGATAGGTAACCTTTTTACCGTTGGCCACCTCTGCTTCCTGCACGCCCAGGATATCGACCAGAAACTGACTGATATCCATTGTTTTGTCGGCCAGCTCTTTAATCTCCGCCCTGAGTGCAGGATCGCCTTTGAACATTTGCGGCCAAAGCTCCTTGATAGTCGAGGTACAGGTGGCGCAAGTGGTGAGCAGATAATCAAATTCGCCACTCATAAAACGGTGCATGTTCATGGCCACCAGCTTATCAAAGGTTGTGCCATCCCCACTGGACAGGGCCGGTATCCCACAACAGGCCTGCTTGGAGGGAAGAAATACTCCCACCCCCTTCTCCTTCAGCACCTTCAGCGCTGCCTCGCCCACATGGGGGAAGATCTTGTCAATAACGCAGCCGGTAAAAAAGGCAACCCTGAGGCCGCTTGCCCCGGCCGGAGTATCGAGCTGGGGCACAATCCGGTGCAGAGGAGTGGCGGCCAGAGTATTAAAATGACGGTCAGCCACCAGCGGCGCGTTGAAGCGGGCGCAGGAAGAACCGAGCATGTCATCCACTTTTTTGGTGAACAGGCCCTGGAAGGTAGCACCCATTCCCGTCAAGGCATTAAAAAGCCTGGGGTTCGCCAGCATACCGCGGAAGATCACCTGTTTCGTCTTTGACAGGCCGAAATAACCGGTCATGATGGCGCGGGCCTTGAGAAAGATATCCATGATCCTGACGCCACTCGGGCAGTTGGACTGGCAGGTACCGCAGAGCAGGCAGCGATTCAATTTTTCGTTGACACCGTCCGGATCGGCGAGCATCTCACGGGCCAGACCATCGAGGAGGGCCAGTTTGCCGCGGGTGACATCGGCTTCGCGTCCAGTCTGGGCAAATACTGGACACACGGCCTGACACATCCCGCAGCGCATACAGCTCACCAGCTGGTCATCCAGCTCTTTAAACATCTGAGCAAGTTGTTGTAAATTAGCCATGGAGACCTCCTAGCCTATGATTTTGCCGGGATTGAGAATACCTTTAGGATCGAGAACGGATTTCATACGGCGACAGTAATCCAGAGTGCCACTGTTCGTCTCAAGGACCATATACTTGGCCTTGGCCAGACCGATACCATGTTCACCGGAGAGGGTGCCACCAAGCTCCAGGGCACGGTTGAAGATCTCATCAATGGCCTTTTCAACCCGCTGCCACTCCTTGTGATCACGTTTGTCTGTCAAGATGGTCGGATGGAGGTTGCCGTCTCCGGCGTGACCGAAGGTACCGATGGTCAATGCAAATTTCTGGCTGATCTCATCCAGGGCCTGAATCATGGCCGGAATCTTTGAGCGCGGCACGGTGGCGTCTTCAAGGACACAGGTGGGTTTAAGTTTTGCCAGAGCGGGCAGGGCATCGCGCCTGGCCTGCCAGACTGCATTGCGTTCCGCTGCATCACTGGCAACTTTAAGTTTGCTGGCACCATGCTCTCTGCATATCTGCTCAACTCTGACAGCATCCTCCTCTACCTGGCCCGGATGGCCGTCCACTTCAATAAGGAGGAGGGCCGCTGCCTCGGTGGGCAGTCCGGCGTGACGAAAGTTTTCCACAGCACGGATGGTAAAATTGTCCATAATTTCCAGAGTTGCAGGTACGATCTTGGCAGCGATAATGGCAGACACCGTCTCGGAAGCACTCTTCATGGAGCTGAAAATAGCCATCATGGATCTGGAGGTCTTGGGAGGTGGAATAAGCTTGAGGATAAGCTTGTCGAAGACACCCAGCGTTCCTTCCGAACCGACCATCAACCCTGCCAGATTATAGCCAGAGGCGCACTTGACAGTGCGCGAGCCGGTCTTGACCAGATTACCATTCACATCCCAGAAATCGACGCCCATGACGTAATCTTTGGTCACCCCATATTTGAGACCGCGCAGTCCACCGGCATTTTCCGCCACATTGCCACCCAAGGTGGATACAGCCTGACTCCCTGGATCCGGCGGGTAAAAAAGACCACAGGCTGCCGCCTCCGTCGCTAGACTGGTAGTAACAACCCCGGGTTCCACCACGGCGTACATGTCTTCTTCATTGAGTTCCAGAATGCGGTTCAAACCGTTGGTGAGCACCACCACCCCGCCAGGATGGGGAATGGTCCCACCGGAAAGGTTGGTTCCAGCCCCACGCACAGTCAGCGGCAGACCATTATCGTTACAGAGTTTGACAGTTTTACCGAGAGCTTCACTATTCTCCGGGCGAACAACCAGAGACGGCATCTCCGAATCAAGCACAGCCGCATCATACGAATAGGTATGGCGGTCAACTTCACTGGCCATGACGTTCGTCTCTCCAACTATCGCCTCAAATTCTTTACTTATCGCAGTCTTCATTGCTGTATTTCCTTGTATTGTTTTAACTGGTCAGGCGGCAGGACGTATCCCACCACCTCACCTTGAGCCAACTTAAAAGAGGGTCGGGAAAAAGACAAAACACATCATGGTTGCTACAAGTCCCACCACTATTCCATAGAGGATGAAGGGCCAGACCGTTCTCTTGAGGATTGTCCCTTCCATACCGGAAAGACCAACAACGGCACAGACCGCAACGATATTATGAATACAGACCATATTCCCCATGGCACCACCGACTACCTGGGCTGCCACAATAATCTGACGAGGGAGCTCAAGTTGAGCGGCCACTCCCCACTGGAATTCGGCAAACAAGAGGTCGGATACGGTGTTGGAACCGGTAATAAAGGAGCCGAGACCACCCACAAATGAGGCCACCATTGGCCAGCCATTGCCGGCAATGGCAGCAACACTTTTGGCCATCGCCAAAGGCATTGAGGGATAGGTATTGGGATTAAGCAGACCATCGACAATACCTGAGCCGCGAAAGATGGAAACAAGTCCCACCGCAAAAAAGAGGGCGATGGTCGGATTTTTCATCTTGGCAAATGATTCACTCCATGCCTTCTTCACCGCCTCACCTTTCATCCCATGCAGGAAGATGGTGAGCAGGGCAACCAGGGTGAAGGGAATGGTACCGGGCAGGTACAGGTAATCAATGGAGGCATTGACATGCTCGTAGCCAAGAATTCCCTGCCAGGCGATTTTTTGTCCGGCCAGAAGGCCCTTGAGACCCAGCTCAGGAATGCGGGTGATGACGAGAATCAAACCGATAAGAATATAGGGAAGCCAGGCACGAAACTGACTCATGTGGCATTTGAATTCATCGGAGTTAGAACTGGAGATGTCACCGGTCCATTCCGGCTCCCATTTGCTCTCATCCCCGAAATCCCAGCTATCATTCGGTACACAGAAACCCTTTTTGGCCCCATAGATAAGAACACCGAGACCAAGGAGACCACCGATGAGCGACGGAAACTCAGGACCAACGAACCAGGCAAATCCCAGGTAGGGCACTGAAAAAGACACGGCAGCAAAGACACAGAACTTCCAGGCGCGGAACCCATCACTCCACCTGCGCTCAGGGCCAAAGAAACGGGTGATGAACCCGAGCATGAAGATGGGGAGGATGAAGACCATGCCGATATGCATAACGGTGGCCCACTGACCGATAACGAGATTAAACTGTTCAACGCTTGTATAGTTCAACCCGGGAACGTCGGTAACGGCCTGATTGACGAGGGGATGGAGAAACTTGAGGCCGAGAATAATGGGAGTTCCGACCGCCCCGAAGGTAACGGGAAAGGAATTAAAGACCAGACAGAGCACAGCAGCTGCCAGGGGGGGGAAACCCAAGGACAGGAGCAAGGGAGCGGCCAGGGCAGCCGGGGTGCCGAAACCTGCAGCCCCTTCGATAAAGGCGGCAAACATATAACCAATAATGATGGCCTGCACCCGACGATCACGGGATATGTTCTGCATACCGTGTTGAATTGTCTCCATGCCACCACTGTATTTCAGCGTATAGAGAATAATGATGGCGCCAAAGACAATGATCAGAATACCGATTGCCGTTACAAACCCCTGCAGGGTCAGGGCGGCGACATAGGACAGGGGGAGCCCCCAGACGGAAACCGCGGCAGCAGCAGCGGTAAGCCAGGCCAGCGGCATAGCTTTGGTTGCAGGCCAGCGCAGGCCGACCATGAGAACAAGAGCCACCAGAATCGGTAGCATTGCGACTAATGCAAGCAATTCTAAAGACATATTATTACCTCCCTCGATTTTTTTGAGAAATGAACTTCATTCCGCCTCATCCCCAAAAAAATCTTATGCCACTGAGGCAACCCGGCAGAATATCCTTTCTTTGCACAATGTTTTTCCAGCCACCAGTCCGACAAGAACAGAAGATCTGATTCTTGCCTATTGCAAGCCTCCATTTTTTGCTGCCACATCGCTGAAAGTAACACCAGCAACACTGCCGGTCCCCACCCATCCGCAACCAACGGACTCAGGATTGTGACAAGATATCCCCCGCAAATCATAAAGATCCAGGTCCAAGCTATTCGAACTCGCCTGCTTGAGCCAAAACGTGGGGATTTGGTAACCGCCACCCCACATGCAGATGGTCTTACCACTCCCCTTACTCCTACTATGTATTATCTTGATAACCATTGTCAAGATAATTTTTAGCAAAAACAAGGTTATTTTTCAGTTAGGAATCAGAAGCACAGCAACCAGACCCTTAGCCTGCCCAGGGAATTAAAGCACGAAATAACAATCCTATCTATTGATATTAAAAGACAAACAAGAACGAGTTACAGAGAGGACAAGAAGGTTAAGAGGAGGGCATCACCAGGTTATGGCCAATTACCTTATGGCAAAACATTATAATGGTCTTACCATTAACGTGGATACACTAAACGATTGGGATGGAAATAACGAGCGTTCCACGCCTCCAGTGTGCGACAAAGAAAGGAAGGCAAAAAAACAAGTATCCTCAGGCCTCGTGGTTTAGATGCTCTGTTACCAGCCGAGTGAATGTTAACGGGAAGTGCTGATAGGAAAAGAATTTGAGAGAAGACGTGCTGGCTACGGAGCCAGAGGGCCTTGGCCAGACTTTTGGTTACGAAAGACGAGGCAAGGTTGCCTGCACCCATTCAAGATGGGCGCTCATGGCCTGACGTGCCCCTTCACCGTCCCTGGCAGCAATGGCTTGATAAATGGCCTGATGCTGGCCCAGCAGAACTTCGATAAACTGTGGCTGACTATAGAGTTTGGTCAGGGCCACCTCGATGGTGGCCAGAAAGAGACCATGGATCGTATTCAGGACATGCAGCTGCATGGTGTTATGGGTTGCCATGGTAATGGCATAATGAAATCGGGAATCCACATCTGAGCTCCAACCGCCGCTCACCGCCTGGAGAGCCATCTCCTCGACACTGTCTCCGATTTTTTTGATCTCCTCATCCGTAGCACGGGTTGCTGCCAGATAAGCAGACCAGCACTCCAGTCCCATACGAACCTCCAACAACTCTTCCAGCAACTGTGGGTTGTCTTCAAGCATGGCGGCCAGTGGTGCCAGGGTCCCATCAGTGAGAGAACGGACGTAGGTACCGCCACCATGGCTGGATTCCAATAACCCCATGGTTTCAAGGACCATAATGGCTTCCCGCACCGAAGGACGGCTGACCCCGAGAAGTGCGGCCAGTTCTCGCTCTGAAGGAATTTTTTCACCCGGTTTCAGTTCCCCGTCACTGATGAGCGTTTTGATCTGTTCGACAATTTCTTCAGACAGCTTTTTGAGACGAATGGGTTTAAACAAAGTGGTCATGCCATTACTCCATAGTTCGAATTGGTATGACCATATTCCTACCATTCTCCGAACATGATGTCAAGCAGCTGAACGACAACGGAAATTGGCAAAGCCAAAGACTGCCCCCGCTTCAAAACAAGCCTGATTGAGACAAAGAGGGACGTCAGTCCTGCTGAGGTATCAGTCATAGGTCATAGGCTTACAAAGGCAACTCCAACCCAACCTTTGATAACGAAGCTCGCTCCAAAGATCATTGCAGAGGATACTTGAAGAAAAAGGGGTCAGCCCCCTGACCAATACTTTCTGTCAATACCTCACCGATTATGCTTTAATACAGGAAAACCATTATCTTCTTCAATCGCAAAGGAGAGCCTGCCAGATGATCTATTTCAAATTTTCCCTCACCACTTTTTTCCTTTTTTCCCTTTTTGTCCCCTCTTCCTTCCTCCAGGCCGCCACCGTTGAATACCATCTGACCATAGCCCAAGAAGAGGTCAATTTTACTGGAAAAACGGTGAGTGCCATGACCATCAATGGGGCTATACCCGGTCCCGTTCTCTCTTTCAGGGAAGGGGACCTCGCCAGAATCCACGTCCACAATAAAATGGCAGTGGAAACCTCCATCCACTGGCATGGCCTCCTGGTGCCACCGGAAATGGACGGAGTTCCCAATATCAGTTTTCCTCCCATTGCCAGCGGTACGACCTTTACCTACGAATTCCCCATCCGCCAGAACGGCACCTACTGGTACCACTCCCACACAAATCTCCAGGAACAAAGAGGGGTCTATGGGGCCATTGTCATAGAACCACAGGCCCCACACATCATCGCAGACAGAGAGCATGTCGTACTGCTCTCTGACTGGACTGATGAAAATCCCCACACGGTATTGCGCACCCTGAAACGAGGCAGCGAATGGTACAGCCTGGAAAAAGGAAGCGGCCAAAGTATCTTTGGGGCCGCAAAAATTGGAAAAGTCAGAGACTATTTCAGCAGAGAACTCCAGCGCATGCCGCCCATGGATATTGCCGATGTTGCCTATGACTGCTTTCTGGCCAACGGTCAGGCCGAAAGTTTTTTGCCAGCGAGCCCAGGAGAAACCGTACGCTTACGGATCATTGATGGCTCAGCCACCACCTATTTCCACCTGGAATTCAGTGGCGGTCCCCTGAACATCATCGCAGCAGACGGCCAAGGGGTGGTACCGGTGGCCAAGGAACGTTTTCTCATCGCTGTTGCCGAGACCTATGATGTCCTTGTTACGATACCGGAACATGGCGCCTATGAACTGCGGGCCACTGCCCACGATGGTTCCGGCTATTCCTCTCTCTGGCTTGGAACAGGGCCCAGACACTATGCGACCAATCTCCCTAAACCCAATCTCTACCAGGGGATGGGCCATTTCAATCTGGCAGATGTCTTTTCTCTTACCCCGGCAGGGGCCATGGGCATGGCAGAGGACAAGGTTAAACGAGGAGAGTTGGACATACCGGGCATGGCTGGAATGGCTCCCATGCAGGGCATGAAACATGGTCGGCACAGGCCTGATTCGTCCTTGCTTGACATGGGGAGTCATCAAAGCAAGGCAGATCACTTATTACAGCAGCAGATGCCCTCTTCCCACCAAGGCCATGGCGTTCTCCAGGCACCCCCTGCGGAAATGTCCGACAGCCAGACCGCACTTCCCGAACGGTCTGGCAAACGTTTCGGGAGCACCTTTCATTTCCTGGGAACAGATATCTCTTCGGCAGGCGATCTGGCAATTGATGGTATGGATCCACGCCGGCCCCTCACGCCTTACAAAGAGCTTCGAGCCTTTTCCAAGACCACCTTTCATAGCGACAAACCAAGGCGTGAGATCCGTCTCACCCTTGATGGTGACATGGAGCGCTATATCTGGACCCTCAACAACAAAACGCTCTCGGAAGATGACTCCATTCGCATCCGGGAAGGAGAAGAGGTCCGCTTTATTATGATCAACCGAACCATGATGCATCACCCCATGCACCTGCATGGGCATTTTTTCCGAGTGATCAATGGCCAGGGAGCCTTCGCCCCTCTTAAACACACGGTGGACGTAGCACCCATGACGACCACCGTCATCGAATTTAAGGCCAACGAGGTTGGTGACTGGTTTTTCCACTGTCACCTTCTCTACCACATGAAAAGTGGCATGGCCCGGGTGGTAGAGTATGATACCTTCACCCCAGACCCTGCAGTTATGGCTCTACGACCCAAGCTCTACACCGACCCCTGGTACTTCTGGGGAGAAGCTGATCTACTCAGCCATATGAGCGAGGGCTCTCTACAGGCCAGCAATACCCGTCACATCATCTCTGTCCAATGGGAGGCTGGCTGGCAGGATGTGGAGACAAACGAATGGGAAGGCACCCTGCGCTGGGATTACTCCCTCAACCGCTTTACCACACTCTTTATCGGCCAGTATCTTGAAGGAGATGAAGAGGATGAATTCGAAAAAATCAGGGGCATTGCCGGCCTGACCTATCTCTTACCCCTATCCATCGAATCAACCCTGTGGATTGACAACGAAGGAGAGGCCCGCATAGATCTGGGAAAGAGTTTTACCCTGACCCCTCGCCTCTCCCTCTATGGCGAGCTGGAATATGACACCCTGAAGGATTGGCAGGGCAGCAGCGGCTTACGTTATATGGTAAACAAAAATCTCTCCCTGATCGGCAGCTACCACTCCGAATTTGGTTTTGGGGCCGGTCTCCAGTTGCGCTTTTAAGACCTTCCGCAACGAGTTCCAGAACCTTTGGATTTTTCAGTCATTTCAAGAGAGAGATCTGCATGAAAAATACTTGAGGGCAGGCCAGGGATCAAAAAGATAACCGTTTTGGCCAGGTTAGGTGAGGGAACCCGCCTGCTTTCTATCCCAGGAGCCTGTCGGACTTAGACATAAATCTGCTGCAAATTTGACAAATCGGCCCAGATCTCCGTGGTTTTTCGTTAAATAGGCCTGCTATTCGCCTCAAATCCATTAAAATCTGGTCTCGATTTCTCTAATTTTCGCTACGATTCTCTAAATCCGACAGACTCTTAAGGTCGTGAGTTATTTATTATGGCCGGCAGGAACATTGGCCACGGGAAGATATCAGGTCCAGCCAGCTTGCTGATAAAAATATCTTCAAACCCGGCACTAACAAGATTAACCACCCCATCTCCGGGATCGAAGTCGGCACTACCCTGAAAAAAACCAATACTGTAAACATTACCCGCAGAATCGACGGAGACACCATAGCCATAATCGTCTGACGTCCCGCCCATGGCCCTGGCCCAGAGGAAATCACCGCGACTGTTCAGCTTGCTGACATAAATATCGGCATTGCCGACACTGGTGCGCTCGAAAACCTGCCCCCCCCCCAGGCCGGGGTCAAAGTCGGCAATGCCCTGAAAGAAACCGGTGCTGTAAACGTTACCGGACGAATCGACGGAGATCCCATATCCAACATCGGAAAAAGCCCCTCCCATGCCTTTGGCCCAGACAAATTTGCCACCGCTGTCGAGCTTGCTGATATAAATATCACCACTGCCAGCGCTGGTCAGGTTGAACATTCCAGTATCCCCTGGGTCAAAATCAACCGTGCCATTAAACCAGCCGGTGCTGTAAACATTGCCGGCAGCATCTACGGAAACGGCCTGACCAACGTCTTCTGAAGACCCGCCCATAGCTCTGGCCCAGACAAAATTTCCGTTGCTGTCGAGTTTACTGATATAGATATCATAAGTTCCGTTGCTGCTGGTCAGCTCAAAAATTTCTCCAGGCCCAGTTCCTGGATCAAAATCGACCGTACCCTGAAACCAGCCGGTGGTATAAATGTGACCTGAAGAATAGAGGGATATGCCTAAGCCAACATCTGCTGCTGCCCCACCCATTGCCTTTACCCAGACAAAGTTCCCACTGTTGTCCTGTTTGCTGATAAAAATATCCTCTACACCCTCACTGGTAAGAAAAAAGCTGCCTCCACCCGGATCAAAGTCAACCGTGTTCTTAAAATAGCCGGTGGTATAGATATTACCGCCGGAATCCACCAAAACTCCATTGCCATAATCGTCCGTAGTCCCGCCCATGGCCCAGGCCCCGACAAAGTTTCCCCTGCTGTCCAGCTTGCTGATAAAGACATCGCTACTCCCTACGCTGGTCAGCTCAAAAACAGCTGCTCCGGGATCAAAGTCGACCGTACCTCCGAAGGAGCCGGTGGTGTAAACATTGCCTGCAGAATCTACAAAGATGCCAACTCCGACATCATCATAAAGACTTCCCAGTCCTCTGGCCCAGACAAGGTTACCGGTGCTGTCCAACTTGCTGATAAAGATATCATTATTGCCGGCGCTGCTCAGGGTTGTCATGCCAGCACCCGGATCAAAATCGACCGTACCCTGAAAATAGCCGGTGCTGTACACATTACCGACAGAATCAACGACAATACCGTAGCCAATATCATCTAAGGTCTGCCCCATGCGTTTGGCCCAGACAAAATCGCCATCTGCAGCCTGAACGAGAGTGGCAGATGGCATCATCAGGAAACTGGAAAAAAGGATTAACGACAGAATGAATCTGGAAAAGAAGGTATATATTTTCATAGTTCCTCACTTACAGGGCATAAAAAAAAACGAACTGGATCTGACGCTGAGACAGGACTCCTGGTATCTTTCATATGACTATGTCTTTCAATTCTGGTGGAGAGCAGGTCGGTTATTCGTTTTCCACCACAAGGTTGCCCACTTCGTCACAATCGGAAGTAGGGATAACGGAGCAGCTGCAGGTCTGTTACGACACCATCAGGGTTGCTTGCTCTTAATTGGCACAAAGAGACTCCACGGGAAAGAATAAAAACTGGCCGAAACATTTTTCACCTGATTCATAGTCACCTGGCACAAGAGTTCCATCCCGGTACAGTCACCTGACCAGCCAGCAAACCGACTGTTGGATGCTGGAACGGCGGTCAAGGTCACAAGTCGGCCCTCAACATATTCTCCCTGGCAGTCAACTGGACAGCTTATCCCGTGAGGGTCACTGACAACACTGCTGTCACCTCCTCCGCTTACATTGACATTCAACGAGTAAGTGGTAAACAAATCATAAGAAGCTGCAAGGTTGAGCAGCCCATAGCCATAGACATTATCAGCACCGAAGTCCCCGAGATCGGTAGCTGACTGCATAAGTACAGTTTCCAGTTCTGCGACAGTAAGCTCGGGATTTACGCTGATCAGCAGCGCCATGGCTCCAGCGATATGGGGGCCGGCAATGGAGGTTCCGGAAACAAAGGCGTAGGAATCGAGATAGGTTCCAGCCGAGGTGAGATCGGCAGTCCTGATGGTAACCCCAGGTGAGACAAGTTCGGGAAAAATAGTCCCGTCACATGCTGAAGGACCACGGCTGCTGGTACTGGTAACCTGAAGCAGTTCGTCAACACTTCCAACTGCAAAGCTTTCCGGATAGTTTGCCAGGCTAACACTTGTGGAAGGGTTGGGTCCAGCATTCCCTGCCGAAAAAACAACTGCCACACCTGCACTCTTCAGGGCTTGAATGTCTGGCCGGAACTCCAGTTCTTCGAAGCACTGATCAACAGCCCCATCAAAGCCCCAGGAATTGTTTACCACATCAGGAAGATCGTCCGTATCCGGATCACCATCTGGATCAAGAAGCCACTGAAACCCCTGATGAATAGCACTGTACGAAGTAAATCCATCATTATTAAACAGCTTCACCGCAATCCACCTGGCATCGGGGGCAACTCCAATGGCTGAGCCACCTGCATCACCTCCGACCATGACCCCCATGGTTTGGGTCCCGTGACCTGACGTATCATAGGGTGTGGAATATTCTCCGTTGGGATCGAACCAGCTATTACTGCCGCCCCGCCATCGGGGAGCCAGATCAGGGTGAGCAGCGTCCACCCCGGTATCCATACTGGCAACGACAACCCCGGTCCCTGTGTATCCAAGAGCCCAAAGAGCAGGGGCATTTATTGCCTCGAGATTCCATTCAGGGACACCGCTCAAGGCGGGAGAGGGCAGAGGCAGACTCAGGATAGCATCAAGACTCAGGCTCTGGACATCCGTTCTCCTTGCCAGTTCGGCCACCTGGTCGGCCCGAAGGGTCACAGCCATTCCGTTAACGATCCACAATGGCGTAACTTTTGCTACCTTGTTTTTCCTTAAAAACTCACGAAGGGATTTTTGCGTCTTCCCGGCCTTATCCCGCAAGGCCCTGTTAATTTTTGACCTGCGTACCTTTTTATCCTTGTCTGTGAATTGGCTCAGATTCTCCTGGTCACTCAAGGTAACAATGACCGAAATCTCTTCTTCAGGGCTCATGTCCTTGAGAGTTAGAAGGAGATCTGGGTGAATACTGCCTGCCTGTGAAGATGAGACAGCCCATTGAATACACACAAGGCCAATAAACAGTATCTGGCTTCTTTTCATCATCCTGTAATACCTGCTGCTTTCCCATCGTCACGGCCAGAAACGATATATCACGACCCGGATAAGACAATGACCAGGGGCTTGTCCGAGAATAGGCATTTTATCCACAATCGAGGCATTTCTAAAAAATACAACCAACCAGCTATTTCGAGCATTATTGGTTGAGATAACGAAGAGTTTGGGAAAAAGGACATTCTCGGACAGGCTACTGGCAGAGATGTCCTCTTGGGCACAAGGTAACTCAATGCAGCCAACAGACTACTGAACGAGTAGATTCTCCACTCGAAAATCGCCTATAACCACCGTCACCTTATCCCCTGCCCGAACTAAGCCTCCTGAATTACCAAAGAACATCCAGTAAATACGACCCTCCTGGGGTTTATTCGATGTCCGCAAAGGCCCAACTTTACCCATGCTCGGTACCGCCAAGACCTTTGTACTCTTCTGATCAATGAGATAAGGCTTGTTGGCACGAACAAAAAGGGTTTCGGCCTTTTTTGAATCCAGTACGCGATAGCGAAAATCAAGCATATGACCGGCCGCTGACAAGCGTAAGCTGGTAATTTCTATGCCCCATTTTTCTTGTATTTCATTTGCGACCCGTTGCTCACCTGGAACAACGGCAACACAGGCTGTCATGAAAAAAAACACCCCCAGCAACCACGCGCCAAGAATCGAGCTTGAAACAAACCTTTTCATATTATCCTGTACATACAATAAATCATTCCCGACAACGCATACAGTTGTCTTTCTACAATCCTAACTCTACAATCCTAACCTTATTCTGCCACTTGTAATGGCCGGAACGAACATCATCCACGGAAATGGTTTGATATCCGCCCTGAAATACACCAGCATCCCTCCTCCTGGAGCACCGTTGCTGCTCAGGGACAGGCTGCGATCATAAAGAGCGTAGGTTCCCGTTTCAAGCGGACGCCATCGTGCGTCAAGCGTTTTACCTGCCGCAAGTAAAACAGAATATTGCTCCCTTGCATAGGGATAAGGATTGCCGTCCTCGGCAATAATCTTCATATGTGGTCCCTGCAAGACTGGGACATGCGACATAAGGCCGGCATTTACAAACCGGAGAAGCAGGTCTTTTTTATCAGTAGCTCCTCCAAAGACAACCGGTACCGGTTGAGCGGCGGTATAGGCCTTACCATTAACCAGAAAATATTTGGGCTTATACGTAAGCGGAGTTGCAGCTGATAGCGTTCCATGTAAGGCTGGATCGATTTCACTGAAAAGAACCAGAACATCCCCTATGACCTGGCTATAACTTCCCACCGTTAGAGCGCCGAACAACCCCATATGAATCTGCTTGGCAGGGTTACTTCCACTCTGATACAGGAAGGTTCCGGATTTGAGATTACTCCAGGTATAGCTTGCTGTCCCTCCGGCTGCAGCGGCCTCATGGGTAAAGGCGGTAACCCTGTCTCTCCCCTGCAGATCAGTCATTATTACAGGATTCAGCACTGCATTCTGTCCCGGGATCACCAGGGAAACAGGCTCACTGAGACAATTGCGAAGTAATATGGTCAGATTGCCGCCAGGAGCTACGACCTGTAAGGGGCCGACATCCCAGACAACCGGTCCCATGGGACATGATCCCGGATCAGGGATAAACCCCCACATTGGAATCGGGGTGGGCGAATCTGGAGGAGTCCATTCACCTTCCACGGCAGCGAGGTTCAACGCCGAGGCAGATGTAGCTCCAAGGAAAAACACAAGCAATAGAATTACCGGCGTTCGCAGGGTTATCAATAATGTCGTTATCTTCATATCTATTCCCTCTGTCCGTTAAGGTATCGGGACACCTGGCGCTTCGATAACTAACATTGTCATCATCCCGCCAGGAAAAATATCATAATTGGTCATCTCTTTTTCAGTGTGAGAATGCCACATGTAGGTATATCCCCCATTGGGATTCAACCCTCCCTCACCCGGCGGCAGAGAACCAAGTAATCCAAGAAAAGGACTGCCACTGTAAAATCCACCAAAAGTCAGTTCTTGTGTTATAGGCAGCTGTACAGGAATGGGCTGGTAGTGATCTGGACAATATTCAAATGTCGTGTCGTCAAAATCATCTCCATCATTGGTGGTACAGGTATGGACGAATTCAGGGCCTTCTGCGGGCGTTCCGTATATATCCCAGCCCAGTCCCTTGCCAGTCCACTCAAATATTGTATCTATGGTGCTCCCAGGTTGCGACTGGACGGTAAAAACCTCATGGCTGAGATCAGGTCCCCTGCCTGGAGCGCTTTGCAGAAGTCGTCCATCACGGGCGATCACACGGGAATGACTTCCATGATGATGGAAAGGATGGAGATCTCGTCCACCACCAACGATTCTCATCAACAACTTCTCCCCCGGATGCATTCGAGGCATGGAATTATATGGCTGATTGGGAAGCCAGGGAACTCCTGCATCAGACATGGTATCAGGAGCTGCCCGGCCGTTGATGAACCAGAGCACCGGGAAAAAGTTTGCCAGATAATCAGTTGCGGCCATTGATTCCGGGCCAAATTGTTCCACCCTCTGGTGAACCCGGGGGTCCATTTCACTGAGAAGAAAGAGATACTCTTGCTCAAAGCGTGTATCCTGATGATTATAGGCAAAATTGCTTCCGGAAGAGGGACGGACTATGATCGCTCCGAACAACCCCATTTCAAGCTGGAGAGCGGAATCTGTGCCGCTGTAATAGGTATAGGTTCCCGGGTTGGTGGCTTTAAACTGATAGCTCACTGTTCCTCCCGGTATTGCTTCCCTGGTCAGAACTCCTGGAACCCCTGAGTTACCGGGAAGAACCTTGGCCTGATGACCAGGAAAAACTATAGAAACATTAGGGGCGACTCCCGTACCTGCAACGGTCAAACTGTTTGTCAGTTTCACCGTTACCAGAGCACCTTGATTGACAACCAGTGTCGGGCCTGGATACTGAGCCAGACCGGCACCATTGGCGTACCCCCAGATCAAATAACTTCCGCCGTCCGGAGTTGAAACATGTCCGGTCGTTGCTGTCAGATTAAAGGTTGTTCCGCTGATACCATTGATCCCTGCTCCTGCACTGACTGTCAACAGGATCATGAACACGGCACCGAGAACAGTAACCTGAATTACCGTTTTAATTATTCTCATCTCCATCTCCTTTTTCAAATGCTGACAACGATTTCTGTCATCATGCCGCCGTACGCTTCCGTTCCATTGGCTAAATAATTCAGGTTGGTGGTATAAAGAAAGTACCTCGTCCCCGGGGCTGCATCTGCAGGGATGTCAATGATGGCATCTACAGATTCCCCCCCGCCGAGGGTGACTGAGTTTGTCTTGTAATACATATTCTTACCATCCGGTCCCCGTAACAGTTTCGCATCCATCCCAACCACTGTCATGGACACGCCCATAGATGCCAAGGTAAAGAAGCGCGTCACATCCAGGCTTGAAATACGCAACAATATCCTCTCTCCCGCTGCACCGGTAATCAGGGAACTCTCAGGCTGAGAAACCTTCCCCCCATTTTCGGCAGGCGCAGAAAGCGGGTCAGGGTTGATCGTATCGGGATACCCCCTCCCATTCAGCATAGGATAATCATCAAGCATGAGAGCAAAGGGCAGTGGCTGAACACTTGCACTCGCATTATGAAATTCCGAGTCAAACGAGCCGATCTGTATCGGGTACTCCTGGTCATAACCGGTTGAACCATCACCGTCATTATAGACAAACTTGTCGTAGGTCTTTGATTTGTAGACATACGGAGTTCCGTTTTGGACAGGTCTTACATAGAGGTTTCCAAGCATACCCATTTGCATGTGTTCGGCAGCCTCGACATGACAATGATACATATAGGTTCCCGGATCATTTACCTTATAATAATAAGTCAGACTGGAACCCATATTGATAGAAATCGAGGCATCGGGCACACCATCAAAGATTGGTGCCGCCTGAGGAAACCCGTGATAATGAACGGTATGAGGATCAAAAAGATCAGGACGTATCGCCATACCGACATTGGTCAGGGTCAGATAGAACTCGTCACCTTCATCAAGCACAATAAGAGGTGCGGGAAACGTTGCCGCCAACATACCCTCTTCCATAACCGTAACCGGATCGGCCGGGTTCACCGGATTAGTTGGAATACCTGTGAGATCCGAAAACCCAAAGATATATTGGGACAAACCATCGGCCATGGTGACGAAACCATCTCCTGCACCAAGGTGCAGGCATTTGATGTTCGGAGAGGGTTGCACTTCCCCCATCGTATCCCACTTTGCATCTCCATCGATATCACCGGGACATTGCACAGAGATCCCGGCATTCGCTGAACGCACCGTCAGCATGGACATAAAACCGCCGAGAAACACTGCTATGATTGTATACTTAAGCTTAGTTGTCATATATCACCTCTCCTCTACTGTTCCCGCCTTCCCTTTATCCCTGGCATGCGACCCCAGAAGAAGACAAAAGCCAGGCCAGCCAGTATCAGCCCAACCAACGAATACCTGAATATAGTGCTGTTCGCTTCACCTTGTTGTCGGGTGCCAGTCAGTCCTGTTCTTGACTGATCAACCTTTGCCTCCGAAAGGACGCGTTCCGAGCCATACTCAGAGAGGGAGGTTTCGCCCTGTCCCGAATTCGTCATGGCTGGCATACTTTTTTTCTCTTCCGCAAGCGACAAGGAACTATCTGGCACCACATCCTGCCCTTCATCCTCCAGAATCACCCCCATGACCAGAGACTCACTTTCCTCAAGCGAGAGATCCTCCTCGTCAGAGTATTCCGTGGCATTCCTGGTTATTGGCAGCAGGCCGCCCTTTTCTGTGTTTTCCTTTTCACGAAGGGTTGACTCGCTTGGCCCAGGAATAATACTCTCCAAAACCCCGGCCAGTTTTTCTCTCACCCTGACAATCAGGGTCTCAGCTTCCGACATCGAATCGATCGGCATGCTTGCCACCCCTTGCGAGACAAGAGACGGTGTTGTCAATACCGAGTCGACCTGCACGCTTTTCTTCTCTACGCTTGCAAGATCTTCCGTTGCCGACCTTGAGTCAAGCAGCGCACTCGCCACACCAGCTGAGACAAGAGCAGACGTTGCCGGTATCACCTCCACCGGCACAGGGCTTACCGCCCCAAGGCCTGCAAGCTGAAGAGGGGTCCCTATCTTGACCGCACCCAGACTTAAGACGACTGCCTGAGCTGCCTGTATCTCGTCAGCGCCGATATCCGATGGAGCTGTAAGATCAACAAACGGACGGGTCTCTCCATCAAAATCGGAGACGAGTTCAGGGAAATCCGCCAGATATCCATCCGTACCAGTGTTCCAGGCCTGGCCCATGCCAATGTGATAATCGCTTCCCACCATCGTAATGGGGGTAAAGCGGATATTAATGGCATTGCCACCTTCATCCACAACTGTGGTTGACTCGATGAAGTTAAAATATGCCCCTAGGAATCCTGGAGGACCCTGGTTGTTTGTCATATCCGTTCCGCCCAAGGTATAGTCGAACCCAGTGGCAGGATTGGTGAGGCTTGTCAGGATACTGTAGTCCGGGTTCATATGGAGATCTGTGTTGGAGAGCGATCCCAATACATGAATGTCCCAATACTGACCAGCTGGATTCAGAGCCAGGCCTCCGGCTCCGCTATTCAATGACGCATCATTAAAGAAAGAGCGATTCTGCCAGATGATATTATTCACCAGCAGGGGGTCGGAGTAGATCGGCTCAGAAAGTCCGAACAAGCCTTGCAGGATGCTGCTATGGATAGCGGCCACGATTCCTGCAGGTTGTGGTGTAGAGTCCGCCTGTCCGGCCTGAAATGAGAGCGCGCTCGTGGCGGTGCTGTCGTTGTGAGCAATGGTATTGTTTACAATATTTACCCTGGCAACATCCTGGAGGGAAATGCCTCCTCCCGAATTGCCGGCCACGTTATTGACAATCATGTTATTAAAAATGTTCAACCTGTACCAATTGGTGTCATCGGCAGGTGCAATCCTCACGTCCTCAGCATTTATGGCAAAGGCTCGAATGCCGCCGCCGTTTCCGGCACCACTTATATTCCCCTGAATCAGGTTACCATCAATGGTCACCGAACCTGACCCCGTTCCGCCAGCCACATCGCCGCCGATAAAGATGCCGCCGCCGTCACCGGCGATTGCCAAGAGAGCACCGAAGAAGACCTCGTTGAAAAGGATCCGATTCTTTTGAATAACATTGTCACCAAGACTCAAGCCCCGGTGCTGGATACCGCCACCGTTAAAGCGACCGAAGTTCCCAGTAATGATGTTTCCATCCACCAAATAACCTTCGCTGCCCTCATTCAATGAGATACCACCGCCACCCTGGATACCGCCGTTTTTGTGAATCTTGTTATGGCGGATAACAATAGTGTCGTTATTTGCATCAACTCCGGTGGCGGATGTGCCGATGGCGATGCCACCGGCAAAATTGCCTTGGTTGCCGGTAATATTGTTGTTGCTGATTTCCAGGCCAATGGCACCACTGACAGCGAAGATACCGCCCCCGGCTTTGGATCCGGAGATGGTGAAGCCGTCAATAGCAGCCTGCCCGGGAACAGAAAAAGGATTACCAGGGTTAAGGGTTTGCGTTGGCAACTCTGGAGGAAATTCTGTTTCTCCGATGACGAGAACACCAGGAGCTTCACCTGCCGAGAAAGGATTTCGGCCGAGGAAAGCCACATATTCCTGAGCACCCAAGGCATCTACCCGGGTGTGCCAGGCAGCCAAACGATCAATCGGGATGGGGTTAGCGTTGATGAACGAACCTGCTCCGACACCCTGTAAGCGCACGGGCCTGTCCATGATAACGTTTTCATTAAACTGGCCTGTGCCAACAAGGATAATATCGCCAGCGACTGCACTATCGACAGCGCCCTGAATGGATCCTCCACTGGCAACAGAATGAACAGTTATGGCACTACAGTCCAAGATGTTCAAGGTCACGCCAAGTTCTGAATGCAGGCCATTGTCCCTGGTCACCACGATCTGTCCCGTGCTGCTGCCCGGTGGCACAGTGGCCACAATCTGCAAGCTGGTCCAGGTGACCACGTTGAGCGGATTGCCATTTAAGGTTACCGTACCAGTCCCCTGGCCAACCCCAAAATCTACCAGCCGGGTAATGACTGGTTCCGTGCTTAATGACGGATAGAGAGGATTCCGAATCGTGATGCTTCCTCCTGGAGGGGCATCAATGGTAAGAGTTTGAGGCAGTGCTGCTGTGTCCGTACAAACGAGGGGGCCTGGTTGAGACCCGGTCGTCACCGAGTAGATCACCGGGGTACCATTGGCAGGACCAGTATCAATCCGCACCTCATTGGCAGTAAAAGCCGCAACCGGCACAATGGGCGTGTCCAGATAAGAGGTAGCCCCAGGCATATAATTAAACGTCCAGGGGGTTACAGCGTAATCCGGGTCATAAAATGGGTCCGGGGTCACACCATCGGCCAGAAAAGGATCATTAATGGTCAAGGTGAGCATACTGGGAGACACCCCGGTGGGTGATGCCACGTTGACTGTATAGGTTGAAGGAAGCATGGCGTTAAAACCACCGAACTCATCGGTGTACACTCGAGCCAGTTCGTTCCCTGCCCAATCACTGAAAGACACGGGAAGCCAGGCTGCTGCCAGCTTTTCGCCAAAAACAGGGCTGGCCTGATTGAACTCGGCACCCAAGTCATTGTTCACAAAGCCAACGGCCCTTGCCGCCTTGGGAACTTGAGTAAAAAAGAAAAAATCAGCCGCAGCATTCTGCCCTGTACTCAGAGTAACCTGCTTCTTGTCGCAATACGGTCGAGAAGCCCCAGCAAAAGGTGCTGGAGTGACCCCGTCAAATGACATGACGGCAGGCACGGCGTGGAGATCCCCCACACAAACTGGCGGAAGAAGAAGCGTACTTGGGACATAGGTGTCACCAAAGTCTACGTTCTTATCCTCCTCCTTAAGCAATTCATAGCCATATGGCGTAACCGCTTCGACAATATAGTTTCCGCCCGGAAGGGCAAGTACTTCAGTGCTTCCCGAATCAATTCCACCGGGAAAGTAGGAGTTAAAGGCATAACCACCATCAAAGAGGCCGGGCCGGACCTGATTCCAGGTTCCGAAACCGTCGGCGCACTCATTAATCGGACCGAGGCCAGCCAACTCTGGCAGATCCTGGATACAGCCACTGGGCTTGTTATCATCCCAGCTGTCCGTGGTGGTGATTTGAATAGCGTCGCCAGAATTAAAATCGCCAGGGGTCTGCCCCGGATAATTGAGATCAGAGTCTTCCAGACCAGGGAAGCCCGTATAAATCGGGTTTACGGTGATACCATCGTCGAGAAATGCATACATGGGAGCCCACTGAAACGGGTAGTTATCCACGTCTGCCAAGGTAACAATGCCATCACTGTTGAGATCGTCAATGCCCCCATCACTGCCGGGAAGGAGAGTTATGTTATCAACCTTATCTTCATAGAGATTCACCTGTACCCGCGGGATACCAGGTTCCCAACCCTCACCCACAGCGTATCGCGGATCATTCTCGGCGCGGGTCACGGCATAGAAAACAATACCGGAAACACCACCATTTTCCCCAACACCATAACTGCTCTTCCCCCATTCGATCAAATTGGTCTGGCCGAGAAAAAGGTGCATGGCCTGGGTGAGAACCGGACCGGTCTCAGAACGATAATCCAAGGTACTGTACTCGTTGAAAGGATCTGCTGGATCCTGCGGCTGTGGATTCTTGTTCCCGTCTGCAGGCCAGGCCGGCCCCGGGATAAGACCGCCATCATCAACTGCCGTGGTCATGCCTGTGGCCTTGAACCGGGCATAGTCGACCTCCACTACCAGCCATTTGAAGAAAGGAAAGACCTCATCAAAAGGCACAAAGCCGTCAATATCAGTGGGAAAGGCCTGATAAATGGTACCATCCCGAAATCTAAGGTTCACATTCTGCTCCGGAATACCAGGTTCTCCGGGATCCCGAAAGCCGTCTTCATCTGCATCAAAAAACACGTAATTTTGCAGTGTGCCGAACCAACGAAAAGTCAAAACGTCTCCAAGAACCACAGCTTCACCTGTCCCACTTGGGCCCGGTGGAATGGTAACGGTGTAGAAGCCAAAGAGGGTATCCAAATATGTGTCCCAGGTAACCAGCTGGTAGGTCCCGGGAGGAACGTTTTCAATAAGAAAAGAACCGTCTTCGTTACAGGGCGCCGCATACTTTCCTGCTTCACCGAGCAAGGCCCCAGGCAGAATCAGCAGATCGTTGATGCCAACCCACCCCCCTGTCACAGGTACCCCGGGAAAGAACCCCTGGAGTGTAGGAGGCCTGGAAAAGTGGTTCATCCTCAGGGTTCCGCTAATGGTTCCGGTTGCCGCAGGAGGGGTCTGATTCCACTCCAGGGTATTGAACGTCTGGCCTTTAAAGTTGGAAGTGGCTGGGCTGACCTTTACAAAGCCGTAAAAGACGTGGTTGAATCCGGTGCCAAATCCCTCTACAAAAAGCTTGGGTTCGTTTGCCTTCACCCATGCATCCACCGTGGGCGTCCCCTCTATTGTCGAGGTCTGGGACCATGTCATGGCAGAGCCACTATCGTCAAACCCCGGGGGAACCAGTTTGAGGCCATATTTTCCAGGAACCAGATATTTGATCAGGGCTTCACCGACCTTCAGGTTATATGGATTGGCAGCACCACCCAGATCAAACTTTTCCTGGGTCATGGTGACGATGGCGCCCGTTCCCATTACAGCAACCGAGGGGCTGCCGTCGGTCTCAAATAGAGGCGCTCCGGTTCCATCAAAAGCATATTGCGTCCCTAAGGGGTTACCAAAGGCATCCTGAGAAACCTGACCTCCGTTATCGGACAGGATCACATGCGCACCTCCGAGACCTTGATCATGCTCATCAAAAATATTATTGATGGGGTTGTGATCCACAAAGGCAAAAATCGAAATCTGGGCTGTAGGCAGGGGCAAGGGGTTCACCGTGACGCTAACGGTGGCTGGATTTGGCGCAACCACCGTCGTACCACTGATTGAATAGCCTGAATCAGGAAGCACTGTAATAAAGTACCGCCTGTTTGGGTCCAACGGGTTTCCAGCGGCATCAAAGTCAATGGTTACACTACTGACACCAACTTCCTGTCCTTCAGCCACGACTGGGGCATGGCTGTTATGAATGTCCGTACTGATACTGACACGCACCGGGATACCAGGAATGGTGACGTTGGTGTTGTCTTCCTCCAACAACCAACGAAAACCGCCACTAATGGGAGCCCCATCAGGATCCACCACATTGACTGTAACTGCCTGGACGTTCACAGCAAACATGGTACTGGCGACCAGAGCAAAAAGAATGAGTGGCCAGATTCCGACTCGTTTATTATTCAGTTTCTCTTTCATAGACTGTCCTCCATATATCTTTGGATCGGAGATAACACATAGTTTCCAGCACAATGAATCGGAACAGAAAGAACTCCCTGGTGCGAAAATTCTTTACAATATCCCAAACCTCTCCGCGGCAAACAGAAAAGCGATCTGCCTCTAACTCTATCCAATGCGATCACTGCTCGTATTGGCTTGTTAATGAACAGCAGGACAAGAACCCGGGTCGTCGCAATCACAGAGACAATCAGGTATAACAACTGATTATCTCTCATAATTCGCTTTCTTTTATTACGAAGGGATTCACTCATCATCATGCTCCACCTATTTAATAAGTTCAATGAACCTGACCAGTTTCCTTGTCACCACAACTATACGAAGAATCCTTGACCAGTATTGTCACCTCAGGCGCCTCAACCAAAATAGTCTTTACTCCGAGCAATACAGCGTATAATTTGGAGTGCAAATACTCATCCATGTCCTGCTTCGTCCGCCATACTTCAACAAGACAAAAGGTATTCTCGTCATTGATGTCTTGATAACTGTGAGCACTCATACACCCTTTTTTACGTCTCACTTGCTCAGAAATCCCATTCAGCGTCTGCAGAATCTCTTTACGCTTTTCGGCGCGACCTTTCATTATGACAGAAGAAGTAAACATTCCGGGCTGCATCCTCCATTCAGGATCTAGAAACCTCCATCATGCATTTCTTAATATCATACCAAGAATCATGCCACATTGTGGGACACGCTGGACGACCGACTCAACTTGCTAATATAGAGTAAAGATCAAGAAAAACAGTTGGGACTGAGAGCGACAAAGACAGGTAAGGAAATGGTCAAATACCACCTTTTGGTGATATACAACCAAAAAAGAGATCGCATCGACTGCCCTCTCTTTTTACAGAAAAATATACTAGACTTGTGAAATGAACACTGAAACGCACCTGCGGCCAGCTTTACTGAACCCGGCGTACTTTACGGCAACGGAATATCAATAGGGATGAGGTCGACACAGGGTGCCGTCATGCACCTCAGGGGCTTTTGTAGATGAAGTTTGGCTGATAGTTGCAAGTCATGCGCCATGGTTACCGAAGTCTTCAAGGAAAACAGATATCATCTATGATGATACAATAAAAGAGACTGTCAAGAACAATTTTTTGACCTTCCTTTGCGGGAGGCAAATAGACAAGACTCCAAAAAACATAACCGGAAACAACCAACCAGGTGATCCAGAAACAAGAAGGAACCGAAAACGAAAGACTCCTTTTTACTGTTATGGTTTTGAAATACCGAGCTTGTTCATCCGGGAGCGCAGGGTACTTCGATCAAGCTCGAGAATTTCCGCGGCACTGCATTTTCCACTGACTTTCCACTTTACTTTTTCGAGCACTTCAAGAATATAATCCCGTTCCATGGCATTCAAGGATTTGAAGACTTTCACCTCTTTCTCTTGAGAAGGACGCAGATTGTCCGCCAAACGCAGTTTTCCATTTGAAGTATTTATCACTGCCCGTTCTATAACATTTTCCAGTTCTCTAATATTACCGGGCCATTCATACTGGGTCAGTTTTGCGATGACACCTGTCGGTATTGAAGTGATCTCCTTCCCTTGTTTCTTGGCAAATTTTTCAACAAAAAAATGGACAAGAGGCGGAATGTCGTCAAGTCTCTCCCTCAGTGGTGGGGCTGTTATGGGGAAAACATTGAGTCGATACCAGAGATCCTCACGAAAGCGTCCTTTACGGACATCCTCTTCCAGATTACGATTGGTCGCTGCGATAACACGGACATCAACCTTCATCGTTCGGGAGCTGCCAAGTCGCTCAAACTCACCATCTTGAAGAATCCTCAGCAGTTTGGCTTGAAGCTCGAGCGGCAAGTCACCTATTTCATCAAGAAAAATCGTCGCACCGTTCGCGACCTCAAACCGTCCCAATTGTTTTGAATCTGCGTTGGTATAGGCCCCTTTTTCATGGCCAAACAACTCACTTTCGATAAGGTTGGCAGGCAAAGCAGCACAATTAATTTTTACCAAGGGACGTTCACTGCGCAGGCTCGTACTGTGAATAGCCCGAGCTATTAATTCTTTGCCGGTTCCGGTTTCACCAAGAATAAGAACAGACGTATCTGTTGATGCAATCTGCTCTACTTTAAAAAAAACATACTGGAGGGCATTACTGCTGCCAACAATATTACTAAAATTATGTTCAAGGTTAATTTCTTCACGAAGACAAAAACTTTCAGCTTCAACCTGTTCTTTTAATTCATTTATTTCTTCAAGGGCACGGCGCAGCTCATTCTCAACTTTCTTGCGTTGCGTTATGTCCCGATTACTGGCCCGAAAACCTAACAACTCACCATTTTCCCCAATCACAGGTTGACAGGCATGTTCAATCCAGCAAACCTCGCCATCACGTCTTTCAATGCGGAATTGCAATTCTCGTAAGCTATGCGTTGTTCGAGAGTCAGAGCAATGTTTGTCCCAAAGCCCCTTGTCTTCGGCAACAACCACCTTCCGCAGCAGGCCGGGATTCTCAAAGAATTGGTACGGCGCATAACCGGTGAGCCGTTCACAGGAAGGAGAGACGTAGCGAAAAGTACCATCAGGACGTATCCAGTATTCCCAATCATAGGTACAGTTGGCAACAGTACGGTAGTTCTGCTCCACTTCTTTCAGTTTGTCATTTTCCTTCTTCAAGTCGCTTATGTCTCGCATCAAGCCGAGAAAACCAATCACCGTTCCCTGCTCATCTTTGACTGCTGTTGCGACCGTTTCCGAAAGGAAAGTTTCGTTGTTCTTCTTGCGATAATCTATCTTATAGGGCTCAATTTTTCCTTTAGCAGTCAAATTGAACCTGGTCCTTCCTTGTTCCTCATAACTCTCTTTGCTGGTATAAATTACTTCGGTGCTCTGACCAATTATTTCTTCCTGTTTGTAGCCAAAAACCTTTTCCACCGCAGGATTGGACATGACGATACGACGTTCTGTATCTGTAAAAATTGTAGCCTCTGGAATTACATTGAAAATGCATTGAAAATGAGCCGCTATCCGTTTGTATTTTGCCAACTCTTCTTTCAACGTCCTGATTTGTTCCTTATTTTTTTCATTGGACATTTGAATACCCTTCAAACCTTACACTACAAAATACTTAGAGAAGAAACAGAAAATAATGAACGCGGCGCCCCTTCCGCTGCAAGCAGCTTCAGTGTCACAAAATTAATTATAGAGTATCATGCCAGCTGGAGTCAATCAATGGAAAACCGAGGGCGAGAAACCAACAACAACGAGTGGCTAGGACAGGAGCACTCTCAAGGGCCAAGACACCAAAAGTCGGCTGGAAGTTGCCCAGAGTAAATGGGTTGCCTCTTGAATAATCTCATCGAGCTGAGATTGTTAGCGCAACCGCTTTTCCACACCCTTTATCGACCAATATCTTGAAAATCGTGGAGAAGATCCTTGCGAAAAAATAAGGACTGTTTTGGACCCGCTCTGCCTGTCCCCCCTTCATAACAGGCCAAGCGGATGATTTGACAACGAATATAAAAATGAACAGGCGTGCCCCCCTGTCTCTCGCCACTCGCTCCCGGGCAAATTGGCGTCTCAGCAAAAGTGAAACACCGAGGTGGGAGACACCGGACGAGTGACAGGGGAACACCGCTACTCTATCGGATTAACAAGACCCTTCCTCTGATGGACAGGCAGCATGCTCATTTTGATTTTGAAGCCGACATCCGGTTTCACGTTCAGCACCCTCTTCACCCATCTTCCGCACCTTTGCATACTCCCGCACTTCCTGCGAGATCTTCATGGAACAAAACTTAGGACCACACATGGAACAGAAATGAGCCTCTTTCGCATTTGAGTGCGGCAATGTTTTATCATGAAACTGCACCGCCTTTTCCGGATCCAGTGAAAGGTTGAACTGGTCCTGCCAGCGAAACTCGAAGCGGGCCCTGGAGAGAGCATTGTCACGGTACTGGGCGCCAGGATGTCCCTTGGCCAGATCTGCTGCATGTGCCGCCAGTTTAAAGGTCACCACCCCTTCCCGCACATCTTCTCGATCAGGAAGCCCCAGATGTTCCTTGGGCGTCACATAACAGAGCATGGCCGTGCCATACCAGCCAATGAGTGCTGCCCCTATGGCACTGGTGATATGGTCATAGCCCGGAGCAATGTCGGTGACCAGGGGACCGAGGGTGTAAAAGGGCGCGTCACCACACACCTCTAACTGCTTATCCATGTTCTCCTTGATCATGTGCATGGGGACATGACCAGGCCCTTCAATAAAGGTCTGGACATCATGCTTCCAGGCCAGCTTAGTCAATTCCCCCAGAGTCTCTAATTCTCCAAACTGTGCCGCGTCATTGGCATCCTGAAGACAGCCGGGACGCAGTCCGTCCCCCAGGGAGAAGCCAACGTCGTACTGTTTGAGCAGGTCACAGATATCTTCAAAATGGGTATAGAGAAAATTCTCTTTTTGATGCGCCAGGCACCACTTAGCGAGTATACTGCCGCCCCGACTGACAATCCCTGTGGTTCGTCTGGCTGTCATAGGTATATGTTGGAGCCGGAGTCCGGCATGGATGGTGAAATAACTCACCCCCTGTTCGCACTGCTCAACCAGGGTATCCCTGAACATCTCCCAGGTCAATTCTTCCGCCCTGCCATCAACCTTTTCCAGGGCCTGGTAAATGGGGACGGTCCCAATGGGGACAGGCGAGTTACGCAGGATCCACTCACGGGTCTCATGAATATTTTTCCCTGTGGAAAGATCCATGACCGTGTCAGCCCCCCAGCGGGTGGCCCAGACCATCTTCTCCACTTCTTCTTCTATTGAAGAAGAGATGGACGAGTTGCCAATATTGGCATTGATTTTTACCAGAAAATTTCTGCCGATGATCATGGGCTCACTTTCCGGATGATTGATGTTATTGGGTAACACCGCCCGGCCACAGGCAATTTCATCGCGAACAAATTCCGCAGTGATGGGGGAGATGGGTGTTTCGGCACCAAAACTCTGGCCAGGATGCTGCGACAGCTGGCCAGGCAGTTCATCGATGCGCTGATTTTCACGGATGGCCACATATTCCATCTCCGGAGTAATAATCCCCTGGCGTGCATAGTAGAGCTGGGACACATTTTTCCCAGACTTGGCCCGGAGCGGCAACTTCACTTCCTGAAAACGGAGGTGATCAAGGTCGGAATTAAAAAGCCGTTCCTTGCCAAAATCGGAGCTCAGAGCGGTAAGCTGCTCCACATCGCCACGCCCGAGAATCCACTTCTCCCGCAACCTGGGCAAGCCTTTACGGACGTCGATCTCCACCTGCGGATCTGAATAAGGGCCACTTGTATCATAGACAGTCACCACCGAACCGCGGTTGCCTGGACACTTAATAGCAGTATCATCAACGCTGATTTCTCGCATGGCCACCTCGATGTCATGCATTCGTCCCTTCACATACACCTTTTTCGAATTGGCAAACGGAGTGCGGGTTATTGTGCTGCTATCCGGAAGTTTTTCCTCTCTGTTCATACGTTTCCTCTCTTAATTTTTACGCAGGCGGATAAACACGAATGTGCAGCCTTGAAAAAGGAGACACCATGATCACCATCTGGATCATTATTGATACTGACAGGGAAAGGTATGCGAAATGGGGCACAGGATGGATAATGCTTCCTTTCATGATGACTTTCCCTCCGACTTTATTACAAGTATCAGGTTCAAGGAGTCTGCTCTCAGCCGAAACTCATTTCCGGCACCCCCAAGTCTACGATGTTCAAATTCAAAACATCAATTACGTTTATAAATAAAAATCCCAGCAGAGTAAAGTGCTAATGGAGCCGTCTGCCCGGAACAGGCCGACATCATAGACTCCCTATGGAAACAACGATCTGAACGCAAACGATTTCAATTGATAAGGACAGGGCCTATACGAGCAAGCGAAAAGGCTTGATAATGAATGAGTATTCAGTTATGCTTTGCTGTTAATATCACCGTAACACACTGACTATAAGGTTTTTTATACAACCTTACCCATATAACTTCTCACAACAGTGAGCGAAACTTTCACACAATACATATCTTGTTGCAAATGAACAAATCGACCAGACCTATTCATTCACTCAGGAAATTTAATAAATTAATTCTGCTGGAGGAGTACCGATGCTCAACCATTACCGAGAACCGTATATCATAAGAGAGGTAGCCCCCTTTCATGTAGACGGCCTGGCCATTCCCTATCCGGAATTTGTTCCCAGACTCTATAATTTCTGCAAAGAACTTGGTTTTCGCAAAGGCTATATCATGCCCTCCCGGGCTTTTTGCTCCGATGAGAACCAGGGCCTGCCCATCATTCTTCTTACCAAACATTTCGGCACCTTCCCCTTCAACCATGGCCGGGTCGGTGGCCTGCTGTCTATTAACCGAAACGGCCCCCACTCACATCATGGAGACGACCTGGTAATCGTCCAGGCCAGTCACGTCGGCTATGACCCAGATACCGGCGAATATGGTGGCTACCGCAGGCCACAGGTAAAGGGTGATAACCGTTGCGTCTCCTGTGGAAAACTTACTCATGTTTTCACACCATATCTCGAACAGTATCATTTCGCCCGCGAGCGTATTTTCCTGCGCCGAGATGAGGATGGACATCACCTGATTACGGCAAAAAACACCTTTATCGACTTTGGCTCCCACCCTGTGGATCAGGGACTTGTCCTGAAACTCTCAAATATTGTCGAACAGGACGAGCAGAGAATTATCCGTCCGTTCTCCCAAGCAAGCACCACCCAAACCTACGAGGTCTCCCCTGCCTTTAAAAAACGTCTTGACGATCAGGGCTATGAATGGAAATCCAACGAAGGGAAAAACATCGGCGAGCTATTGACCGCGGACCTTTTCTATTTCAAGGAAAAATTTCATGAAACGGATGATTCTCTCGCCCTGGAAAGAAGCCTGATCGAATTCATGCCTGATATTGTCAGCGCCAAATACCCACCTCTACGGGCGGCACAGGCCAATGTCCAACTGGAATTTTCCCGAGTGGTTCAGTCCATTCGACGCGGCGAGGAGTACAGAGGACGAAGCCTCCTCTATATTACCGGACTCAACATCGATATCTCGGAATATGAAGGCTTTCCGACAACAAATTATTTTGTCCCCTGGGCCGCCCACGTCCAACTCAAAGACGGCACACCGGAAGAATACACCCACCCCATTGAACAGGAAAAGCTATTCGCCAAGCTCATGTCCCAAAGTATGGAGAACCCCGACCAAACCGACTTAAAAGAAAATATCAAGCGCATGCTGAAAGCGCCGCACTTTGATATCAGGGTAAGGTAACATCTTCCATGTGAAATCAGATTGAAGAAAAAGAAAGCCCGTTTCCTTTTTGTTTGCTGATTGCAAAAAGGAAACGGGCCCATGAGTATGCCATGCCTCAACAAAAAGAGAGCAAACAATTTTACAAAAAAAAGTTTCCCCTGCCTGGCAGGTTAATCAGCTCGTGCAATCCCTGAGTATGTGGAATCGTTGAAGAGGGCTTACGATTCCCCCAGGTTCAGGTACATATGAGCGACACCGGAGCAGAACAAAAAAGAAAAAAGTAGTTGACTTTTACTGAATAGAAATTCATAATCGTCCGATTTTGTAAGTCGCCAGCCGTGGAATCCACCTCTGTGTTTTTCCTTTTCCAATGACCGACGACGATGGCAATGTCTTTTCTGACACTGTTATTACCGTGGGTATCATCCCAATCTTCTCCACATTTATAGGTTTGACAAGTTACAAATTCATTGGAGAACTCCAGCTAGTCGCGGCAATGATTTTCTTTATAAAAATAAAAGCAATAATCAGCTCCCCCCTTTTATCGAAGTGACACAAGAGGACATATGAATATATTTTTTCTCGCTTTACTGCTCATTGGAGTTGGTGGAACACAGGCACTTACTACCTTCAAACGTTATTCGTTGATGAAAACCGGCGCAGTCCTGGCTATCATCACTGGCTGCAGCATTGGCGCCGTTGATGCGGCAACTCGGCTGCTTCAGCATGCTGAGCCGGTGATTTACACCCATAGCTGGTTGCAGATTTTCACCTTCTCTCTCAAGATTGATGCCGTTTCAGCCTTTTTTCTGGTACCGGTTTTCGCCATTTCTGCCATAGCCGCCCTGTACAGCTTTCAATATCTCCATGATGCAAAACGGGCAGCAGGCACCGCCATTAATTATTTCTTTTACGCCCTTCTCATCATCTCAATGGCCCTTGTGGTCTGTGCGAATAACCTTATCTCCTTCGCCCTTGCCTGGGAGCTGATGTCTGTCGCATCATTTTTTCTGGTTATTTATGATGTCCATAAAAAGGCCACCAGGGGTGCTGGATATATCTATTTTATTTTTACCCAGGCTGGAGCCCTTTTTATTTTTGCCGGTTTCGGTTTCCTCTACTCACACACCGGCACCTTTGGATTTGAAGCCCTTGCCTCTATTCCCGATTCGGCCAAACTTATTGCCTTTATTCTTATTCTCATCGGCTGTGGCTCCAAGGCGGGTATCATGCCTCTCCATGTCTGGCTACCCTATGCCCATCCCGCTGCCCCAAGTCATGTTTCCGCTGTCATGTCCGGCGTCATGATCAAGATGGGTATTTATGGTATTGTCCGCTTCTATCTCCTCCTAGAACCGACATCTGTCGTTTTCGGCCAGATCGTTATCATTCTCGGCATCAGCTCCGGTATCCTCGGGGTAGTCTATGCCATCGGCAAGCAGGACATCAAAAAGATGCTTGCCTACTCCAGCGTCGAGAATATCGGCATCATCCTCCTCGGTCTCGGTGTCGGCATGCTGGGCGCAGCATCTGGTAACAAGACCATGGCCGCATTTGGCTTTGCCGGTGGCCTGCTCCATGTCTTCAATCACTCAATTTTCAAATCACTGCTCTTCATGGGAGCAGGCTCTGTTCTTCATCAGACCAAAACCGGGGCGAGCAACCAGCTTGGCGGCCTGATGAAAACCATGCCGGTTACTGGCCGTAGCCTACTCATCGGTTCCATCTCCATCTCCGGCCTGCCGCCGTTCAACGGTTTTATCAGTGAGTTTCTCATCTATTACGGGGCAATCCACGGCCTTTCACTCCATGGCGCATCATTTGTCCTCTCTGCTCTGGCAATTATAGCCCTGGCAGTTATCGGCGCACTGGCAGCAGCAGCCTTTACCAAATTCATTGGCGTAGTTTTTCTTGGTGAACCACGCACTGCCAATGCCGCCAATGCATGCGAAGCCGGCGTCCTCATGGGAACAGCCCTCTCGTTGCTGGCAGCTGCTTGTCTTATCATCGGTATCTGGCCTTATTACTTTGTCCAGGCAGCCTTCCTGGTAACCCAGGCAATTCCACTGGTTGCCGACTATACAACGACTGATTTCATGCCGATCATGACCAATATTTCCCGTACGGCTGCTCTCTTCATCTTCCTGTTTATCATTGTCACAGTTCTCAGAAAGATTTTTTATATCGGTAAAGAAGTCACCAAATCCGGAACCTGGGGCTGTGGCTTCACCCAGCCAACAGTTCGAATGCAGTACACCGGAACATCTTATGCAGACAGTATGGTTGATTTTTTTCGACCCTTTATCCGAGTACAAAAAAAGTACTCCGGAATAGAGAAGATTTTCCCTGGCAAGACAACCTACAGCTCGCACACACTTGATACCTCTGAAATCGGGCTGAACTTCTTTGTTGTCCGCCCGGTTCTCTATCTCCTTAGCAAGCTACGCTGGATCCAACACGGTAACATCCAGCTCTATATCGGTTACATTGTGCTGGCCATTGTGGTTATGCTCATCTTTATATAGGAAGACAGGATGAATTTTACTTTTTCTTTCACTTCACTTTTTTCACTTCTGGTCGCTTTTTCCTTGGCTCCCCTGTTCATGGGTGTCATTTTAAAGGTAAAGGCCTTTTTCGGCGGCAAGCAGGGCCCACCATGGCTGATCAAGTATTATACATTAATCAAGCTGCTCCGGAAGGGCTCTGTCTATTCGACAAGCACGACATTTATCTTCAAGCTGGGACCGATAATCTCCTTTGTTACAGCCTTTATGCTGTTGCTCTTCTTTCCCTTTGCTGGTCTGCCGCCTATTCTTTCATTCCATGGTGATGTGGTTGTCCTCTTTTACCTCCTTGGTCTGGGACGTTTTTTTACCGTCCTTGCCGCTCTGGATACAGCATCACCCTTTGAAGGAATGGGCGCAGCACGAGAGGTATTTTTTTCTGCCCTCGCCGAGGCTACTATCTTTGTCATCCTGGCCCTCTTCTTTCGACTCAGTGGAAGTTTAAGTTTTGCTGAATATTTTTCAGGTACTCAAGTTGTCAATCTCTGGTCTCAGTCCGCGGCCCTGATCTTTTTAGTTCTTATCGCCCTGTTCATTGTTCTCCTGACGGAAAACTCTCGAGTGCCTGTTGATGACCCAGCGACCCATCTTGAATTAACCATGATCCATGAAGTCATGATTCTTGATCACAGCGGCCCGGATCTTGCTCTTATTGAAATGGGTGCTTTCTGTAAGATGCTTTTTTACTCGGCCTTTATTTCCTGTCTCCTCTACCCCTTTCACACAGGATCTGCTCTATACAATGTTCTCGTATTTAACATTATCATGACCCTGATTTACGCCGGGGTCGGCTTGGTCGAATCAATCACGGCACGGTACAAAATGGATATGGTTCCCAACTTTATCCTGACATCCTTTGCCCTGGTCTTTTTTGCAACTATTCTTACCATGGAGTTTGTCCAGTGATCCATATATCCAATATCTTCTTGGCGATGATCCTCCTCTCAGTACTGCTTTCCCTGCGATCCAACCGCCTTATGGCTCTGGTCAAGCTCATGGCCTTTCAGGGAATCGTCGTTTCAGCAGTCCCCATGGTACTGGATACTGCCCATGGTTTAACCTTCAATCTAATCATGTTTTTTATCCTCCTGGTTCTTGTAAAGGGCATCCTCATCCCAGGCATGATGTCCGTCGCCGTCAATAAGGTTGTAGCCAGCAGGGAAATTGAACCGATTATCGGCTACCATGCCTCCCTCTTTGCCGGACTGATCATGATTGTTTTTTCAGTATACATAACCAACCAACTCAATTTGGCCAGCTTGGCTGCAAGTCATAAACTGCTCCTGGTGACAGGTATCACCACCATGGGAGCCGGTTTAATCCTGCTCATGGCGCGCCGTAAGGCCATTACTCAGGTTATCGGTTACCTGATGATGGAAAATGGTATTTATCTCATCGGCACAGCCCTTGCCAAAGAGGTTCACACTCAATATGTGGTCGAGTTCGCGGTTCTTCTTGACCTCCTTGTTGCAGTATTGGTTATGGGTATTGTCTTAAACGATATCAACCATACCTTTGATGATGTTGACACTGCCCTCCTTGGACAGCTAAAGGATTGAAACTATGCTCCAGTTTGTATTTTATATTCCACTGATTGTAGGAATTGCGGTTTTGTTTCTTCCTGCTAAAATAGGAAGAGTGGCCCTTTTTAGCACGGCTGTCATTCACGCGATGTTCACGGCCCTGGAATGGTTCAAGCTCAGCGGACCTCTGCACACCAGCTACTTCAGTAACACCCCTGAAGGCATGCTGGTTCTGGCCATCCTCTCCTTTCTCTTTCTTTTCATCTCCTTATACACAGTCTTTTATATGGGTGAAGTGGAAATGAGTAAGGAGCCTGTCTTTAACGGCAGTATGTTGCTCTTTCTCTCAGCCATGTCCATGGTTGCCATTGCCGATCATATTATTATGCTCTGGGTAGCCGTAGAAGCAACCACCCTGATGAGTGCACCGCTTATCTTTGTTCATCGCTCCAAAGCATCTCTGGAAGCCACCTGGAAATATGTGCTCATCTGTTCCGTAGGCATTGCCCTGGCACTGCTGGGCTGCTTTTTTGTTATTTTTTCCATGGAAATGAGTAACATCCATGTGCCAATCAGTTTTAGCTCATTGAACACGGTTGCCTCCCAGCTTGATCCGGTGTGGCTGAAAGCCGGTTTTATATTTTTTGTTATCGGCTTCGGCACCAAAATGGGACTTGCCCCCATGCATACCTGGCTGCCTGATGCTCACAGTGAAGCTCCCAGCCCTGCCTCAGCTCTGCTCTCAGGGGCCTTGCTCAACTGTGCATTTCTTGCCGTATATCGCTGCCATCAACTCATGTTTACGGCCGGACTAGGGGATTATTCGAGTAAAGTTCTTATCGCTTTTGGTCTTGCCTCCATGCTGGTTTCTGCTGTTTTTATCCTCAATCAGACAGATTACAAACGGATGCTGGCCTATTCCAGTATAGAAAATATGGGCATCATTGCCGTTGGCATCGGCATTGGCGGCCTGGCCGCCTTTGGCGCTATGCTCCATATGATCCATCACTCACTTGTCAAATCCTCGCTCTTTCTCTCCGCCGGCAACATACTCCTCGGCTACGGCACCAAGACAATTGACAAAACAGGAAGTATGCTACGGCTGCTTCCTAAAACCGGTCTTACTTTTTTTGCCGGCTTTGCTGGAATTTCCGGATTCCCGCCATTCGGTCTTTTTGTCAGTGAACTCCTTATTATTCTGGGAGCCATCAAGGCTGGTCGTTACGTAGCAATCGGCATCTTTATCTTCAGTCTGATCCTTATTTTTGCGGGTGCCTCAAAACTCGTTATGCAGATGGTTTTCAGTGAAAAAGAGAATGATGACATCCTTGTCCCTGAAAAATGGACCCGGGCGCTGCCACCCATTCTTCTCTTACTGACCTCACTGGCCTTAGTTATCTGGCTCCCGGATAGCATCTATCAAACAATTCAAAATGCGATTTCATCCATTGGAGGCACGGTAAATGGATAACCTCCTACAGATACAAAACGGACAGGCAGTGTCCCGGGCCGATATTCCTGACCTTGACTTTCCTCTCTTTCAACAGACTGTCCTTGACGTGACCCGACACAGTGGCTTTGTTGTGCAGTTTTTTGCCTACGAGGACGAACAGTCCACTCTTAAACTGATCGCTGTCCTCCGCTCTGGACAGATGCTCTATGTCACAGGATGCTCACTTGCTGATGAGTATCCCTCGTTCACTCCTCACTGTGAAAAATTTCACATGTTCGAGCGGGAGATTGCCGAACAGTTCGGCGTCCGACCCACAGATCATCCCTGGTTAAAGATGGTCCGCTATCATGAAAACTGTCGGGGTAAAGAGGATATATTCGGGAATGATTACAGCCAGGACATTCCTGGCAACTATCCCTATTTCACCGTGGACGGGGAGGCCATCCATGAAGTTGCCGTTGGTCCTGTCCATGCCGGCATCATTGAACCCGGCCATTTTCGTTTTCAATGTGCCGGGGAAAAGGTCTTCAGTCTTGAGATCCAACTAGGCTACCAGCATCGCGGAGCAGAGAAACTTCTCGAGCAGGCAGGACAACCCCTGAATCGCCTGCCGGTCATTGCCGAATCTATCGCCGGCGACACGGCAATCGGGCACAGTCTCTGTCACTCTCAGGCCATTGAGGCCCTGGCCGGACTTACAGTTAATGATGGAGCAAAGATTGTCCGAACGATTGCTCTGGAACTCGAGCGTATCGCAAATCACATTGGTGATCTTGGCGCCTTGAGTGGTGACGTTGCCTTCAATCCACCCATGGCCTATTTTGGCCGAATCCGCGGCGAGTTCTTAAACCTGACGCTTACCATGGCGGGCAACCGTTTCGGCAAAGGATTGGTCAGACCCGGTGGTATTGCCTTTCCTGTGCTGGCAGAACACCGCCAAATCCTGCGTAATAAAATTGCAGATGAAACTCCGGGGATAGCACATGTCTGTGAACTTCTTTTCTCGGCCCATACAGTGCTTGCCCGTTTTGAGCAGACCGGAACAGTCCCCCGCCATATCGCTGAGAAACTGGGTCTTGTCGGCTATGCAGGAAGAGCGAGCGGACTGCCGTATGATGCCCGGATCACCTTTCCCACAGAAGCTTACAACCAGGTAACGATAAACAATAACAAGAAAACTGTTGGTGATGTCTTCAGTCGCGCCAGTGTCCGACGGGAAGAAGTCAAGCGCTCTTTGCAAATCATCCCTGAACTCCTGGCAAAAGAAATAAATGCAGAACCTGTTGCGGTTCCGGCATCCTACAGCCTTGCTCCTGATTCTTTTGTAGTCACCATCAATGAGGCGTGGCGGGGTGAAGTATCTCACTGCCTGTTGACCGACAAAGACGGCTCAATACTTCGCTATAAAATTAAGGACCCATCGTTCCATAACTGGACCGGACTGGCCATGTCCCTGCGCAACCAGGGCATTTCAGACTTCCCCCTCTGCAACAAGAGTTTCAACCTTTCTTATTGCGGATTTGACCTGTAAGAAACAGAATATATTTAGAGGTTCATATACATGTTAAGTGTCATACAAAATAGACGGGAACAGGGATACAGGACAACTCCGTATCCCAAAGAACCGATCAATCTTTATTCCCGCTACCGGGGATTGCCTACGGTCCACCAGGACTGCGACAAGGCACTTGCCAGGCAGTGTGCAGAGGCTTGTCCCCAACAGGCCATTGATGTCGAGAGGATGGTTATCGACATCGGCCGTTGCACCTTCTGTGGTCAATGCGAAATCCAGTCACAGGGAAAACTTGTCACCTTCAGTAACAATTTCGAGTTAGGCGCTTCCAGCAGGGAAGCCCTCTTTACCAGCGGAACCCTACCAGCCCTTGCTGAACACTCCAAACAGCACTTCAAGAGTCTCTTTGGCCGGTCTCTGCAGCTCAGACAGATCTCCGCCGGAGGCTGCAACTCCTGTGAGGCGGATACCAACGTTCTCGGCACACCGTTTTTTGACCTGCAGCGCTTTGGTATTGATTTCGTGGCCTCTCCTCGCCATGCGGACGGTATCCATGTCACCGGTCCGATCTCGAACAACATGAAGGCGGCTGTGCTTTCAACCTATGAAGCCGTTCCAGCTCCCAAGGTAGTTATCGCCAGTGGCTGCTGTCCCATCTCCGGTGGCCCCTTCTGGGGCAGTAAAGATATCGTGGGTGACCTCAACAGCCTGATACCGGTTGACCTCTATATTCCCGGTTGTCCTCCCCATCCGATGACAACGCTGCATGCTCTTTTACAATTTTTTAAGTAAAAAATGGTTGGCAGCCAAACAAACACACCCCTGGAGAAACTGACTCGAGGGAGAGAGCAGTGACAACGGGGGCTTTTGCCCCTTTTGTTTTTCTCTCTCTTCCTTGCCTGTTGCAGTGACAAAAAGCGATAAAGCGATTCCCCATTTTTTTTCAGACTCTGCACGATTATCCCAGGAGCCGTCGAACTGAGCTATAAATCTGCCGCAAATTTTCCAAATCGGCCCATATTCCCATCCTTTTTTGCTGAACAGTCCTGTTATTCGCCTCAAATCCACGAAAATCCAGTCTCGATTTCTCTGATTTCCACGACGATACTCCCAAGCCAGCAGACTCCCTTGTCAAGCATACGTGGGAAAAGGATGGGCAACGGCTATAGAGCTATCCACCTTTCTCCACCACCTCAATCAGCTTCGACTTGCGTGAGTGAACAGAAAACCCGATCCAACTCCGCTTTTTCTCTGGATAATCTCAGACTATCCTCACCTTGCGTACTCATCTGTTCTGCTACAAGCGACCAGTACAGAAAAAAATGACTACTGAAGGTGGCCGATCAAAAGACATAGTAACAAGCTGAGACAGTACCAAAAACCGACCTTGATACAGTTGAACAACCACCAGGGGAACGGAAGCGGTAAACACTGGTAACTCCCTTCCCCATTACTGTTCTCAGGACTGAGCAGCCAATAGCAGATCGTTATGATTCTCTTCATTTTTTTATTCCCCCAAATTCATTCCTTCTTCTTTTCCTTTACTTCAGGATAGCAGAACTGCTAAATAAGAACAGATTCAGAATGAAAGTAAAACAGGCATAACAGTTGTTTTCTCAGTAAGCTGCGGAGGAGCAGAATGGGATATCAGTACGTCAGGCTGGCAAACGAGCTGGAGCAACAAATATTATCGGGAAAATATAGCGCAGGAGAAAAACTCCCCTCCCTGCGCGCCCTTCACGCCAGTACCGGTCGCTCTATTTCCACTGTTTATCAGGCCTACATGGAGCTGGAGAATCGAGGCGTTGTAGAAGTTCGGGAAAAATCAGGATTCTATGCGCGCCCCTTGCAGAATGCTATTCTCCCCCTGCCCGCCAGAGGGCAAAAGCAGAGGAAACCGCACAAAGTCACCATTAATGCCTTATCTGAAATGCACAAGCGTTCCCTGAACAAACCTGAAATGCTCCCCTTTGGCGCAGCAATGGCCACAGCCGAACTTCTCCCCGGAAAACAATTAGCCGCAGCCGTTCGCTCAGTGGCTGCCAGTTACCAAAACTCCGACCGCCTCGGTTATGGTTTTCCATCAGGAGAACCGGAACTGCAAAAAGAGATTGGCAAGCGTTCCCTTGGCTGGCTGGAAGATGGTGATGAGGAAGAGATTATCATTACCCAGGGCTGCATGAATGCCCTAGATATCTGTCTGCGCAGTGTGGCCAAGCCCGGCGATACTATCCTTCTTGAATCACCAACCTTTCTCTGCTACCTCCAGCTCATTGAAGATCTCAACATGCAGGCCCTTGAAGTTCCGGCAGATCCGAGTAAAGGGTTACCCATTCACACCCTCCGCCAGGTGCTGGATGAACATGATATTCGGGCTGCCCTCCTCAACTCCACATTTCATAACCCCCTGGGCTATGAAATGGAAGAGAGCAGTAAACGACCACTGGTTGAGATGTTCGCTGAACGAGGTATTCCCATCATTGAGGATGATATATATGGTGAACTCTTCTTTGGAAAAACCCGCCCCACCCCCCTTAAGGCTTTTGATCAGGAGGGCGGAGTCTTATACTGCTCCTCCTTTTCGAAATCTCTGGCCCCAGACCTGAGGGTTGGCTGGACCATGCCCGGTCGATTCAGGGAAAAGGTCAAGCGACTCAAGTTCAATGCCACCATTTCCTCCCCCCAGCTCAATCAGCTCATCGTGGCCGAGTTCCTCGCCAGCGGCACCTTCGACAGACACCTGCGCAGGATGCGAAACATTCTCAAAAAACAGGCATCAGAAATGGCCCATGCCGTTGCCAGACACTTTCCACCCGATACCAAGATTTCAGCACCCAAAGGAGGACTCTGCCTCTGGGTTGAACTCCCTCCTTCGGTGGACAGCCTGGAACTTTTTCGCCTGGCAGAAAAGAAAAACATCTCAATCCTTCCAGGAGCTCTCTGTTCAGGAATGGGACAGTATGATCACTGTATCCGTCTCAACTATGCCCATATCTGGGATGAACGCAAGGAAAAGGGGATGAAAACCCTGGCAGATCTAGTCCACTCTTTAATGGAAGCGAGGAAGGGTAAAAAAACAAAGATTGGCGTATCAAGCAATGAGATCCGTATAGGCCTGAACACTGATCCGGACTTTCTTAAAATTGAGAGGATTTGCCAACAACTGGAGAATAAAAAACCCATTGCCAAAATCCGTTTTCATCAGTCTATCTCCGGCAATATCCTCAAATTAATCAGCAGTCAGGAACTCCATGGCGGATTTGTCTTTGGCGATTGCGAAGCTCCCCAATTTCATATCCAATCCCTGGCAACATTTCACTTGATGATAGTAGGTCCAACACGAATGAGAGAATTCCTGACCAGTGCCGATTACCAGGACCTTGCGGCCCTGCCCTGGATCGGCAATCCACCGGAATGTCCCTACTGTCAGGTGATGGAAGAGAAATTTCATGCCAGAGGCTTTCAACCAAGAATCACCGTTACCGCCAATGAAGAGTCGGCAATACTCACTATGATAAAGGCTGGAGTAGGTCTCAGCTTCATGCTGGAAGAACCCGCACGAAAACTCGCCGCAGAAGGCACTCTGGTGATCTGGGAAAAAGAGCGTTTTGCCTTTCCTCTCTCTTTTGTCAGCCTCAGGAGTGAGCAGAAGAGTGAGAAAGTCAGAACGATGGTCAAAGCCATAAAGGAGATCTGGATGAGATAGACAGGATTCTCAAGAGAACAGGGGAGAAGGGCATCTTTGTTACCCGCTTGTCATAATAAAAAAAACATCCCGTCCCCAGAAGCTGTCAACCAGATGCAAAGGACCACGACGGGGGCAGTGGAGGAAACACCCCAAAAACAGTTCACGGCTCAGGTAGACATTCTGCACCGAGGACTCATTCCTGAGGTGCGCAACGGAGAGACAGGTCCTGAAGGGCTTTCAGATACTCCTCCGAGTGATCAAGATAAAAGGCCAGGGCCCGGGAGAATTTTTTACCCAATACCCCGTCGATGAAGAGCTGACTGATCTGCCGTTGCTGCTCAAGAATGGACTGGGAGGCGACGATGATCCTCCTCTCCTCCGCGGACATGGATTTCATGATCGAGGGCAGGGTACTGGTAGCCCGTGGCTGATACATCCAGATGTAAAGGAGATCAAGGGCGTTGATGATTACGATCTTGCCCAAATTCGGATCTTTTTCAGCCATGGCCGCCATGAATTCCTTGGGCGACTCAAGCATCTCAAGGACATCCTCCTCCGGGAACAATGTCTCGAGGGCTGCATAGGTTTCAAACACCTGGGCTATCTTGGCCGAATAATCCATGGAACGGAAACGAATATTGTTGAAGCGATCAGCCAAGCCCTCGATGAAGCCGGCCACACAATCCGAGGCCAGCTTGGAAATCACCGCCGCCCACTTCTGCAATATGTCGTTGACAGCGACTGCGCCAAATCCGCCGAGCAGCAAACCGATCATCCCATTGAAAAGGATGGCCAAGGGAATGGAGAGGATGCTGCGGAAGAAATTCCCGTACACCGCCCCTTTGGGCAGGCCTCGGAAGATATTATGACCCGAAATGTAGACGCCGTTGGCCAATGCCATGAAGGAATAGAGGGCAAGCGGGTTGGTTCCAGTGGTAATGCCAAACATCTGTTCGAGAATAAGTGTCTTCACCAGCAGATCGAGTAAAGGAACAGAAAACCCGGTGAAAAGCAATGAATAGGAGAGTCTGTCCCAGCTCACATACTCCTTCCATTTGAGAAGAGGCGAGCGGGTGAATCCGCCACCGCCGAGAACCGACTGGATAATGTTGCGAATCCCGGTGATACCAAACCAGATAACCGCACCAAAATAGGCGAGAAACCACCAGTCTTTGGTCAGGGCAAAGGTGGCAAAGGCAGGGATGAAACCAATGAGTATCCTGAGTCCGTTTTTCAGATAACTGTTCAAGTAGCCAAAGGGAATTCTCTGCTCCTCGTCCACATCATCCCGGACCTCAAGGGACAGACCGTTATTCGTCCTATTCTGCGTCCGTCCCAGAGTGGCAACATTGCCGTTAGGTTCCATATGGGTTGAGTAGGCCTGCACCACCCAGTCCCTCTTTCGCTCACAGCCGAAATTGAGTCCTGAAAAAACGGGCTCCAAAGCGCCTGCCGGGGTTGAAGAGATACTTTTCTGGTTCCAGAGAACATCTCGACGAGTCCATATTCCTTGGTGCTGACGCCTGGGAATGTAGGTCACCTGCAGATAGGCAGTAATACGTACCGGGATGTTCCAGCGGCTGGGCTCCTGTGTTCGCTCAAGATCTTTCTTCACCCAGCGCGGCAGAGTATCCTTCATGACCAGCCCCATACCGTAGCGGTGCCGGGAACTGCCGGTGGAGTCGCTGCCGATGCGGGCCTTGAGCAATGAATTGTTATAGAAACCCTGCAATGTCAACATGTCATGCAATATGGCAGTGAGCTTGTTCCTCCTTTCCTCCACTTCTCGAACTAACGGATCAGCCTCATTCACATCACGGATAATCTTCTGGATAACCCGTTTGAGATTAATGATATTACCCTGATTGATAGCCAGCTGCAGTTTATTGATGTCAGCGTAATGATTGGCCTTGCCGGTGGTATAATCCTTGAGATTGAAAATTTCAAGATGGGTAATCTTCCCCCGACAGTCGTAAATGAGCTCCAGGACGTCAGCTGGGCTGAGTTCGCTTAAATTCAGGGTCACCCGGAATCCGGAATGAAGACTTTCCAGCCGGGCGAGAAGTTCTTCAGGTGAGAGCATGAGCATGCCCGGCACCTCGGGACCATCATGGGGTATGAGGGGGTTGTGGATATCAGGATTTTTATTCGCCTCCAGAAAACTCACAATGATGGCGTCCGGGTCCATGGAGTTCATCATCTCAACGGCGTGCTTGATACGCAGCCGTTCCTCCTGGTCTGCCCCAGCCCAGCTTTCTCGGAACGCTTCCACCTGTTCCCGCATAGCCGGCAGCATACGATTGTATATAAACTTGGCAAGATGCAAAAGTGACGGTTGACCGGAGCCGACAAAACTAAAAAACTCATGGCGCTCCAGGAGAGGGAGATTGATACCGTAAGCCTCATTGATCACCGGTCGATGCCTGGTGTTAAACTCCTGGAGGACATCAAGCACGTAACGCTGCTGATATTCCGAAACGTTACGACTTTCCTGCATGAAAGCCTTGGCCGGACCCTCCTTGATAAAATTGAGAAAGTCCTGTTTATCGGCAAAGCCGCGTGGTGCCCAGATGAGTTTGACATAGCGGCCGCGGAATCTGGCGGAGAATTCTATGCCGACCCTGACAGTGATACCCATGACCTCGGCCGATTCCAACAGTTCAGCTGCCACCTCCACGTTGATGAAGTTGTAATAAATCACCGTCAGGCTACGAATGCCCTTTATCCAGGCGTCCATAATCAGGTGAGTCGGTGACTTGCGTCCCTTGGTGTTGGCGTCATGTACATGGTCATCGAAAGCGATCTGGTTCCATTCCTCAGGCATCTCGATCAGATGGTATTTCTTCAGCTGGCTGCGGATAAAACGGGGTTTTCCAAAGGTCGCTATCCGGAAATCCCGGGCAAGCTTCAGCTGCCGCAGAGAGTCGCCCTTGGAACGAACAAGCTCCTTCATGATCTCCAACAGGACCCTGGCCGTATTCCTGCGCAGCATGCTCTGGGAACTGCAAAGCACTTCATCATGGAGACAACGAAGAGCCTTCTGTCGGTCAGCCGCCTTGCCCGCCTCAAGAGAACCCAACAGATGAATGACCGCATAGGCGATGCGCAGGGCCATGGAAGCAGTCATTTCCTTGATGCCATGAGGGTGCAGATAAGGAATCAGGAGATTTTTGATATGCTTATGCGAGGCATCACGGTTAAGAACATCATTGACGATGTTCAACAAGACATAGTCATTTGGGTCAAAGAAATATCTGGATACTCTTTTATCTTGAATCATCTCGAATCACATCCGTGGAAAAGAACGACATAATTAATTGCTATATCAGATAATTAAAAGCAACCAACAAACAAATCCAGCCACACCAGTACTTGATATTCTATCTGCCATGATCGGGCAACAGTTAAATGCGTTGAACGCAACGACATCAGTACTCTTTTGACTGTAACAAGGTGTAAACTATTCAGCAGCACTCCATCTTCGTCCATTTAGATCTTCTCGAATAGCATGAGTATGCTTCGAAGTCCTCACTGAACGAATATAAAGCACTGCTAAGCAGTTACAGAGCAGTTGTTTGCCAGTTATTGGGCATTACCTTCTTTATTATTTCATTGGGACATGAATTGGGTAGGGTGATGGTTTACAATTCTCAATAGGAGAAATGATGACTTTTCCTGTTGGTTCTCATCTCTCCGCAAGAGGCAAAAGCTTCCCTCTAACCATCTGGCAGGAAGTACTGAACTGGGTGGCTGCAATCACCTGAAATCCGCAATAGGCTTCGATGGCAAGGAGACAGAGATTTCTCCAGCAGCAAAGACTATTTCGATCATTGGCCGGAAGGTGATCCCAGTCCGCCTCCCTGATGTTTTCTACGTTCCTTGCTTCTCAAGAAGCTATAAATTCACTCAGATCTGAATCCAGTATATTTTTCAGCTCATCAAAATTATCCTCTCTGGTTTCCGTGAACAAAAAGCCAAATAGAGGATACTTTTTGTAATCGATTTTTCTCAGCTCCAGGGGCTTCTCAAAATTGGCCAGTAATTTCTCATAATCAAAGACTCTAATCTGCTCACCATTGATGCCAGTGGAATTATCCAACACGATAAGACTAAAGAGTTTTCCTTCTTTACCCGTAAGGGCCTCAGCCCATTGCGGCTTTTTTTGCCAGTAGAAAGAGAGATAAGGGTTTACTCCATAGGCCAGGAAGGACATATCAGCGGTGGTGCACCAGCCACCAAAGCGCACTGGATTGACCTCGATGGGGAACAAGGTTCCGTCATTTTCCCGCCTGAGTTCAATGTGTACCGGAAAGTTTGTAACTCCAGCCAATCCACCAATCTTCCCGACAAAATCAGTAAACTCTTCAAGGTTGCTTTCAATAATTTCTTTTGATGAGATATAGACCCTGTCACTCACATCAATATCGGAAGAAAACGTATGCTTAAAGATGCCCAGAATAACTGCTTCGCCAGTTGCATTATAATAGGCATCAACAGCAAATTCTTCGCCGTTGATACATTGTTCAATAATAAATGAACTGGTGTCCAAGACCTCTTTAGGATATAAATCCCTAATCTGCTCTCTTTCCGTCATGATTGAATCAACAGTATTCCCCCACTCCTCGTGGCTTGTAACCTTATAGACCCCCATGCTGAAAAAGCCAACCGTTGGCTTGATAATAAAGGGAATAGGGATTGCATCCACCTGAATATTCTGTAAATCTTCCACACGAACCCCTTGGAAAAAGAAATTCGGAAAGATTGATTTTGTCATTTCTCTAAATTTCAACTTATCCTTAAAGAGCTCTATCTTTGCAGGAAGATCGCTGAAAGCGAAATGCTTCGCGATCCACCCTATAGCATTTTCAGAGGTAGTATAGATTTTCAGAGTATCTGACTCCTGAGCCATTGCAACAGCCCTCTCTTCACTCATTATTTTGGTCCCATTGTAGAGGCCTGATTTTTTAGCGATCTCCGTACCGACTACAGGAATAGCATTATCCCTGACCGTCTTTTTGAAAAACTCCGAGACATATGGCCTATCGACGAAAAACATTTTCTTCCATCCGTGATTAAATTTTGCAGGGCATCCCCCCCACGCTCTTCAGCTTCTCCCTTCTCCCCGTTTTGCCTGCCATGAAAGATGACTCAATACCTTGCAGGGCAGCAGGCCCGACATGCCCCTTTCCCCGGCAATAGTGTCAAGCATATCGTTTGCCGTTCTTATACTAGAGTATCTTTGATAACATTTGGCAAAAAAAAAGGCAGATGGATGAATTTCCACCTGCCTTTTACTATGTTATGGAGAAGGACTCTCTGGTCAGTCCTGCAAAGCTATCGAATCACCGGCCCTGGCATCTCCTCCCTGTATGACTTTTGTAAATATCCCCTCTTTAGGCATGATGCAATCACCGGTAGCCTTTTTTATGACACAGCCATCATTATGGCATTTCTTACCGATCTGGGTGACTTCGAGAATGATATCTGTGCCTATTTGCAGACGATCACCGACTGCTACAGACGACAGGAGCAGACCTCTGGTAATGATGTTTTCTGCAAATGCGCCATCTTTTAAGGTAGGAAGTTTTTCTTTGACGGTATCGATACTTTCTCCAGCCAGCAGAGAAACCTGTCGATGCCATTTGCCAGCATGGGCATCATCAAGAATTCCGAATCCAACTTGAAAAGTGGCCTGCTCAACCGGCCTTTTCACCATGCCTTTTTTTTTGCTTGTACAAATTGCTTCAATAGTTGCCATAGTAAGTATCTCCTTCGATCTCAGGCCGTTGTTTCTGTAAAATTCGGATCGCTACAAATCGATGTAAAAATGAACAGTTAATATAAAGCAATGCTAAACAGTTCCAGAGTGATTCTTTGCCAATTATTGGCCGTCACCTCAATAGGCTGTATTTTTTTAGAATTACCAGCGAAAAAGAACAAACAAAAGATATCCCCTCAAGCCACCGAGAAACATACCACACTGTAGGACTACTTAGCAAACTTTTTGCCATTCCCCCTCTCAACAGAACCATCTGTGCTCATAGTGAAGGAGATTTCGCAACCACTCACCAGGAGACAGGGAAAATCAAAAAAGGCAAAAACCACGCATACGCACAGATCCTGCCTTTCTGAGGTTCATGGAAAAAGATGGTTAAGCGAGGCCCCTGACAACTGGCCGCGGCAACACAGAGGAGCTGCCCTCAGGGGCCTCCTCTGTCAGCCGATGACGCCCTCTCCTATTTATTGCCATGAAAGCCTTTTGCTTTGCCGGCAGCCCATTCTTTATCGCGGCTGGCGTGGCAACTGAGACACGCATACTCAAGCGTCACATAGCCTTGGGCAAAAGACGATTGCTTCCCTTTTTCTTCCACGGTTTTGAACATCTCCGCCTTTGGATCTGGATTTATCTTGAAAATATGGGTACGAACATCGCCAATATATGAGGCGACACTGATTGCCGATTTGGAGGCCTTGGGCATATGACACTCGATACATCGGGTACCTTGCAAGCCATGAATGTTTTTGGCATAGGTTGCGGCCTCTTCCTCGTGGCACTCAGCACAGTTGTTCTTGGCATGAATTGCACGTTTATGCGGACTGTGACACGATCCTGAGAAACCAGATTACTGGCTTTAAGATTTTTCCGATGGAAGTTCCCTTGGTATGATAACGAATCATATGCCAATTAACACCTTGGCACTCCCTGGAATGATTCTTCAGGGCCGTATCACCATAGAGGGTCAGTGTATTGAGAAACAAACCAGAGTTGAGCAAAAACAGAAAAGAGCTGCTGACAACGACCAGGCGGAAGAGCAAAAGGCAGGGGTCTCAATCCCATGCTCCACCTGGCTCAACAACTCAGGCCATTCATATTACGAAAAGCTGGAACGTGCCGCAGCTCCAAGCCATAGAGCTAAAAAGAGTGGTAAACAATCTGTCAGGAGGTGAAGAACGTCTTTATCCCTGTAACGAGGAGATGCTGTACTTGTCGGCTTCGCAGTCAATTTTGATGAGAAAAGCGGGCTAGCAGTTTGTGATAAAACAGGAAAAGACAGTTACGCTTGCCACTCTCTTGCTACATATTTCGTAAAATTTCAAGCTGGTATCCATCCAGTATCCTGCGGGTGCTGTATATACAGCGCAGATGAAGCATGGTTGCCTCAGCCTTCAATTTGGCAATGGCCTGGACGATCGATTGAAGCGCCTCAGGTGTTTCGCCGCGAAAAATCTCCTCGGCAACCTGTTTTTCAAGCGGTGCTATCTCCTGACCAATCTTCTGGGCACCTGCAATAGTCTCTTTCCTGACCACCAGCAGGTTACTCTTTTGCTCATCTGATAGATTCAACTGCGAATTATTCCACTCTTGCATCAGCAGCTTGGTGAGATGGGGCAAGTTCCCTGTTATCAAGAAAGGCGGATTATTTTTCTCTTTTCCATTTCTGCCCTCTTGCGCCATCAGGTTGGCAGCAGCCAGAGAAAATATCAGCAGCAAAACAGTGCTCAACAAAACACTTCTTTTCATCATTTCAAATCACTCCTTTATTTTTTTACAATTCAGGTGGTTGCACACAAATGAGCAGGACAGGTCCAGAAATCAAAGCCAACAAAGATACTCAGGCACAGAGTGCCTGCTCTTTTCACTATAAGATCATCCAATGAGCAAAGCAATGACCACCATAGATACAGGAGAATTCGCCAGTTGCCTGCCAGGCGGCAGGGTAAGGCCCAGGCAGGACATCCCAGAAAAAAAGCCAGGGCCAAGGGGGAAAGAAAATCCCCTCCTTGGCCCTGGCGAGTCAAAAACACTCCCTTGGCGGGGTCAGCATCAAGGCATACGCAGATTACGTTCGGGCCTGGAGAAGCTATGACACCAGGAACAGTCATACCCCTTGTCTTTTACATGCTTATCGTGAATCGTTGTGAAAGGCTTGGAACTCTCACTGCCATGACATTGAAAGCAGACAACCGATTTGGCACCCTTCAGCTGATAACCGAGTTCTCCCGGAAGATCCATTGTAGAGGTGTTCTCATGACAGCTGTTGCACTGGAGAGCACTTGCAGAGGGAGAAATTCCATGATTAAGCAGCTGATAGGTGTCGGTTTCGACCCATGTATAGGGTTCATCCACTGGATATCCTGTGTTGACCAGACCTTTCTGCACTGCTGTGTCGACGTTGCCAGACCCCTTGAGGTACTCGAAGGTATCGAGAGCGATCAGTCTGGAGTCAGCAACGGTCATAGGTTGATTGGCCCTTTTATATTTGAACGGATAGAGCTTGCCATCTCCTATATCTCCAAGAGGCGTAGAAGTCGGATAAGTCCCTTTGCCTGCATCGTAGGTCAAAGAGGCATCATCGTCAAGAAGGGCGTTATCACTCAACCGATTCCAGAACCTGTACTCGGGAATAAGGTTTCCTTCTTTAATGGTGTAGGGATGACCAGGCCCCTCGCTTCCATCTGCCGGCAAGCCGGTATGGGTAGACTGCCAGTCACGGTAGATTTCTGTGGCCACCTTGGCATAGGTGGGAATATGACAGGTCTGACAGGCAACTCTGGCAACATGACGGCCTATGGTTGAGTTGTCGTGACCAGCGAGAGAATCTTTATTGGTGTGACAGGTCGTACAGCTTATTTCCGCTCCTCGATTCAGGTCATCAGTAGGGCGCAGATCTGATCCTTTACCGATAACCAGATGATTCTCAAAGACATGGCACTTCTGGCAGGAAAGATCACTGCCGCTGGTGTTCATATGGACATCAAACTGAGGATCACTGTTATGGGCTGTGGCCAGAGAAAGGTCTCCCCGCTTTACTGCATCACCACCGCCTGCTTTTGCATGACAGCTCAGACAATTTGTTCTGGTGGGGGCGTGGAGATTTCGAACCATGGAATCAGTGGGCGCCAGAACCCCCATGCTCCCATCTGCCAAGCGGATCCTGGAAGTGGAATACTCTTCACTGTGACAGACCAGACAGTCTATGTTTTCTAACCCTGCACTGGGATCATCAGGCCTTTTCCCGCGGCCGACATGGCAAGAACCGCATACGGGCCAGTCGCCCTTGATATTGATGCAATAACTATTCACTGCATTGGTGAGCTTGCCCTGAAGCGTCCCGCTGCTGTTGACCATGTCAGGAGTCTCACCCACCCATCTGTAGTGGGTAGAACTCTGCATTGCCATTGCCTCGGTATAGTGACAGCTGATACAATTGCCGGGGTATTGGCCAAATGTGAGTCCACCATGGGGACCATTAGTTGTCTCGCAGGCCAGATCCGCACCACTGCAGTCCTGATCTATAGTGTCACCGCAGACCTCCTGAGCACCTGGATAAATCAAGGGATCAGTATCATTACAGTCTTGACCGCCACAGCTCGCAGCGCTGACTCCGTCGCCATCGGCGTCTTCACATACCGGAGGGGCACAAGCCAGATCCGCACCACTGCAGTCCTGATCAATAGTGTCACCGCAGATTTCCTGGGCACCTGGATAAATCAAGGGATCAGTGTCATTACAGTCCTGACCGCCGCAGCTCGCAGCGCTGACTCCGTCGCCGTCTCCATCCTGACACAGAGGAGGGGCATCAACGCACTCGTAGCCGGAACCTTTGCCGTTTCTGGTGCGGACAAACCTTGTTTTGCTTTCTCCCGAAGAAGAGACAACGGAAACAGAGCTCTCATAACAGGTCGGACTGAGGCGAAGCTGGTATCTCTTTCTATCTCTATTATAGGTCATGGGATACTCCTGCCCGTTATAGACAACAGTCAGGGTACGTTGCCTACGACTCTCTCCATCCTTTGCATTGACAGAAAGCTTCTCTCTATTCTGATCCCATTCAGCCCGGACGTCTTCAATCTCCGCAGAGGCCGTGCCATAAAAAAGAGGTGCCTGCATCAGGAGAAATGCAGTCAGAAGAATTGTTTTTTTGCTCATTTTCATTTCCTCCCCGAAGGGCTAAGTGAATATTCTTGTTCTCGTAGGAAAGAACAATGCTTGTCACAATGTGGTATGCAAAATGAGCGCCAGAATAACTTAACAAAGAGGAAACACCTGTAGCCTCTCCCCCAAAGGAGGCCTGGGAAAAGTGAAAAACACCAGTACAAATAATTACACGTTACCGGACAGATAAAGAACATCTTTTCAATACTGTTCGTTTTTATTTTTGTACTTTAAGGCAAACAGGATATTCCATTTTTGTAATTAGAAGCAAAAAGAGAGGCAAAAGAAAAAAATCTAAAGAGAGCGTGCAGATCGTCCTGTCTTCGGACAAAGGCCAAACAAGAGAACAATAGCGTAAACTTTATTTACGAATCGCCACCGGTACCTGTGGGTAGCGCAAACAACGTTTCCATGCCACAACTGTTACCTCCTACAATTAAAAGGATGTCCGGCCTCTACCTCATGGGCGGCGGTCACAAAAGAAAAAACACCTTCACCGATAAACAGCACCTCCATTTCATTCATATATTATCCTATAGAATTATACAGCAACCTCTCTGTAGAGAAGCGATAACGTCCAGAAAAGGGCAGCAAGCAAAAGCTCATAGTGCAACCTGCCAGCGCCGCTGTGAAGAACAGGCTTTCCGTCTCACCTGCCCCCCTCTCTTTTTAGATATTCTCTATCAAAGACACCGTGAACATGAGATTTTTCCTTCAAAATCGAGGCATGAGAAACCTGTTGGCACAAGGATCTGGTTGCTATTCCGAGGATAGTTTTTTGTCATGCCGAAGCGTTTGAGCGATGTTGCCAGGTGTCCTCAAAGACATTGAGGATTTCGAGCTTCCTTCTCCTCAGTTTCATCTTTTTCTCCAAGCAGGTAACACTGACATTCTTCCCAGTCATTTCCTCCAAGAACGCCTCGCCACTCCGCATTACATTCACAAATTTCCACTGCTTTTCTTTGCCGATTATTTATTTCTTCCATAATACACTCCGTTCCTGGCCGTCTGACAGTTATTCATCGATGGGGACCAGATAGTTTTTCAGTTTTTCATAAAGTGTTTCAGAAAGAGGCTCGCCGTTTATAAATGCAGCAGCCTCTTCTCCGCTCAGTGTCTCTTTGATTTCCAGAGGAAGTGACCTGAGAAGTGCCACTCGCTGCGGATCCGGGTTTTTTATGCTATTTTTTTTGTTTTCCATTTTCCCTCCTGAATGTAGGAATGATTATCGTTTACTGTTTTGTACAGTAAGTCTTTTTGCGGTCTTGTACAGAGATTATTTATTAAGCCAGACACTCCGGTTCACCAATCTCCTGCGCTCCCTGCAAGATCTGAAGGCACAAATTCCGCTGCCAATCTTTTCAGGCATCTGATAAAGATCTTCCTTTGCATTAACGGGCCAGGAAAGGGCTAAGATCAAAGATGAACTGCCAGCCGGCAAAACAGAGGCTGCCCCCCCCCGAAGCGGCTAAGTCATCCCCTGCTGTCCGTTACTCAGTGCTCCCACAGCCCGCTCACCACTGCCGGCACCTGACTTTAACACTAAGATGGGCACCGACAACAAAGTAAACACCAGGGGCCAGTCACAGGTTAAGCGTATGAAATCTGATCAGACACAGGAGATCTCAGGCATTGAAGAGGATGAGGGAGATGAGCAAGGGGTAAAACAGATAACCATCGGTTTTTGTTCGCTTGCCGTGAGTTTTTGTGATATTAGAAAAAGAAACATATGTTAGGCTCAACGTCTATCCATGCTAGCCAGCAGTTCTCAGCAAGGTTGTTGTGAGAAGTTGGAAAATACTGCAAATCCAAGGCCCGGGAATAAAACACTCGCAGGCATGCTTATCAGTATGGCAAGAATGTTTTGCTACCTGTAAGGAAAGAGATGCTGTTTTTGCCAGCTTCACAATCGATTGTAATGAGAAATGCGAGCTGGAGTCTGCCAATGAGGTAAACAAAATGGTCCCAAAATCTCTTTTCCTGCCCCTGCTTTTTGTCCTTCTCACATCTTCTACTGGCCTGGCTGGCAATCATCAATCAATTATCAATAAATTAGGTCTTGAAATAAGACAAGCTCAAAATACGGTGGCAAAGAGTACATTCCACATATACCGTGCCAGGCAGTATACACAGATACAGGAGTGGAAAGAGGCCCTGGAAGACTACAACCAGGCCCTGGAACTTAACCATCAGGGTTGGATTCATCTGGAGCGAAGCAGTTTTCTCATGGCCATGGGAAAATATGAACTGGCCTACGAAGATGCCAAAGCAGCCAAAAATGAGGTCCCTACCTTGACCCAAGAGGCCGACAAACTCATTGAAGCCTCGGTGACAGCGCTCCGGAAAAGATATGAGGCCGAAAATCCCCTGACAATTATTATGGATAACGCAGTGGATCCTGACAGAAAGAGCCGTTTCGATGTGATGAGAGAGCAAGGGGTGTTGGCCGCCACTACGAGAAGAATTGATAATTTTAATCGCCAAAAGACGGCCAGCAGAAAACAACAGGAGGCTGCTGCCTGTGCCCCGACGAAATCAAGGGGCTGACGCGTTCGTATCTGATCCATAGGTTCTATGGATAGCCAAAACATTGACATACCATAACATCAGGGTTCTGTCCCTGAACCTTCCCCTTGTGTAACTCACTCTTCCTTCTCTCGATTCAAGGGTCAGGAACGGAAGACCTCCAGACATCTCTCTGAAAAGGTCTTCCGAAAGCACTTACGAGTCCATTTTAGGCAACTCATCTTGATCTCTAAAGAGTGCTTCCCTGACATCCCCACTATACTTTTTCCAGGCTAACTCAGCCTGACCTCAGTCTCTTTTTTTTCTCCACTTAAACAAGATGAGAATTCACAAAATCCCAATTGATAAGATGGGTAATAAAGGCCTCAAGATAATTGCCTCGCCCGTTTTGGTAGTCAAGGTAATAGGCATGCTCCCAGACGTCCACGGTCAGTAAAGGCTTTACCCCATGAGCTATGGGGGTATCAGCATTTGAGGTCTTCATGATCTCCAGCTTGTTGTTTTTCAGTACCAACCATGCCCAGCCACTGCCAAACTGCGTTAACCCGGCATTTTTCAACTGCTCAGTGAAATTGGCATAGCCTCCAAAATCGGCATCAATCTTCTTGGCGATCTCGCCGGTGGGCAATCCGCCGCCATGGGGCTTCATTGAGTGCCAATAAAAAGTATGATTCCATACCTGAGCCGCATTGTTAAAAACTCCGACTTTATCAGCAACACCTGCTGTCTTGCGAATAATATCTTCCAGAGCCTCAGCGGCCAGGTCAGTCTCCGCAATCAACTTATTGAGGTTGGTAACATACGCGTTATGATGTTTCCCATAATGAAAGTCTAAGGTCTGCGAACTGATATGTGGTGCCAACCCATCTTTTTGATAAGGAAGATCTGGTAAGGTAATCGCCATAATTTTCTCCTTTGTAGTAGATTTTCTTTATTGCGCCATTTCCTCAATTTCTTGTCTTGTAGTTCTCCGAACCAACTACTCAACAATACTAGCTGTCCCACAAGGCATCATGAACTTTCTGGGCAAGCCAATTCTTACTGAACGGTTTCTGAATAAAGTGTACTCCTGCATCCAGCACACCATGTCGAGCGATCATATTTTCCATGTACCCTGACATAAAGAGAACCTTGATATCCGGATGGAGAGCGACAACTCTATCTCGTAACTCTGCGCCATTCATCGCAGGCATAACCACATCGGTGAGGAGAAGATCTATTGCCACAGCACTCTCCCTGCAAAGAGACAAAGCAGTACCAGGAGTTTCCGCAACGAGAACAGTGTAACCGAGACTCTCAAGCATTTTTGTTACCATCTCACGCACCATGTCATCATCTTCCACCACCAAAATAGTTCCACTAACCGAGCTATCCGGACGTTCTTTGCTTTCTTCTTTTGTTTGCCTTGCTGCTGTCGTTTCTGGGAGATATATTTTAAACGTGGCCCCCTGCCCTGGTTCGCTGGAAAGGTCAATAAGCCCCCTGTTCTGCTTGACAATCCCAAATACAGTGGCAAGCCCAAGCCCCGTTCCTTTGCCAATCTCTTTCGTAGAAAAAAAGGGATCAAATGCATGGGCCAGAGTTTTCTTATCCATTCCGATCCCATTATCGCTTATTGTCAAAACGACATACCTTCCGGGAACACTCTCATGATGCGTCAGGCAAAACGCCTCATCGAGGACAACATTTTCAGCTTCGATCATTATCTTTCCGCCATAAAGCATGGCATCACGTGCGTTGACAGCCAGATTGATAAGAATCTGATCCACCTGTGAAGGATCAAATTTGATATTCCAGAGATCTGTTTCTGTGCGCACAATCAACTCAATGTCTTCGCCGATAAGACGGGCGAGAGTTTTTTCTAAACGGCTTAGATGGTCAATCAGATTTATGACCTTGGGAGCAATCGCCTGTTGTCTTGAAAAAGCGAGAAGTTGGCGAGTAGTATCCCTTGAACGAAGTGCTGCCTTTTCAATCTCCAACATATCAAGCAACAAAGAAGGTTCATCGGGATATTGCTCTTTAATGAGTTCAACATAGCCGATTATGACGCTCAACATGTTGTTGAAATCATGGGCTACCCCCCCTGCCAGGGTGCCAACTGCTTCCATCTTTTGTGCTTGCAGAAGTTGTCTTTCTAAGTTTTGTTTTTCCTTTTCAAACTGAATTTTCTCAGTAATATCTTCCAACATTTCAATGACGGCGATCACCTTGCCAGCGCCATCTTTTATTGGAGAAGTGATAATTCTATAATTTCTGGACTCATCACCTGTCGGTGTCTCTGTTATGGTTTCATGAACTGCACCATCCTGAAAAGATTTAATAGCAGCACAATAGTTACATGGCTCCTGCTGTGGCGGACAGTTAAAAATATCATAACAAACCGGATGAACTGTAAAATCGACATCAGGAAACCATTGCCTGATCACTTTATTTACTGAGAGAACCTCCATGTCCTGGCCAATCAAGACGATACCTATCCCTATGTTATCGACAACACTCCTGTATCTTTCTTCGCTTTCCCGAAGTTCCTCCTCCGCCTGCTTACGTTCGGAGATATCCTGTATCGTCCCCAGCAGTGTTATAAGGGTCCCAGTATCATCAAAAATTCCGCGAATGGTCGAGAAATAAAAGCCGATGCTGCCATCAGGACGGAGAAATCGCTGTTCAAATGATCCCTGTTCACGACTGTCGATAACCCTCTGGATTATCTCCTGATTACTCGCATTATCTTCCGGCCTGGCAGACAGGGTCATGATCGAATCCAGTTGTGGCCTGAATTTTTTAGGATCACGTCCGAAAATCCTGTATGTTTCCTCCGACCATTCACAATTGCCTGTGCCGGCATCCCATTTCCAGTAGCCCAGACCGGCCATTTTTTGAGCTTCTGCTAGCCGTTGCTCGCTCTCTTGCAGTCGGTGTTGCACCTCAATTCTTTCCGTGATATCACGAGCAAAGGCCACATGGTATTCTTTATCACCTAAGGTGAGATGATTTGCCGAGATCTCCACCGGAATAAAGGCTCCGTCTTTATGACGGTGGCGAGTATTGATAAAGCTATGGCCAGTCACGGCATCCTCTTCCCAAACGACAGCCCAGCGCTTCTCCGGGAAATCGGGATCAATATCCCACAGATGCAGAGCCAGTAATTCCTCCTTGGTATAGCCAAGTGAACGACAGGCCTGTTCATTAATATACGTTATGAGACCGGAACGATCCAGCCAGAACACCGCGTCTGGAGCTTTTTCAATACTGAAGCGGAAGTATCCCAGCTCTTCTTCCAGTCTTCTTGGTCCAGTAATGTCATTAAGGATGATAATAGCATTTATAATGGTGCCGTTCTCGTCTGTTACCGGTGAAATTGTCACATCAAGGATGACAAAACTTCTCTGACCTAGATGAAGAGATGTTAATTGGGAGCTGTCGTATTCAATCGAAAATTCGACCGTCTTCCCCTCCTCAAAAACTGACCTGACCGAGGAGAGATGCCCTTGTTTCTCCACAATATTGTCTTTGAGAACATTATACTTGCCGACGACTTCTTCTGCCTGAATATTCAGCATGTCACAGCAAGCCTGGTTGATGCGAATTAATGTGCCCTTAGCATCGGAAACCCATATGGGGTAGGGATTTTGTTCAAAGATGTTAGAGAGCAGACGATCTCTAACCAGAGATGCCGCCTCCAACTGCTTATCCGCAGTGGCTCGTCTTGAGAGATTCGCTGTCAACTCATTCACAGCAGCAGCAAGGGAATCGAGTAGATCGTTGTTTTCTGAGATATCAAGACAAAGTGGATGATCACTCAGAGAGGCTTTCTTAACTGCAGCAATTATCTTTTCAATCCGAACGGTTTCAGGTTTTTTGGCCATATGGATATTCACTGTTTCAAAACCTTTTGCTAGCTTTTTCACCCTGACCTGTTGGAGCCGACGAAGGTGAAAGCCAAAGAATAAGGAGCAGGACAGCCTAGAACATCACAGCAGCAGGAAAAAATAATACCAAGAGAGATTTGAAAAAAAAACCAATTCCAGAAGCCAAAGACACAGTGTTAATATATGAAATGGATAGGCTGACAAAAACTATACCACGAAAATTTCTCTTACACGACCCTTTTAAAACTCGCCATCCAGAGAGGAGGAACTTATTTTACCTCAAGCGTCTCAGAAACATGAGGATACTCTTTGCACATTCGCTGGCTACTTCATCGAGCAAAAAGGATGTTGCATCGTTCAATTGAACAAGCCATGCCTCCCGGAATAGGTGTGGTAATTGTTTTTGTACTTTTTCCCTCCCCAAAGAGTATTTCATGGGCCGATCACGAACAGAACCTGATGGCAAGGAAAGGGAGTTTGGCCAGAGAAGTGTTCCTTAGAGCTATGCGCCCTATGGTCTGGATCTCATAACTCCCCTCTGCCCATGTTTCCCTCGGCAGCAAACAACTCTATCCAATCCCCCCGGTTGCTTATCCTTCTTCTCTGTCCGGATCAGCAAACAGACTTTTATTCATGGCCTTTTCCCTTGCCGCATCCCGGGTTATGCTTTCTTTATGCAACAGCTCTTGCAGATGCTGATCCATAGTCTGCATCCCTTGAGATTTCCCAGTCTGTATCAACGAGTCTATCTGAGTAATCTTCCCATCTCTGATGATACTTGCCAGAGCAGAGGAACCAATCAATACCTCAATCGCTGCACATCGCCCCTTTCCATCCTTTGTCTTTAACAGCTGCTGGGCGATCACCGCTTTCAGGGATTCCGAGAGCATGGTCCGCGTCTGGGCCTGTTGTTCTGCAGGAAAGGCATTAATGATTCGATCAATCGTCTTTGCAGCGCTATTGGTGTGCAGGGTCCCAAAGACCAGGATACCAAGTTCAGCACAGGTCAGAGCGAGGGCAATGGTCTCCAGATCCCGCATCTCCCCTACAAGAATGACATCAGGATCTTCCCGGTTAGCAACCATCAAGGCCTTGGCGAAACTCTCGGCATGGGTCCCGATTTCCCTCTGGGAAAAAATACATTTCTTATTGGGATGGACAAACTCCAGGGGATCTTCAATGGTGATAATATGCTTGGGGTGGGTGTCATTGATCATATCAATGATGGCAGCCATGGTTGTAGACTTGCCACTGCCGGTCGGCCCGGTAACCAGAACCAGTCCCCGTTCATAATTGGCTATTTTCTTCACCACCTCCGGCATACCAAGCTGATCCAGCGTGAGGATTTTGGTCGGGATAATCCGGAATACCGCACCAATTCCTCGATGCTGGAACAAAAAGTTACAGCGAAATCGTCCAACACCTTCCAGTTCATAGGCCTTATCAAAATCTTTCTTTTTTTCAAAGGTCGCCTGCTGTTCCGAGGTAAGGATTTCGAAGAGTATCTCTTTATTGGATTCCGGGGTAAGAACAGGGGCATTCAGGGGGACAAGATCTCCACGCAAACGCAAGAGTGGAGGAAAGCCAATGACCATGTGCAGGTCACTGGCGCCATGTTCTTTCATCTGGGTGAAAAATTGATCAATCTGAGCCATGATTACTCGATCTCTGGTTAATAGGCACCTATGATAATGCCCAATAATTGGCAAACAACCGCTCTATAACTGTTTAGCAGTGCCTTCTATTCGTTTATTGAGGACTTCGAAGCCATACTCGTGCTCTTCGAGAAAACCTCAATGGAGGAAGATGGAGCGCTGCAAAATGATTCTGTTCCTATAAACAAAAGCCCTTCACATACCTCTTGCTATGAAAAGTGTTCTCCTCTCACTCAACCGCCGGCTTTTTTTCAGGGGTCATAACACTCTTTAGCAAAAGCTTATTTTCGACATTGGCCAGTGCTGCCTCCAGAGTAATTTTCCCCTGCTCAAATAACTCCACTATGGATTCATCCATAAGGCGCATACCCAGTTTTTTACCCATCTGCATGGTGGAGTGAATCTGATAGGTTTTGTGATCACGAATAAGATTGGCAATGGATATATTGCCAATCAATATTTCAAGTGCCAGCTGCATCACCTTGCCATCGGCACCAGGGATAAGACGTTGAGTAATAACCGCCTTCAGGGATTCGCTGAGCATGGTTCGAATCTGATTCTGTTCCCCTGGAGGATAAGAATCAATAATCCGGTCTACGGTCTTGGCTGCATTTGAAGTTGACAGGGTACCAATGACCAGATGGCCCGTCTCTGAGGCAGAAATCGCCAGCGAAATGGTATCCAGATCCCTCAACTCGCCGATAACAATAACATCCGGGTCCTGTCGCAAGGCACCTTTCAGGGCATTCTGATAGGAAAAGGTGCTGTTCCCCAGCTCTCGCTGGTTGATAACCCCTTTTTTAAAAGGATGAATAAACTCGATGGGGTCCTCCACCGTAAGAATATGATGAGGGCGTTTTGAATTGAGATAATCAACCATTGCAGCCAGGGTCGTTGTTTTGCCATGGCCCGTAGCCCCGGTCACCAAGATAATACCCTGGTGATTATCAAGAACTGAATAGATTACCTCAGGCAAACCCAGCTCAGTCAGGGTGGGGATTTGGAGGGGAATAACCCGGAACACCCCGCTCATCCCTCTATTGTGCAGCATGACACTGCCCCTGAATCTCCCTAACCCTTTAATCTCATAGGCAAAATCCAGCTGTTGCTCCCGAGACAGGATCTCCCGCTGCGCCGGCGTCAGTAACTCCCCTACCACCTTCATGGTATGCTCGGCAGCGAGGACCTGACTCTTCAAACGTACCAATCTTCCCAACCGGCGTACCATGAAAGGTTCTCCCGGCACGACATGTACATCCGAGGCCTGCATATCCACAGCAGCCTTAAAAACTTTATCCAGTAAAGCCATGGGACTTGTCTCTCCAAAAACGGACAACAACCTGAAAAAAATACCTTCCCGCCCTATCTCCTGATCATCGCAACATGGAGGCTGCTCACAGATAACTCATCTGCTCCACTCTCTCCTTTTGATACGCCCTGATCTTAAACGGGAAATCTCATGCTTCAAAGGGCCCTGGAAGCTATAGTACACTTGCAGCAGGAAGAATAATCTCTATATTCCTGACCAGAACATTGATGAATTCCCCTCTCAGGAGTTCTTTTCCATTATGGTCGCTTACCGTGGCATCAGTAACCACCATATTGCTTTTGACGACATTCATGAAGTCGGTCAACCTTGCTCCGGGGAGCAGATCAATTTCACCTTCAACGCGAAAATACTTGGTCAAGAGAATGACCTTTGTCTTAAGATTCGACATGATTCGTCCTTTGTTGAATTCTTTTACTGACAACTCAGACACAACAGCAGAGAGTTCTTTAAAACGCATCTGCAATGAGTATCCGTCACCTGAACGCAGATGTCAATATTTCCATTTTTCAAAATTCATCCAAACCAATGCCTGCACACCTGACAATTTTTTTCCGTCTCCCTGGTAACCTTCTCGTTTCCGACAATGCTTTTTATCAATTCGTGTCTATCTTTTTCTGCTGCAAGGAGTCTGTCGGATTGTGAAAATCGGAGCGAAAACCAGAGAAATCGAGATAAGATTCTCTATGATTTGAGGCGAATAGCAGGATTATTTAGCGAAAAGCCATGGAAACATGCACCGATTGGCAACGTCACAAACAGATTTATGTCTCCGTCCGACAGGCTCCCAGGCCAAGCAAATGGAGAGGAATGAAGGGAACCATACCCTTAACGTGCTTCACTGCCAGCCCAAAGAAGGAATATCCCCTATGTTTGAGTACAAACTGAATTGGATCAGCAAAGAAATAGCCGTAGGTGCCGCCCCTTCCTCAACTGCCACCTTTGAGACAATAAAAAACTCCGGCATTGAGGTCATTTTGAATCTATGCACCGAATGCGGCAATTTGCATGAAAGAGAAAGGGCGGCCGGTTTCATCGTTTACTGGCTGCCCATATCAGATGCAAACGCCCCGGAATTGGATGAATTGGATGAAGCCCTTGAATGGCTGAACGAACATGTCGATTCGGGTAAAAAGACCCTGATCCATTGTCGTTTCGGCGTCGGAAGATCGGGAACCATTATTGCCGCTTATCTGCTCAAGAAGGGCCTCAACCTTGACCAGGTACTCGAAAAAATGCAAGAGATGCCCGCAACGCCGACCAGCCGGGAACAAAGAGAGCTTATATTTGCATATGCAAAGAGACTTGGCAGGGACACGAAAGCTACGAAAAGATAATGGCCTGGAGCCAGACCACGAAAACCACAAGCTGGCCCCCATTTCTCATCACGGTGGATACGAGAAAATGGAAAGCACTGCAGCTCCTGGTCCAAAAAGAAAAACCACTCGTAAGCAGGGTGTCAGTAGAGTGAAAATATTTTTCGGCCTGTCATGATGGGAGAGGCTGTGCTTGTCAAGCTGCACAGTCAATTTTGATAAGTAACCGCTCTGTAACTGGTTAGCTGTGCCTTGTATTCATTGAGTTAAGACTTTGAAGCATACCCGTGCTATTCGAAAAGACCTATTCTCCTCTGTAGATGATGCCTTATTACTGGCTCTGGCTCTCGTTCTTTTCCGGCAGCGGCCGCTCTTGTGGCAACGTGATCTTTCGATATTCTTTCGGCACCTCAAAGAGAAGGTCAGGAATTTCGGTGAATACCTGTTGCCGCCATTCCACCGTAGTAACAGTCTGCGGCTCCTCCCATCGCAAGGGGAAGCCCGGCCGATCGATTGATTCCCACAAAAAACCCAGATATTCCTTTTTGCCATTTAGCATGGACACATGCGCTCTGTATTTAACAGCCTTGATGCCACCGACAATCTCCTCGCCCATCCTGATTTTCTCAATCCTGATGTCCGGATGAAAAAAGTGCGGCACCCCAAGACCCACGGCATCGACAACCATTTCCATGTACTGCCGGGCCGCCGGAGCCATAAGCCAGAGAACATCCTTGTCATAACGGACAATCATGGTAGAAAAGGTTCGGCCGCCAACCACCTGGAGATGGAGTTTTTCCCCTTTGAGGCTCATCTGCGCCACCGAAGTATCACCCTGGACAGTTGTCACCATTTGGGCGCTGAAGCCCTCGTTAACACTTGCCACTCCCGAGGTCGTCATGACTGGCACAACCCAAAAAAAAGAGAGAAGCAACAGGATACATGCTGATTTGTGGTTGAAATTCATACTGTTAAACAGACTACAGACTCTGTTTTCTTTGTTCCAGACCTGAAAACAAAAGTGTCCCCCGGCGGCTGTTGGCCGCCAGGAGACAGCCTCCCCTCCCCTTAGCGAAGCTCTACATCAACGGTTACGCTCCCCCCAAGACCGGAAATAATTTCCAATGTCGGCAAGTACCCTTCAGGGATGTTGCGATAAAAGATATTTTTTGTCGGATCCCATTTCATGAAATAGGTCTGACCGCCATAAAGGATATTCAACGCAGCAAGCTCACCAGCACTGCTGGAAGCCTTGACCTGGAGGACGCTGGTAGTAGACATATACACTGCATTGATGACTGAGATCGTATCGATCTCAGCTGCTGGAGGCGGTGTATCATCAAGCGGATAATCTGGATCTTCCCATTCAAGATTGAGCTGAACATCCATGACCTCAGTCCCACTGTACTCCCCCTTGATAAAAAGGATCAGGTCAAAATCCGGTGTCAGAGGGGCACCTTCAGACCAGGAGAGGCCGTCGGGAACTGTATCGGCAGGATCATAGGGATTCAGGTCCAGATAATTGTTCCAGTTTGCCGTATCACTGAGCGGTGAAGGTACTGGAGGATTCATGGGCTCATAGGTGAGCGGATCACTCTCATTCCAGGCCAGGATGTCAATAGTAGTCGTGGTGATAGCGCCCTGAGTATACCAGGGAATTTCAACACCCGGGATATCCTGACCAAACTTACTCGACTTCAAACGATAGCGTGGATTATCACCAGCGAAAGGATCACGGTCAAGAGAGGTGTACCAGGCATTGGTAAATCCAAGCCACTGGTCACCAGAACGACCATTTGCCAGATCAATCAGGGCCGGGTCACGGAGAACGGTTCCAGCTGGGATGAAATCTCCATCCCCCTCGAAGGCATCTTTGTCGGAAAGCCAACGGCCGGCAGAATCAACCGTATATCCCGGTTTGATACCGCTAGCCCATTCATTCTCAAAATCTTCAGGTCGAATCTGATCATTGGGACTGGTGGTTATCCGATGGGTGATCGTCAGAGACGCCTTCGTGACCTTGTAGTTGGCACCTGGAACCTTCCATTCGTCAGGAAGCGGGATCTGTTTATAGAGGCGCAGCTGGGTCGGGCGTTTCTTGAAATTTCCCCACTGGTACAATATTTTCCCATCATCCTTCTGCCGGGTCGTGTAATCACCAAGATTCAGCAAGGCACCTGTCTCTGGATCTTTCATAACCTCAACCAGCGGCGGCATCCATGGGGCATTGTTGACATGATCCATAACACAGTAATGTTCTGAACCGGCCTTGACATCCAAACCACCGACACCAGCCATGACCTCGCCCTTTAGCATACCGGTCAGGTACCCTGGAGTGGGATCATTTTTACAGTCGACACCGATGACATTGCCATTGCCATCAACGATATCTGCAATATACCCCTCCTCAAACAGGCCATCCATTGGACGAGGAAACATCGCCACACTGGGATCAAAATCTCTGACCTCAAAGCCATAGGCTGAATCAATCGCGTAATGGGTGTAGGTATCCTTAAAAAAATCTGCATCGAGCATTGGGTTGGCACTGTCAAGACAGGCCGGGCCAAACACCCCGACATCACACATCACATCCGCTGTTGAAAAAATATACTTGGGACTCGTGTAGACTCTGGTTGCCGCATCCGCTGCACCAGCAATCAAAACAAATGCCGCAGCCCACAATGCTGTTGAATAAAACTTTTTCATTTTTCCCTCCATTAAATTAACCATTCCCCCCCTCCCCACTTCTCCTCCTGGGAACTGCTGAAAAACAAGCCCTGTTGATTTCTCTTGATCACCTTCCTCAACTTCGCGTTGTTCTTAAGGCAGCCCCCCAACTTCTACAAATAGATGAGCAAATGGAGTGCCAGAATTAGAGAAAACGACATAACAATTTAATATTGCAGGGTAATCAATCAAAGAGCCAAACAAATTCGGCGGAACATTAGGTAGCCACAGCAGGAAATGGCTCACCAGAAACTGATGAGCTGATGAGCAGAAACTGGTGAGTCAGATGCGAGAAGAGAGGAGAAAACTTATTCTTACAATCCACCAATACGATAGGATTTCAGGGTGATATCAGAGGTGGCAAGGGACGGAACCTGTGGGGAGACAGGGACAAAAGAGAGCCAGACGTTCACGAGGTGTTGGCTCACAACACCACCCAACTCAAAACAATAATCAAGGAGGCAGGTCCTGAAAAAACACTTTCCTCAGGGTGTTGCAACACAGCCATACCCTGCTCTCATAAAAAGCTAATTGTCATGCAGTACCTGAACAGGGACATACAGATTTCCCTTAGGTCTGGTCCTTAAAGAAGACATGAAAGAGACTGGAAAAGACAAAGTAGAGGCCGATGATCGCCACAAACCCGCCCACCAGGAGGGAGTCTTGCCTGTTATAGCCTGTAAACGTGGCCCCCCCCATCAAGTCAACTCCGGCCTTCAACACAAGAATACCAACCACTACCCGGCATCCGGTAACCAGCCACATAAAAGAACGTTTTAAGGCTGAGTGGTTCACCATGTCTTTTTTGGGGCTGGTTCCCATCGTTCTATTTCCTTATATCTACGACAGTGATAAAAAAAACAGCTGCAAACAAGGATGACCAGGAGATGCTTAGTTGTCAAGTCCTGCTCTGGTCATCATTCCCCAGTGCCAAACCTTTCTGGCCATTTTTCCCGATAAGGAAACAATCCTGACTTCCAGGCCGGGAAGACTCAGAATTGCACAGCTATGGTTAAATTTTGTGCTTCCCGGGTTAATCACCAGGGTCTGCCCCAACACTTCAGCAAACACCTGATGGGTGTGTCCCACAATCAGTACGTCAAGATCATATTCTTCCAACTCATGCGCCCACTGTTCTTTCTCCTTAGACACAATTTTTTCATCCTGATTCAAGAGGGTAATTCCTCTGGTCAGCGAAAGAGGAGGACTTGCATGAACCGCAAAAATCCGTTTTCCCTCTATCATTGCCTCCCAGGTCACAGGTAACGTGTGAAAAAATGTTTCAACACCCCCTTCCTGCCCCTCAACCTGATTGTCAAGGTACCAGATATCATGATTCCCCAGAATCGTGATACAGCCCTTTTCAACAAGCAGTTCAATACTCTGCTCAAGCTCCGTTCCATAGCCGGCCAGGTCTCCTGTACAGAGAACCAGATCGACATGCTCCTGCGCAAATAGTGTCAACGCCTCTCGCAGGGGAGCGACTGTAGCATGAACATCACTGATCAATCCGATTTTTACAGCCATTTCCTCACCCGTTGTCAATGCAGGACCCTCACCTCCATTATACAGAACTGAACCCGCCAGGCAAAGCGACAAAGAAAAACAATCCCTCCCTGCCTAACTCTTTTCTTGCTCCGTGAATGCAGATTCACCGGCTGCAAATCAATGAAAAGAATTTTTTCGACCAGAGGCAATGACAAAAGGTTGAAATCGACAATCTGAAACAGCAGTTCCCATAAAATTCGTTACCAGAATTTGAAAAATGTTTTTATCCCTGCAACGAACGAGAAGCGGAGCTGACCAGCTAGACAGGGGACTTCCATGAGAACCGCGACTGATCGATCTCTTGGAGCAACAGAAGTAACAACGAAGCGAACACATGTATAAGGAAAAAACAGGGATCTCTCTTGGCCTGATCTCTGCAAACCCAGGGAAATGATTGACAACGGGAAGGAAAGCATGCTATTCTCAAAAAAGGACGAAAAGATAGATAAATGAGTAAAGATATCCTTTTCTCATATCGTCTTGCCGAACGGCACTTTTTCGCCACAAGGAGGCCTGCCATGGTCGCCCTCCATCCCCTCTCCATCTTGTCAGCTTTTATGACCTCTCACCTCCCGGAGTTTCTTCACCGTTTTGGCATCAGTTACTGCATTGATGGACCGCAGCTCGAATATTTCATCTATCAGAAAAAAACGAGCCTGGATATTTCCTGTTCAGTCACCGTCAGCTTTAATAAGGCGGGAGGACAGATTACCGTAATGACCTTTTATCCTGGTCTCTATTTACATCCAGATACCCATTACCTTTCTGCCGTTTGCTTCTTTCTGATTACCCATCATTTTGCCATGTTTCACAATATTGAGTGTGATTTTCAAATCATTCTCAATACCAAAAGACAAGTCTTCAATCACTTTTATTCAGGGCTCAAAGATTTCGACTTTCACCTTCTGGCGAAGGGCACAGAAGACAACGTTTATATCCAAAGTCTCTTCCCAGCCTTGATCATAGACACATCGGTCTTTAATGAACGAGCACTTTCCTACGAATATTGCAGCTCACAGGCTTAGCCTTTTTGCTGCGAGCCTGTATCGAAAGATCTCCGCTTACAAACAAGATCTATTCCCTCCCTCTTCTTCCGCTAATATCGTATTCCCTTCGCTGGCCGAGTAACAGAGGCCGTCAACTAAAATGCTTCCGCAAATGGTACAAGACGAACGCGAAGAGACAGCGCATTTAAGGCAATCTTATGAATCATTTCATCCACCGTTGTGCAACAATCGACAAGGATTGAGATCCTATACTTTTCAGCCGACCGGGAAATCGCAGTATGGGTGACACAATTCTGGGTCATCATACCGCAGACAAGCAGTTCGGTGACACCAAGACCTGTCAGAGTCTCCTCAAGCGTGGTATCGAACAATCCGTCAGCAAAGGCTTTTGTAACGATGGTAGCATCAGGAGCCACCTCAAGAATGCGTGGATGCCCCCCCCCCCTCAGTACCCTCTTTGAAGAAGGGCGCAATACCCAAGGCCGCGTTAGCGATATGCTGTATCAAAAGAAGACAAAAAGTCTCTCCCCAACAATAAAGCGAAAATGGTATTCTATATTTTTTCTGGAGTGTTGTCCTCCAATAATGATATCCTGACATGAGCAATGCACAGAGTATGAGCAACTCAGAACATGACTCCCCACGAGATCAACCCAGGTCCAGGATGTCATGGGGGACAATGATACCTTTCATAGGTTTCCTATGGTTACAAAGAAAAAATACAGGGAACAACCGAATTACAACCAGTACTGGATCATTCACGAAAGAGCGACAAACAGGAAGAACAGGAGCAGGAATGTATGGAAATTATAAAATGGCGAGAAAGTTTTAAAACCGGTGTGACATCAATGGACGATCAGCATAAGACCCTGCTTGAACTGATCAATCAACTCTATTCAATTCTCAGAGGCCATCGTGAACGAAACGAAATCTCCGATATTGTCGATGTGTGCCTGAATTATGCTCAAAAACACCTCCACGACGAAGAACAGCTCCTGATTGAGTATGATTTCCCGGAACTACAGGAACAAGTTGATCACCATGCCCAGTTTATCGAGACTGTAAACACCTTTAAAAACAGACTTGCCGACTCACCGGAAACAGTTGTGCCTGAGCTTTACACCTTTCTTCGCACCTGGTGGTTGTCACATGTTGTCGAAATAGACAAAAAGTATGGACCTTATCTTCAGGAGAAGGGTGTGGAGTAATACATTTTTTAACCAGCAAAAACCAGAGACGCAGTCAAGCGTGCCCACAAAGCCTATCACACATCGTTAAAATTCTACCGTGATAGCAGATCGTTACCTTGAATCTCTTCCGTGTTCAGCATTCAGGGAACTCTCCTGTTCCGGGATGCCACCAGGAGCTTTTCCGAAAATAGGCATGTTGTCCAAAATAAAGGCGCTTCTGAAAAAACAAACTCAGTCATCCAGTTACTATTACCTCCATTATTTTTCAGACAGAACGAAGAGTTTGAGAAAAAGGACATTCCCGGACAAGTTCCTAGTGAGAAGGGGCCTCAAAGCTGTATTCCGCCCGCCAGCCCTGGCCCTGATTGCGCCCATCGGTGACAAACCAGACCAGCACCTTATTGCTCCAAGTGGACAGTTCGGGCGGAATATTGGGACCGCTGAAGATTGCCATGATCTTTTCGTGAGTCCCAGAACCGTTAAAAAAATAGATCAGATCTCTTTTGGCTTCTGTATCAAATGAGGTGAATTTTATCCTAACTATCTGCCCCTCAGGAGCTGTTATCTGCCATTTACAATCACTGCCGGGCGAATAATTCTCTCCCCCACTCCCGTCTGTAAAGGCACCTTCTTCGTAGAGATTTTTGGTGCCCGAGCAGTAAAGACTACGAAAATCAATGGTCTCAGCCCTGTATTCCATGAGCCAATAGCCATCCTTCTCCAGAGTAGATGGTTCGAACTGAACCACGACCCGGTTACCGGCAACAAAGACCTTTTCGGGCATAGAGGCAAGAGGGTGGCTTACATAAGGGTTTCCCTCTTTGGAATCTTCCCGAAAAAAATGAAGAATACCGCCATGAAAGTCCCCTTGAATAAGGGGCCTGGTAAACCAGAAGCCTTTAATCCTCTCAGGGATGGCAATCTGCCAGGTCACCGTTTCGTCTGTTCCCTGGCGATGGAGAAGATATCCTTGCGAACGCAGGCTGGAATGCGCTCCTGGGCCCGGTGAAGAAAGTATGGTAAGCGCCCTTCCGATATTCAACTTCCCTGCGCCGAGCTTGGCCTTCATCTGCGGATCATCGAGCTCAAGAAGATCCGCCCCATTCTTTAAGGCAGCTTTCACCTCCTCTGCTGAATAGTTCGGGTGCCGGCTTTTGATCAACACAGCAGCAGCGGCGACCATTGCTGCGGCCTGTGAGGTCCCCTCATGCAGTTGCCTGTCACTATCGGAACAGGATCCGGAACTCACTATTCGAATTCCGGGGGCCGACAAATCGACAAAAGAACCGAAGTTCGAACGCGCAAACTTCTGGCCTCGTTCATCAAGGGCAGCCACCCCGACAACTGACTCGAAGGCAGCTGGATACTGCTTTCGTTCCTCAGGAAAATTACCGGCGGAACCAATGATCAGGACCCCTTTATTCCTGGCCTGACGAAGAATCTGTTCTTCCTTTTCAGAAATGTGAGCAGCCCCCCATGCGCAGAGGATTACATCGGCACCGACCTGGACAGCATATTCAATCCCTCTATATCCCTGCCGTATGGAGGTGTCCTCTGCGTAATCAGACAGGACTTTTACAGGGAGAATAGACACATATTCCTCTGCCTGGGCACCATAGGCCCTTGCCACAATGGCGGCGACAATGCCAGCAAGATGCGTTCCATGGAAAAAATCACCACTTCTCTGGTCAGAAGGAGACACCTGGCCGTTCTCATCAGCCACATCCCAGCCATGCAGGTCATCAATCCTGGCATTGCCGTCATCATCGATCAGGTTGCCCGAGATCTCCAGTGGATTCGACCAGATGAATCTTTTTAAATCCTCATGGGATATGCGAATTCCGTCATCAACAATGGCCACAACCACTTTTTTATCAGAGACCGGCAACAAATTCGCTGGAACATTGATGGCACTGAGGTAATCGAAAGCAGAACTCTTTGCCCAGCCCAGAGCTGGGATTCCCCCCATGAAAAAAAAGAGAAGACTCACCCCGAACAGAACTCTGGACCCTATTGATTTTGGAAAAGCGGAGCCCCCCCTTTGTTGCAGAAAACTGCCTGCGTTGACTTTCATGGTACGTCCAGATCGCAACCTGCTTCAATCCACAACAGTTGTCTCGGAGCCCCCTCGCTCACCCAAACTGCGAGTCGAAAGGCCTGAACCGGTCCCGGGATGCAGCGGCACCCGACCACGAAGGTCCGGGAGGGCAAAGGTTGTACGACCATCCCCGCCAAAGGTAGTGCCAAGGAGTGAAAACAAGGAAGTATTTTGCGAGATGGCAAGTAACTGCCCATTACAAAATGCCCACAATCTGGGGGCGAAATTTCCAGCGAACATGCTTATTTCAGCAAGGGTTGGGTCAACGATCGAGCTCCTGGCCGGATAGTAGCCACTCAGGGCAATGATGTAATTTATCCCCAGATAGGGTTGCATGATACTGATTGGGTTGTGCGATGCGGGGGGAGTTGCTATCCAGTTGTTACCGTCCCATGTCATCAGGTCGCCTGGGTTTGTGGCAGCACTCAGGCCTATCACATCCGTGCTATTATCCACCACAATTGGTAATTCCCCTGTATATCTGGCACCGCTCAAGGGAATCACGACAACCTTGTCTTCGCTATATACATATGCTGCTGTAACGACAGAGATCGCCAACAATGTTACCATTACTCCTTTTTTCATCTCATCTCCTTTTTCCAGGTATAGGTGATGGTGATGGGGGAAAAAGTTGCTTTCACCGAGAAAGTAACATCATCTCCCCTCTCTTCTGCCAGCTTTATCCAATCCTAACCCACTGCCATATCTTTTCCTATGCTATTTTTCAATACCCCTTGCCAAAGGCGGCCAAAACCGGTAAATCCTCTTTGGCTGCTCCCTTTTATTCTTTGAACATATTACTGAAATGTTGGGATGCTGCAGCCTGATTTCCTATGGTGTCTCCTCCCTCCAAGCACCCTCCCCACCCTCCAATAGTTGCTTATCCCATAGTGTTTCCCAACTTCAAAAAGAGACAGGAATGCGTGTTAGCCTCTTTTTTGTCTCCTTTGCCAGCTATCCTCATGACATCTCCTCTCATAAATGATACACCCTGAGTGCAAACAGAGCCCTCAACCCCCTGCTCAGCCAATGGAGATATGCCATGAATATTGAAACCGCACACCTCATCTGTTACTCCCCCACCCGTACCACCTTCACCAACCTTCACCACGTGGCAGAAGGGATGGAGCTTTCCACCTCTCATATTCTCGACCTCACACTGCCAAACGGAACCTCTGACGAAGAGATTACCATTAAGGATGGTGTCGCCCTCATTGGTGTCCCCATCTACGCCGGGCGTGTCGCCCCTGTGGCCGCCAAACGCCTGCAAACCATCAAAGGAAGGGGCACCCCTGCCGTGATCGCAGTGGTCTACGGGAACCGCCACTATGAGAATGCCCTTATCGAATTGAAACAGCTGGTGGAAGATTCCGGCTTCAAGGTCATCGCAGGAGCAACCCTTATTGGTGAGCACTCTTACTCCAGCGACAAGAAACCCATTGCCCTGGGACGCCCCGATGAAAAAGACAAACATATTGGCAGACAATTCGGGGCCAAGATTATGGAAAAACTCAAAAAGGTGACAGACCTTGCGCATCTGCCGCCCCTTGAACTCCCCGGCTCCCTCCCTGAAGGGCCCTACCTCGGACCGGCCAACATCACACCCGAAATCATCCCCGAGCGCTGCATTCTCTGCGGCCAATGCGTCGAGTGCTGCCCCACGGGTGCCATCAAAGCGAATGAGACCATTAGCATCAATGCCTCCCTCTGTACCTTCTGCTGCGCCTGCCTGAAAACCTGCCCGGAAGATGCTGTTCGCATCACCATCCCCAAGGTCTTGGAGAAGGTGGATTATCTCTACGAGCACTTTCAGACCCGCCGTGAGCCCGAACTCTTTTTATAAACATTGTGACAACCCGCTCTTGAGATTTCCATCCCCCCAGCATTCCAGATTCAGCTCTGGGCTCCCCGGTCACTCAGGGAAAATTGAATCATAGAGAGCGTTTCAAACACCAACCTCAGGTCCCTGAATAACTCTTGCAGTGATCTAACCACCGGGGAGCAGGGTTTAGATCTTCGTGTTGAAAGGATTATTTTTTTTATGGAGTGCAGATAATTATGCTGGCTTTTTCCAGATTGGCCTATTTCAGGCTTCCTTCGTTCACCTCCACCAAACACCACTGGCAAAAGAGTACCCGGCTCAAAAAAGGCGATCAAATATCCGCTGCACAGGACAATGACCAGTATCACAGCAAGCAGATTGATCACATTCTCCCGCTGAAGGAATAAATAAAATTTCTGCAGCTTCTTTCCCATAATTTGCATCTCGTTTTGTTGTCAGCTGAACATCTTTGCCAACAACGTTACCTCTGAATATACATAGCTTGCACACGAGCTACGTATCCTGCTGTTTGCGCGCTTCCACCAGAGCCGGCAACCGCCTCCAGCTTGACTCCTTTTTTCACCATACTCTTACCCACACCACTACCCTCGCAGTTCCTTTGCCTTTTTTTCGGCAGGCCGAACAACCTTATCCGGCACCTTGGTGATGAGTTCTTTGAGATCGCGATACCGATACAACGGCAGGACTGAGGAACGATTGCGAAAATTACTCTTGAAGGTAGCCCATTCCTCCTCCCCAGACTTTAACAGGGGTTGGATAGGGACCGATGGCAACTGTTGCGCGATTGAAGTGAGTTCTGCGCGGACCTCCCTCGCGTCGGTAACGTCGGCGATGATGAAACGCGCCATACGCGCCAGCAAGGTGATGGTCTCCTCGTAGCTGAGTGTGTTGGGCCTGGAAAAGTCGAAGAGCACCGGCACGTAGTCGTTTTTCCGGAGTTCCTCACGCATGGCATCGAGGACAGGCTTCCGCTGGTCATTGAAGTTGCCGAGGATGAGTACGACTTTTGAGGTGATGGTGTCGATAAGGCTGCGGATCGTCTTGTTGTTGAGAAGGGTGTAAATGAACTGCGCCACTTCGAGATTATCTACGGTTATTGCCGGTTCAGCAAGCCTGGCGATATAGTCCGACGGTAGCTCATCCTTTAATTCATAGAGATTAAGCTCATCTATCTCGGAGAATTCAAGGGCACCTCTGCGAATAACAAGATTGCTCTGATCGGCCTCTGACAATTTTACATTCCAGCAGGAGCACCCATAAACATTACACCCCCGAAGTATGGCTTTTTCAAAATTTGTTCCAACGAGAACAGCACCACTGAGATTTGCCTCGGTAAGGTCAGCTCTCTTAAAGTACGCGTCTCTCAGGTTCGCTTCCCTGAGGTCAGCCATCCGTAACCTGGCATCTTTGAAATTGGTGTTCCAGAGATTCGCTCGCTGCAAATTTGCACAGGTCAGGTTGGAAGAAAGGAAAAGTGCCCCCGTAAGATTGGTATCAACAAATTGTCCTTCAGTTATATCGCATGCACTCAGATCAACTCCGACAAGGTTTTCGCCGCTGAAATCCGCACCCCAGAGGTCAGGTTTGATTTCTGGATTTGTTATCCGCCACTCATTCCAGGCAGTGCTTCCTTTTTTGATAATTTCTAGATGTTGTGGATTTGCCATTCGCTCAAAGGCCGACCTTTTTCATTGAATAAAGGGTGCCGTGAAAAATTAGAATTTTCGTTCAAAAACGAGGCATGAGAAAAATTTTAGCGCATGTGCCCCGCAGGAAATGCCCTTGAGGTGCATCTCTTTGATAATCAAAGGATACAGTTTTTCTCATGACGAAACGTCTGGGGGAAAAGGCAATTTTACAAAGCGGCCTACAGGTATTGTTGATGACAATTATACCTGCTCTCTGCCTCTAACGATAGAGACAACTTCGTTTTTTGGAAGTTCCAGAGCCATTTTCCTTAATTGTTTCTGAAAAGGAAAAGGGAAGAAGGGTACCTTCGTTTACCAAATAAGAACATGCAGTCTGAGTTACCCGCAGATTTCTGCGGCGAGGCAGATAGGGTCAGGGGCAAGCTGAGGATGTTTAACGGAAAGGAGTTCCTATGGAGAGCTGTTCGTCCGCTTTCGCCCCCTGTAATACCGGCGCCAGACCCAGGCATACACCGCACAGTTCAGAACCAGCACCACAATGCCAAAAAAAATCTGCAGCTGACGGGTAAGTCCTGACGGATAGACCAGGGGCAGAATGTAATGCGATATGAATCCGGCGTGATATCCTCCTCCCTGCCTGAAATAGTTTTCAAGGGAGGTGAGAGGGCAAAACCAGCCCTGAAATTCAATAAGCGCCCCCCACACGGCGGCAGGGAAATGGAGGAAGATGATCCAACGCCACCTGAGGACAAGGAATCCTCCCATCATCACAAAGATGATAAAAGCAAGGTGGAGAACAACAAGGAAATCAGCAAGTAACTGAGACATCACGGGGAGTATGGGGGTAAGGTTTCGAGTCTGAAGTTAAGGGAATTTATAATGTTATAACGAAATTACAAAAGCTTTATAAAGACCACCAGCGAAAAAAACAGCGACGGCTATTTTGATAAAAGTTGGAGCAACTCCCTTGGCCTCTTTTAGAGGGAAAGCATAGAGCCAAGATCACAGATCTGTCGGTCTTGAGAGTATCCCGGTAATAACTGCAGTCGTCAGCAAAGCTGCAACTGTCTGCCGATGATGCCCTCGCTGAACTATAGGCTGCGGGCCTTAATGAAAAAGTATGCCTGCCAGCCATCCCATCAGATAAATTGTGACAATTAATCATCCAATAACTTACCCCCTTTCAATTCCATATTGCCCTGCTTAACCCCAAAATCGACACCACTGTCTCGTAATATCTGCCAGTTAGCATAACCAGCCCCCAAGCTGAGCATGTTGGGGAATTATGTTTCTTGATCTCCAGAAACCCGATAAAACATTTCCTTAAAAGCCCCTTTTACAGCCCCAAAAGAGACTTCTAAGCACTGAAATCGACATTTTTTACATCATTTTTACTCTATTAACAGCCTGTTAACTTGGTCCGACCCGAGGTCGTTGGTCCTTACAACGAAATTACAAGAGCTTTATAAAGACCACCAGCGAAAAAAACAGCGTCGGCTATTTTGATAAAAGTTGGAGCAACTCCCTTGGCCTCTTTTAGAGGGAAAGCATAGAGCCAAGGTCACAGATCTGTCGGTCTTGAGAGTATCCCGGTAAGAACTGTAGTCGTCATCATAGACGAAACTGTCTGTCAATTATGCCTTTCCTGAATTATAGGCTGCGGACCTTAATGAAAAATTATGCTGCCAGCCGAACCATGAGATAAATTGTGACAATTAATCGTCCAATAATTTATCCCCTTTAAATTCCATATTGCCCTGTTTAACCCCAAAATCGACACCACTGTCTCGTAATATCTGCCAGTTAGCATGACCAGCCCCCAAGCTGAGCGTGTTGGGGAATTATGTTTCTTGATCTCCAGAAACCCGATAAAACATTTCCTTAAAAGCCCCTTTTAAAGCCCCAAAAGAGGCTTCTAAGCACTGAAATCGACATTTTTTACATCATTTTTACTATATTAACAGCCTGTTAACTTGGTCCGACCCGAGGTCTGCTCCGAGGTCTGCTCGAGCTCTTGCTGTTCATTCAGCTTTTTTCTTGCCAAGATCAGCCCTTTTCCGTATCCTCAGCACTTATCTCCCCGCCCTATTTCCCTGAGGTACTGCCATGATCCCGGAACTCTTTTTCAATGACCTCTGTCGCAGAAAGACCTGCGGTGTCATGGCCACTGTCCTGCACTCGGACGGCCATGGTCCGGCACGAGCCGGAGACAGGCTCTTTTTTTCTGCGGGGAGACTGGTAACAGGAACCGTGGGTGGGGGGAGCAATGAGCAGCAGGTCCTTCAGGCCTGCGCCGCCCTTACAACAGGGAGACGCCAACTCGATATCAGTTCCTTTCTACCGGGGACTCTTCCTTCCTGTGGGGGAAGGCTCCGGGTCCTGCTGGAATGGCTTGACCTGGGCAATCCGCCAGCATCCTCTTTCCGGGAAACCCTGCAGCAACTGGTCCCGGGCCCTGACCCTCTCCTCCTCCTCTCTCTGCTCGACGAATCAGATGCGCCTCCCTGCTATCTGCTGGCCAATGAAAACGGTGTCCTCGCTGCCTTGAATGGAGAGGGGAGGACAGTGGCAGTAGCAGCTGAGCTCTGGCCGCAGCTCATGACTACCGAGCAATGTGGTCTGCAAGAACTGACCATCAATGCGGGCCGCTGCTCCGTCTTTTTGCAACCGCTGAACCGGAATGGCCGCCTCTTCCTTCTCGGAGGCGGCCATGTGGCCAAGGAAGTGGCCTGGCTGGCAGACCGGACCGGATTCCAGGTCATCGTCGTCGATCCACGCCGGGAACTGATGGGCCCAGAATCTTTTCCCGCCACCTGCACTCTCTGTCCCGAGCACTATGATCATTTTATTTCTCGAAGCTCCCTGGGTTCCAGAGATTTTCTGGTCATTGCCGGGCCCGATCACGCCACTGACCTGGCTCTCCTTGAGCAGGCGGCAAACACCTCAGCCCGCTATATCGGGGTGATGGGCAGTCGAGGAAAAATCGCCTCCTTTGAAAAAGTACTCAGGGAAAAAGGGTTGTGGCAGATCCTTACGGGCCGTCTTCACGCCCCCATCGGCCTTCCCATAGCTTCCAGAAGGCCTGCCGAGGTAGCAGTCTCTATTGTCGCCGAGCTGATACAGGTACGGGCCCAGTCGACACAGACAGCAGATGCCGTATCCACATCGCCAGGTTCAGGGCCCGTAAATAAGATTATAGAGGAATGAGAAAAAGGAGGAGCCATCAAAATAAAAGCGTACCATAAAATTTCTATACTCTTTGGCCACCTTCATGATAGTATAAAAACAGACAGAACAGCTGAAAACATTAGGTGATTGACCTAAATGGAAATGCAAGATTCTCCGGCTAGAAACAGAAGGCGGGAAGAAGAACCAAACATGATTTATGCTCCGTATGTGCTTGCCACTCTATGAGTATAAGTTCAAGCCTCTCTGTAAAACTCAACAACAAGGTCAGGTAACAGCAACAAACCGTTTTGTGAATACTTTTCCTGAACGCTTCCCTTAGGTCTACAATCAATGACCAAGACACGCCACAAAAACAGAAAGAAAAAGAGGGCCCCTTTTCATTGAATATGGATTATCATGACAGCAATCTGAAGGATAAGCCAGTGAAAGAAATCAGTATTATGATTATTGATGACCACCCTGTCATCAGACATGGAGCCAAATCCATCCTCGACAGACAAGAAAACATGTCTGTCGTTGCGGTATGCAGTGATGCCAATTCTGCCTTAAAGACCATCAAGAAATTACATCCTGATGTGATCGTCCTTGATATTACCATGGCAGGCATAAGCGGAATTGACCTTATCCCCCACATCAAAAACATAGCAAAAGATTCTGCCATCGTCATCTACACTATGCATGAAAGCATTGGCTATATCCATCGGGCAATCAATGCTGGTGCAAAAGGATATGTGCTCAAAATAGATGCACTGAGCGAACTGATACAAGCCATACAGGATACCCATAAAGGTCGAATGTATTTCAGTCGGAATTTACCGGCAAATATTTTAGATCAACTGATTACCGGTACTGCTGAACAAGGGGTCCTTGGCAACTTGACTCCCCGTGAATTTGAAACCGCCAATCTGCTGGCACAAGGTATGTCTCCTGAAGAAATTGGCAAAACCCTCTTTATCAGTCCTAAAACTGTACGGGTTCACCGCACTAACATCATGCACAAGCTAGGCTGCAAAAGTGTCACTGAACTCCTGCTTCAGCTCAACGACTTCTTCTCGTAACACTCTGATCTTCACAACCTTCTTTTCCATCTAAGCATTTTGCTTAGTCGTAAGTAAGTAAAATGCCAATTGTTTCATCCATTGTTACCTCTTATAATTCACTTAACTAAGATGGAATATCTCTACTGAGATAGACCTCTGTATACTCGTATTATGAATGTCTCACATTATCGCTATCAACAAGGGAGAACGGTATGAATACCAAAAGAACAGGCATTACTTTTGCGATTGCCACACTATTCCTCTCAACCTCAGCCCTGGCGACAGTTGTGGTTGATGGAGTATTTGATAGAAATGGAGAATGGCTGAATGCTCATACCTCTGAGGATTTCGTCAGAGCAGATGGCTACCTGGGACCTGGTTGGGGCGGTCAAGCCTACGATGTCGAACACATCGGCACAACTTTTGACTCAAGCGCCCTCTACTTCGGCATCCAGGCCGGATATAACTTTGCCAATCCCCCCAGCGACCTCTGGTTGCCTGGTGATTTTGCACTCAATGTTGACAATGATGCATATTATGAATATGCCATTGATTTTTCGATTACAGGGACCGCAGTAACCTATACGCTCATAGACATGACAGCAGCAGGATCAAGCTGGCAAACGCCTTACTATACAGATGCCGGGCCCTGGAGTGCAGCATACACTACAACTCTGGCAACCTGGACCCACGACTTTGCTTTTGGATCCGGATTGTGGTCTGAAAATCATCGTCCCGGGGAAGACGGCACATCGTATGTCCTGGAAGGCATACTTGATATGTCTCTGCTCGAGTTATACACAGGCGGGGACATTACACTGCACTGGACCATGGGGTGCGGAAATGATGTCCTGGAACATACTGCGGCACCTGTTCCGGAACCTGCCACAATGCTCTTATTTGGCACCGGACTTATTGGTTTAGCCTCCCTGAGCAGAAGACGTAAGAACAAAAAAAGAGAATCGTGACAGAACAAGAATTTCCCTGAAAAAGATACATTCTGATTGTAGAGGGATGGCCCTCTAAGAGTCGGCAATTGCCTAAGCCAACACCCCCCTTGGGGGCTGTTGGCTTAATTGTTTCCAGCAGAGGAAGGTGCCATTTGTCTGCCAGCGATTTTTCTTTACCTGCCCTTTGCAAACCCCCTTCCTCTTGGTTCACAAACGAATCAACGCGGCCTGAATACCTCTTCCACCTTGGCAGCCCAGGAGCTGTTGTCAAGCCCTTCAATATCCCGCTCTCACTCCCCACGCCTTGTGCCATACCCCACTCTTAAGAACGTGTAACCAAAAGCCCACCACATCACTGGTCCCCCCCTCCTAAAAAGCAGTAAGGATCCTTCTGTTTGCTGATATCCAGGCCACTGGACTGGATCACGGCCTGGCAGCCACCGCAGACCGGACGAATTTTACAGCCTCGACACTCTTCCGGTCCCAACCGATAGCGTTCTGCTGCCGCGGAGCGATAGAGTTCCAGCAAGGAAGAATCAAGGACATTGCCGATGGGTGACTGAAATTTACGACAGGCATGCAGGTCACCATCTGGCAGAAGGGAACAGAAGTTAAAGGCAGCGCCGCACCCGAAGCCGGTACAGCCGCCAAAGGGAGCCAGTCCCTGTTCTGCCTTGAGGATATTGATCAGATTATCCTTGAGGCTGATGGTGGGATTGGACTTGGCGGCCTGGAGAAACTCTTCAAGAAAGCCCCGGTAATTCTCCGTGTCCGCAGCAGCCAGGCCGGCCCCTTCCCCGGTCTGTGAGAGGCGGTTAAAGGTGAAGAGATCAACCTTTCCCCGCAGGATCTCGGCCAGCTCCAGGACCTGCCCCATGTTTTCCCGGGTCAGGGTCAGCATCACCATGGAATAGATGGAAAGCTCCTGCAGAATCTCGAGAAACTCCATGATCCGCTGGAAATGCCCTGCCCCCCTGATCGAGTCGTTGTGCTCGGCCAGTCCTTCCAGGCTCACCTGATAAAAGGAGAGGGGCTGAATCTGCTGCAGAGATTCAAGCACCTTCCTGGTCGTAGGATTACCGAGAATGGCGATGGTAAAATTGCGCTGAGCTGCCTCTCTGTACAACTCTGTAAAGTGGGCATAGAGAAGGGGGTTGCCGCCGGTAAAGGTCACTTGACCATGTACCCTCTGTTCAAGGACAAACTCACGGAACTGATCAAGGATCAGTTTCCCCTGCTCCAGGGTCAGAGGTGAAATAGCGGAGCGGTCATAGCAGTGCTTACAGTGAAGATCACAGGCCTGGGTCACGTGCCATTGGAGGGTAAAATACTCGGAGCGCAGGTGGCGCTGCCAGCCATGCGGACCTTCTGCCGGATAGTGGGCAGCTGTCCGCTGGATAGCTGAAGGTGGAGAAAGAAGAAGCCCCTTATGGCAGGCCTCTTCAATGGCTGCATCCACCGTTCCCACAGGCACCCCGGCCTCGTCTGCCACTTTCTGACGATCCAGATGTTCGGCCAGTACCTTCAGGGCCAGCAGATCTTTCTCTGACGCCGGACGGACTCGCACCTGCCCCTGAGCCGGAATCTTGTAGAGCAGAACGAACTCCTGTCCCAGTTCGGGGACAAGCTGCCTTTCCCTGTTCCATAAAACGCTACAGAGGTGCCTCCACTGCAGTGGCAGGAGAGTGAGCGAAGGATTGATCTGCAGGGCGCCCCCCTCCTCCAACACGGCAGGAGCAGGCATGGCCTGCAGTTCATGCACGGCCAGCTCAAGACGAGCCAGGTCAGGTAAATAGGCAGGCCTGGAAACAGTACTGGTCTCTAAGAACTCAGAAAACACTTCTGGAACAGCCTCTTCACCAAGACCTGCAATCAATGCATCCCACCCCTCTCCCACCTGTTCTGCACAGCGGGGATAAAGGACCTTGAGCCATTTTATTTCCATCATCTCACCATAGCGTATGGGTTCCTCTAACATTCATTTGATTCCCCTCCAGTTGTATAGTGATTCGAAAAAAGAAGCAAGTCCAGGTCAACCTGAAGCGGAAGAGGAGCTTGCAAAAACTCCATTCCTTATCCGGCAGGAAATATAAAACTGTAGCAGAAGAGACAAAAAAACTGCTACAATCAACCATACTCAATCATATTACCGTCACGAAATCATGCCTACCACTGCCGACAACAAAAAACTGGGAACCTTTTCCGGGGTTTTCACCCCCAGTATCCTGACCATCCTCGGACTCATTCTCTTTCTGCGAATGGGGTACGTGCTGGGCAGTGGTGGTCTGGGAAGAGCCCTGCTCATCATCTGTCTTGCCAATCTCATCTCCATACTCACCTCTTTTTCTCTGGCTGCCATCACCTCCAATCTCAAGGTCAAGGGAGGCGGAGACTACTACCTGATCTCCCGCACCCTGGGAGTTGAGTTCGGAGGAGCCATCGGCATAGTCCTTTTCCTGGCCCAATCCATCTCCATTGCCTTCTATTGTATCGGCTTTGGCGAAGCGATAGCCAGCATAGTAGTTGTGGACATCCCTTTCTTTCCCCAGATAAGTGCTGCTCTGGCCCTGGCTATGCTGTTTATCCTGACCTGGCTGGGAGCAGACTGGGCCACGAAATTCCAGTATCTGATCATGGCCACCCTCGTCCTGGCCCTGATCTCTTTCTTTTCCGGAGCGTTACAGCATTGGAGTCCAGCAACACTTGTAGCCAACTGGCAGGGGAACCCCCAGAAAAACAATTTTTGGATACTCTTTGCCATCTTTTTCCCGGCAGTCACCGGTTTCACCCAAGGGGTGAGTATGTCAGGCGACCTCCAAGATCCCGGAAAGAACCTGCCCCTTGGGACCTTTCTCGCCGTAGGCCTCTCCTTTCTCGTCTATCTCGCTGTGGCCGTGGTCTTCAGCGGCGCCGTGCCCGGCGACACCCTGATCCGCGATTATCAGGCCATAAATCGTGTTGCCTCCTGGGGTTTTCTCATCGATGCCGGGGTCATTGCCGCCACTCTTTCGTCAGCCCTTGCCTCCTTCCTTGGCGCTCCGCGTATCCTCCAATCTTTGGCCAGCGACCATATTTTTCCCTTTCTCGATCTGTTTGCCAAGGGTTCCGGCGCCAATAACAATCCGCGCCGCGGCATCCTCCTCTCTCTGACCATCGCAGGACTCACCATCGGGTTGGGCCAGTTGGATCTTATTGCCGGAATTGTCACCATGTTTTTTCTCATCTCCTACGGACTGCTCAACTACGCCACCTACTTCGAGGCCCGCTCAAAAAGTCCCTCCTTCCGGCCACGCTTCAAGTGGTATCATCAAAAAGTCAGCCTTGCCGGATTCCTGGCCTGCCTTGGCGTGATGATGGCCATTGATATCAAGATCGGCATCCTGGCCGTTACCATCCTTTTTGCCATCTACCAGTACCTGCAGAAGACATCCGGTCCAGCCCGCTGGGCAGACGGCCAGCGCTCCTACCAACTGCAACAGGCGCGCAACAATATCCTGGCTGCAGCCGGAGAAAAAGAGCATCCACGGGATTGGCGTCCCTACCTGCTGGCACTTTCCGATAACAGTGAACGCAGGTGTCAACTGATCAACTTTGCCACCTGGATCGAAGGAGGAAGCGGACTCACCGCCGTAGTCCGCTTTATTCCAAGTAACGGAGTGAGAATGCAACGCCTCCACAATCAGGCAGAACAGGAATTGAGGCGGGATATCAACCATTGCCATTCCGACGCCTTTCCACTGGTTATTAACAGTTCCGAACCAAGCATCGGACTGCAGACCCTTGTCCAATCCTGGGGTATCGGCCCCATGCATGCCAACACCCTGCTTCTCAACTGGCTGGAACAGCATCCGGGACCTGGCCAGGAGAGACGTGAACTGCTCTATGGGAAAAATCTCCGTATCGCCTATCATCAAGGCTGTAATCTGATCATCTGGTCTGGAGATGAAGAATCAGTTGCCGCCCTTGCTGAAAAGGAAGGGGAAGAAAAACAGATCAATGTCTGGTGGAATGGAGACAGAACCAGTCGCCTGATGCTCCTTCTTGCCTACCTCCTGACCCGACACGAAGAATGGAAAGGGGCGACGATACGCCTCTTTGCTCTGAATTATGATTCGGCCTCCGCCGAAAACGAAGAGCACCTGGCCGCCCAGCTTGAAGAGACCAGAATCAAGACAGTGACTGAGATTATCAGCAAAAAAGACAGTGAGACCATTATCAGCCACTCTGCCGATGCCTCCATCACTTTCGTCCCTTTCCGTCTCCATGGTGATCTCCTCGAAGATCTTTCCGGAGAACCGGTGGAACAGATCCTCTCCCGCTTACAGATGGCAGCCCTGGTTCTGGCAGCTGAAGACATTGATCTTGATGCAGAGCCGGAAGAGGGCGGCATGGAAGAAGTGGTGGCAGCCCTTGACCACCTTGAACATGCCGAAAAACGAGCCCACCTGGCCAGAAAAGAGGCAAACAACGCCGTGGAAGAGGCCGAGAAAACCCTTGCGGCCATCAAACTTTCCGGCCAAAAATTTCCAGACGATCTCCTTCTCCGCATTGCAGCGGCACGAGAGGCCAGAGAGGCCGCAGATCAGGCCCTGCAGCGGGCATCAAAGGAGGAGGCAAAATCCACGGTGGCCTCAAAGGCAGTGGAAAAACTGGGAGGCAAAACAGAGTCATCCAATTAAGAACACGGCGAAAAGTGTGCTTTGGGGCCAAGCTCTTCGTCACTGCCAAAAAATTAACGGCAAGCTGACAGGGCACCACCCCGGATAGAGAACGAGTCAGGAAGATGATCAATTCTAGCTCGATAGCCCCGCAATGGAATGGTCCTCACCGACAAAGAGACAATACCGCCACCCTTACAACGTCTCTTCACCTCTTGTTGCAAGACCGACCATGAGCTGCTCCACTAATTTTTTTGCGAATTTTTGATCAAGAGGAGCATGTCCTAATAACAGGCGGTACCACATTGGCCCAAACAGGGTGTCAGCAGCAATCTCCATGTCCGTATCAGGAGGCACTTCCCCTCTGTTGATCCCTTTCTGGATCAGAGCAAATAGCAGTTCTCGTCTTTTTTTAATAAATCCTGTGTAAAATTGTTCGCCAACATCCGGGGCAGTCTGGGCCTCTGCTATCAGACCAGTCATCACCTTAGATGTTGGCGCTATGCGGATTCTTGTAAAAATAGTTCCCAGCAGCTCCTCTAAATCCAGTTGCAGCGATCCGGTATCAGGTGACTGAAGAGTGCTTGTGACTTTTTGAGAATAGGCTTCTATTGTCAGTGCAGCTTTGGAAGGCCACCAGCGATAAATGGTTTGCTTTCCTACCCCGGCACGAGCAGCGATCCCTTCAATGCTTAACCCCAAATATCCTTTTTCTTCAATGAGTTCGAGTGTGGCCGCTATAATGGCTTCGTGGGCCTGCTTACTCCGCCGCCGTGTCTGTTGCTTCTTTGGTTTCATGTTTCCTTTTTTAAGCGATACGAACCGGACCGTCAAATAGATATTGGAGCAGAGGAGACGTCTCCCCTGCCCTGATGGAGCTACCATACCATAACTTACTGAGCACAATATGCGGCAGATGAGATTGGACGATGACCACCTGGCTATCAGCATAACAGATTGTAACGGAGGCAGGTTATCTGGGAAAATGGGCAGATGATCGGATGTACCATGAAATTTTCCACTCTTTTGCTTCCAAAGCAGGACGACAACAATCTGGGTGTCGCCGGAAAGCTATAAACGACCTGAAGACGAGGAAGGAAGAAGCAACCAGCTATTTTCGGCAAGCCATCCCATGAAACAATCCACCTCTTGCTACTGCCAGCCAATCTGATGAAGTGTAAAGTAATCCGACGCCCGGGAAATCATACCGCCGGCGATGGGCTCCCATAAGCCCAGTCAGGGATAGCCGCTTTCGGGAGGTCTCATGCCCTCTGTTGATACTGTCGGGATCTCTTACAAGCCCGTTCTTCAATACCCGGGGCACCCAGGAAATATGCACTCAAATCAGTTAGATAAAAATTTGGCACGCTTATTGCTTTATGTACCACAGCGTTAACATTGACTAGGGGAGGCAGTTGAAATAACTATTTTTTTTGGAGGGGAAAATGAAAAAGAAGTTTGCAGCAGGATTGGCGACCGCGATATTCTTGGTTGGCCTGGTGGCAACGGCAGGGGCAACCGCTTTTACTGACACCATAGACTTTACTGGATCAACACAGGGCGGAGTGACGTATCAAACCATTACCGATGATTTTAGTTATACCCATACCATCTCCTTGGCGGATTTCACCCCCGAGCTGACAACTTGGGCCAATTTGACCTTGGACGATGCCATCTTAACATTACGGCATTCTAAAAACTCTAATAATAATAGCGAAGTCTGGTTTTCCACTGCCGCGGACAGTGGTTTCTTTTTAACGATTGGTCAATTATCCGCAAGCAATAACGACTGGACAACAGATACCTGGATCTTGTCCAGCGACGTGTTAGATTTGATGAGCAGTGGCACCCCGTGGGATCTTACAATTCGTCTATACGATAACACCAACGGCACAGATAACCTCAGAATTGACTATTCAGCATTATCCGGCAATGCTTCATACCCCGCTCCCGCGGCAGCTCCCGTTCCCGAACCAGCCACCATGCTGCTTATGGGTACGGGCCTGGCTGGTCTGATCGCAGGCCGGCGCCGGAAGATCACAAAATGTCTGAACGGCTAAACAGGGTAGAGAGTACTCTGCGGCAACCTCTGCCGCTCCTTTTTAAAAGCAACGGACCTCGGAGAAGTTGAGTTAATAATGGCAAAGGATCTGCTGAAAAAAACGCTCTGAATGCAAAACGCTATTGAGAGAAAAAACCGTGGGAACGGAGCGACGACTCCACCCAGGTGTTCAGGCAGAAAAGCGGGCCTTGATTCAGGTGACTGGAAGTACCGCCATAAAGAGGACAGAACTCTTTTTGTTGACCTTTGCCAGGGGATGCAAAAACAGATCTGTCCTCTCTTTTTTTATGCATGGGAAGCCCCCCCCCCTTTAACAGGCCCTGAATGTTGGCCTAATTCCCACCAGAGAATTGACAACCCGCTAAAACTACAGGACATTCTGACAGGAGGACACGATACCAAAGGGGAAGCGAAAGGCCTGGGTTGGAATAAAAAACCCTTGGCATCCCCTTAAGCCAGCTGGTCGGTGGCCACCCAGTAACGGGGGTCTTCGATCACGTTGACCTCGATCATACTGCCGGCGTTATGGAGCAGGGTGCGGCACTCCGGACTGAGGTGTTTGAGGCGCAGTTTTTTACCCCGGCTCAAATAACGCTCGGTGAGACTATTGATAGATTCAATACCCGAATGATCGCAGACCCTGGCCCGGCCGAAATTGATAATCACCTCATCCGGATCTTCCTGAGGGGTGAACTGTTCCTGGAAACTGTGTATGGAACCGAAAAAGAGGGAGCCGCTCAGCCTGTAGACCTTGGCACCGGATTCATCGATACTGCTGCTTGAGGTGATGCGCTTGGCGCTTTCCCAGGCAAAGACCAGCGCCGAGACGACAACCCCGACCCCAACGGCAATGGCCAGGTCGGTGGCAACAGTGACGCCGGAAACGAGTACCAGCACCAGGGCATCGCTAAACGGAATCTTGTGGAGAATACGAAAGCTCGACCAGGCGAAGGTACCAATGACAACCATGAACATGACGCCAACTAAAGCAGCCAGGGGGATTATCTCGATCAGGCCTGAAGCAAACACAATAAACACCAGGAGAAAGAGGGCCGCCGCAATACCGGAAAGCCGGCTCCGGCCTCCGGAATGAACATTAATCATGCTCTGGCCAATCATGGCGCAGCCTCCCATACCACCAAAGAAGCCCGTCACCACATTTGCGACCCCCTGACCGACGCACTCTTTGTTCCCCCGGCCGCGGGTCTCGGTTATTTCGTCGATCAGACTCATGGTCATCAGTGACTCGATCAGGCCGATGGCCGCCAGAATAGCTGCGTAGGGGAGAATAATCAGGATATTCTCAAGGGTGAGCGGCACCAGGGGAACATGAAACTGGGGCAAGCCGCCAGCCACCGAGGCCAGGTCGCCGACCAGACGGGTATCGAGATCCAGGCCTTGAGCCAGAGCAGTGACGACGACAATGGCAACCAGGGACGCAGGGATGGCTCGGGTCAGTTTGGGGAGAAAATAGATAATAGCCATGGTCAGCACCACCAGGCCGAGCATCATCCACAGGACAGGGCCGCTCATCCACTCCAGCAGTCCCTCCGCGTTTGCAACCTTGAACTGACTGAGCTGGGCCATAAAAATGACGATGGCCAGACCGTTGACAAAGCCAAGCATGACCGGATGGGGAATCAGACGGACAAACTTCCCCAGCCGCAGCACCCCGGCACTGATCTGGATAATACCCATCAGGACCACTGTTGCAAAGAGGTACTCGACCCCATGCTGGGCCACGAGAGTGACCATAACCACTGCCAGGGCACCGGTGGCCCCAGAGATCATACCCGGACGGCCACCAATGATGGCGGTGATCAATCCGACCAGAAAGGCGGCGTAAAGACCGACCAGGGGATCAACCCCGGCCACGAAGGAAAAGGCTACCGCTTCAGGCACCAGGGCCAGGGCCACGGTCAGGCCCGATAATATATCATCCTTGAAACTTGCAGTTCTTCTCACAAAAAGCTCAAACATCGTTATCCTTATGGGTTAAATTCAGGAAAAAGACGGCGAACCTAAACAGGATGGTCTGGAATAGCAAGGAATAACTGGAACCACCCCGAACCTGACAGCTGGCTAATTAAAGCTCGGGTTTCAATTCCTGATAGCCTGACCGATTCCGGACGCGCGGATGTATCAGCGAGCGGCGACTGCGGCTGGCCCCTTGTCTGGTTGACCTGGGTGGAGGAGCTTTGCGGCTGAAGCCGCTGCTACCTGGAGGGAATTATGGGGACAGGATATATGGGTGAACGCACCTTGCAAGTACTACCCACGTTAGAGCACATAGGTTTTGCCAAAGAGGTCGTTACAGCCACCCTTTTCGTTTAAAATAGATATACGGACTTATTCCTGCCAATATCATAAAGAGTATGGATAAAGGATATCCCCATCTCCATGTCAGTTCAGGCATAAAATGAAAATTCATCCCGTAAATACTTGCAATCACTGTGGGTGGCATAAGAACCACTGCAGCTATCGAAAATATTTTAATAATTTTATTTTGTTCAATACTGATAAAACCAAGGGCAGCGTTTAAAAGAAAGTCGATTCTCTCCGAAAGAAAAGCGTTGTGTGTTAATAGGGTTTTAATATCCTCAAGCATTTCATTTGAGTTGTTACAGTCATCATTCGTTAATCGTCCTCTCCGGAGTAAAAAAATCAAATCCCGTTGTCCATCCATTAAACACAAACGAATTTTTCCATTCAAGTCATCTTGCATGGAAAGATCATCTATTGTTTTCTCTAACCCGGCATTTCCCCTTTCAAATATTTGACGGCTAATTTTCTCGATAGAAAGATAGCCGCCTTCTGACAGATCGGCAAGTTTCTCGATCTTCATTTCAAGCAATGCGATGATAGTGGATTTTGGATCACTACTCAATCGAGCACTCAGTTGCCATTGACTTTTCAGCGAATTGATTGAAGGGATTTCATATGAACAGATGCTTACGAGGCAGTTACATTTGCACAAAAAGGCAACATTTATATTTTTAAATGTATTTTCAATCTTGTTTAGAAATGAACAGTTGACCTGAAAGCCATCAGGATATACTTCATAATGAGAACTGGCTTCCAACTCTTCAGTTTCCTGAATCTTTGGCAAAGACATGCCGATGAACATTTCTACAGTTTGTCTTTCTTCTTCAGTCGGATTGACTAAATCGATCCACACTGCATCTTCAAGCCAGCCGGAGACGGTTGATGGGGGTATTGGCGACAAGAAATTATTTATCACATTATATGCAGTCAACATAAATGATCTCTTTGCTACAGGGAGAGGTGCTTTTGTCTGTCCTTAGTCATAACGGCACGGCTACTCTGAGGCGTCTTTGAACTTTCAGGACAACGCCACCGAGCTTTCGCGGCCAGGTTATGCCGATTGTTATCAAGTTGTTATGTTTAATTTTGGCGCCACTGGGACAGTATCTATACGTATTAATTGTCTTTATTAACTTCCCCCCGAATTCAAAAAGTTATTCTTTGCTCTCCAGTATATGGGATATCAGTTCGTCCCGTTCCCGCTTTGATATATAGGGCTTCATCCTTGCATCAAGGATCTTTGCCTCACGCTCTTTTTTCCTGGCAGCGGCCTCCTCCGCCTTGGAAAGAAGATCATTCAGTTTACACGGCTTCATCAAATAAGCGAAGGCTCCCAACTTCATCGCTTCGATGGCGGATTGGATCGTGGCCTGGCCCGTGAGCATGATGACTTCAACGAGAGGATATTTTTCTTTGAGAATCTCAATCACTTTCATGCCATCGGGATCAGGCATTCCGATGTCAAGGACAACGACATCCACAGTATCGTTCTTTCCCAGCCAGTTCAGCGCCTCTGTCCCGGAAAAAGCACAAGCCGCCTCAAAGCCTCTCTGACGCAGGCGCAGGGCGACGGTCTCGACAAACTCTTGTTCATCATCGACAAGAAGAAAACAAAACGAACTCATATGGCTTTCCTGTTGTTACCTATATATCCTGTTCCGGCTTTTCAGGCCGTCCGCTATTCGTCAGTATTATGGACCAAAAAATACTCCCAACACTGATGCGATGGTACGCTATTTATTGAACCTTCTCAACAAATACTGTCTCAGAGTTCGAAAAGTCAAAAAGGTTTCAAAGGGGGAAATAAGAACAAAGAGCGGACTTCCCCCCCTTCCCGGGTTCCTTTTCCAGGTCACATGCTCCCACAGTTGACTAAGACGAAAACAACACAAATACTCTTTGACTTCCAACTCCTTGCTATGTAATATTAATATATTTTCTTACCTTCACAGCTGTCTCCAGTCTTCCCGATCACCTTGGAATACGATGCAAAAAAAGCTTCTTATTATAGAGGATGAAAAATCAGTAGCCAAACAACTCCGCTGGGGACTGAATAAGGAATATGAAATAACCATTGCCGCTGATGCAGAGAAGGCGATACCATTTCTGGCCTCTGGCATTTTCCCGGTAGCTACCCTGGACCTCGGCCTGCCCCCCTATCCTGATACACCTGAACAGGGTTTCAAATTACTAGAAAAAATCGCTGTTCTTGCCCCCCACACCAAGGTGATTGTCATCACCGGAAACGCAGAAGAGAACAATGCCATCAAAGCAATTGGCCTTGGGGCAACAGATTTTTGCGCGAAACCTCTCGATTTAACTGTCTTAAAAATTATTCTTGCCCGTACCTTCCAAATCCATGCCCTGGAAGAAGCCAACCGCCACCCCATAACCAGTCAATGCGGATCACTGGCAGGGATGCTCGGCATCTCTCCAGCCATAAAAAAGGTCTTTAAGCGACTGGAACACGCCAGCAAGACAGATTATCCTGTGCTCATCACCGGTAACACGGGTACCGGCAAGGAGTTGGCAGCCCAGGCAGTTCATACATTGAGCTCTAGAAATAAAAACAAGCTGGTCACCATTAATTGCGGGGCGATTCCAGAGAATCTTCTGGAAAGCGAACTCTTTGGTCATGAAAAAGGGGCATTTACCGGCGCCACCTCACGGAAAACAGGCAAATTTGAGCAAGCAGATCAGGGGACAATTTTTCTGGATGAGATAGGCGAACTCCCCCTCCCCCTTCAGGTAAAACTCCTGCGTGTCCTTCAGGAATCGACCATTGAACGTCTTGGCGGAACGAACACCATTCAACTGGATGTGCGAATCCTGGCTGCCACCAATATCAACCTGGAACAGGCTGCAAGAGAGGGTCTCTTTCGGGAAGATCTTTTTTATCGCTTAAATGTTATCCCCTTAACTATCCCTGATCTCAAAGAACGACCGGAAGACATTCTCCTCCTGGCGCACAACTTTCTCCAGGAAGAATCTCAGAACCTGGGACGAGGCCAACTCTCATTTTCCCCTTCCGCCCTGATGGCGCTTACCAGTCATCACTGGCCAGGCAATGTCCGGGAACTGCAGAACCGTATCCGTCGCGCCCTTGGCACCACACTTGATAAAGTTATAACACCGACTGATCTTGGCTTTGAAGAAAGAGCGTTATCAGCCAGCCAGAGGAATCAAAAACTTTCCACCTTAAAAGAGGCACGAGAAACCGCCGAAGAAAATGTTGTCCGCCAAGCTCTCACTCTTTGCAACAACAATATCAGTCAGGCAGCGAAACTTCTGGAAACCAGTCGTCCCACCCTGCATGATCTCATAAAAAAACATGCTATCAATATAAGCCAATGAGCCCGCAAAAGAGCCTGCTCAAAAACCTATGGGAAAAAGAGTGGCTCCCCTATGCCTTTCCCTTTGCACTTTTTTTATTATTCACTGAGCCAAGTCGTTTTCTCCCGGACCTGGCTCCCTATCTCTATATATGCAAAACCATTCTCATCGGTGGACTGCTCTGGTTCTGGCGCAAGCAATATGGTCAGGACTTTTCCTCCAGGCTTTCCCTCAGCGAAATACTCACCTCCCTTGCCTGCGGTCTCCTGGTACTGCTTATCTGGATTGTGCCGGATGGTTTTTTGTACCAACTGGAGCAAAGCGCTGTCTTTGACCCATACAGTCTTGGTGAATCCCAAGCCGCTTTTTACACACTTATCAGCATACGATTGATGGGTGCAGTACTGGTCGTACCGATCATGGAAGAACTCTTCTGGCGTTCCTTTATCATGCGCTATCTTATCAATCCGGATTTTCGCTCTCTGCCCATGGGAACCTTCAGCTGGCTCTCATTTCTGGGCGTGGCAGTCCTCTTTGGACTTGAGCACCACCTTATTGGCGCCGGGATTATTGCAGGACTGCTGTATGGTGGCCTGCTTGTCTGGCAAAAGAACCTGAAAGGGGTTATTCTCGCCCATGCCGTTACCAATCTCGGTCTAGGGATTTATGTAATTCGTACTGGCAAGTGGATTTTCTGGTAGGAACGAGGAAAGAAAAAGCCCCCCCAGACTCTTGCCTTGGCATGAGAATCACCTACCGCCTACCTCATACCTCCTACCTCAGACCGCATACCTCACACCTCAGACCTCATACCGCCTACCGCCTACCGCCTACCGCAAGTGTAAAATTTCCTGACACTCATTATGCTGAATTCTCCCGCCTGATTTGTCCTTTCCCCAGAATAGCAGCCAACAGCATGAATAATCACAAGCTGTTCAGGCTATTTTCCTTACCGGAACAGGCGAACACTGCCTGCTAGAGCTGTCGATATTTTTGACAACTGTTCCAGGCCGCCACACAAAAAATAGATTTTTTCAAACATTTACGGTCAGTTGTCGCATTGGCATGCAGTTTGCAAATATTGTAACAAATAAACACATTATTATATTAACAAACGAGGCCAGACGATGAAAAATATTTTCGCAACAACAGTCGCACTTGGAGTGCTTACATGGGTGGGAAGTGCAATGGCTACCACCTACACATTTGAAGATAAAATTGATTCGTGGGTTGTCGACGGCGTGGATTACGATATCGTATTTATTGATCAAGAAGTAATAGGTAGCTCAGCTACATCTGGCGATGCTATTGCTGTCGAGAGTCCATTTACCTACACACATGACATCAATGATGAAGTCAATATAAGCGGTGGAGATTTAGTAACTGAAGCCTGGTTAGAGCTTAGCTTTAATCGTTTGAACTTTGACGATTTTAGTGGTGACAATTACTATCAAGATCCCCTCACTGGTGCTTTTACATATGACAGTAGAGAATTTGTACAGTACACTTATGATACTGTTACCTCCGCATGGATAGAAATTTCTGGCCCCAATCACGTTCAAACTGTCCTCTTGGGAATTAATTGGCTCAATAGCGATGGCTTGCTAGACGTCACTATTGCGCTGTCCAATGGAGCTAATACGGCGGATATAGGTTTAAATAGTTCAAGACTCTACGGAACAGCTGAAACTGCTCCAGTTCCAGAGCCAGGCACCATGATTCTCATGGGCACCGGACTCCTTGGCCTGATGGGATACAACCGCAGACGTTTCAACAAAAAAAGCTAGCCATGACATACAGCCCCATCCGCTGACAAGAATTTATAAAATCCCCTGAGTGTCACCCACTCAGGGGATTTTTTTTATCCTAAGGAAAAGCAACGGGGGGACCAACAGGGGGAAAAAAAACACCTTGCTTCCTGAACAGGCCAACTCAGCGAAGGGAAAAAAACCCACCACCTGCCACAGTTCAACCTTCCCTGCCTCCTGCCAAGGGCAGCCTGATCACAAACCTGGCGCCCCCCTCCAGTCTGTTTGCAGCGACAACACTTCCTTCCAGACTCGCTACAACCTTTTTAACCTGCCACAAGCCGATGCCGCTGCCCGCTTTTCTGGTTGTCATGAAGGGCTCAAACAATTTATCAGGCAAGAGTTCTTCGGCGATCCCCGGTCCATTATCGCTTATCTCAATAAAGACATTTCTGCCGTCAGCATCGAGACCGGTTTGTAAGCGGACAACAGTCTCTTTTTCCAGAGCCTGAGAAGCATTCAATACGATATTTTCCAAAACTGACCTGAGGAGAGCGGGATCAGTTCGAATTTTCAGTTCACCCTGAGAAGTAACAAGGATCTCCACTGCCGACAATTTGGCCTGCAGGCGACGGCAGCAGGTCTGGACAAAGGTATTCAATTCCAGATGCTGCCATTCGGGTACAATATCATCTTTTAAGGTTTGCAGACATTTTTCCACCCGGCCCATTCGTTGCAAGGCGTCAGCCACCAATTCCAGCATATCCTCTTGAAACTCCGGTTCGTGGATATGTTCCGGAGCATTTTCCTGCATGAGAGAAAGCATGGTGGCAGCGTTCTTGATATCATGGAGGACAAAAGCTGACAATCGGCTCCAGGCCTGCTGCTCGCGAACATTGGCCACCTTTTCAGCCATACGCACAGACAGCAGGGCAGATGCCGTCTGCCGTTCCAGGGCAGTAAGCAGATCAAAATCATCGTAACCATATTCCCCACCAGTAAACTCCGGGCCAAGACCTATAATTCCAATGAGCTGGTTGCCAGTGGAGATTGGCACCAGAAGAGTGAGATTCAGAGAAGCACAGAAAGGTCTCTTACTCTCTGCCAGTTCCTGCCATTCTCTATCCTGCTCTTTTTCCTGCAGATAAAAATGAGAATGGGTATGGAGAAACTGGACCAGAGGATCATGTCCTGACAGAGTATATTCCCTACTCCCGGATTCTCGATAGACCGGCCAGGAAACCAGGGTATAGTCATGAGAGGAATCAGCCAGCCAGATAAAAATCTCAGTGGTATACAAACTCTCAACCAGCACTTGATGCAAGGCCTGTATCACATCAGTTTCCGTCTCAACGCCATGCAGGTGCTCGGAAAGCGCCAGCCATTCATCCCTGTATTCATATTTATTGATATAAAAATGGGTGGAGATAAAAAAGTGCACCCGACGCCGGATTGTCCCTGAACAGGCAAAGAGCCCCACCACCACAATCCCGGAGACCAGAAACAGCCACTTGAGAACAAAATCCATCTCCACGCCAAATTCCCGCATGACCAGAGAGACGACTCCGAAGCCGAAAAGATAGACGGCAAGGAGCGAGGGAACAACGAATGAGTAGACAACCTTGCGGGAAATGAATATTTTCCGATTCAAGAGGCGATGACGAACCACAGCATAAACAACCAACAACCAGCCGAGAAACAAGAGCACAGCCATGAGCTGCAACTGTTGGCCAACGATACGTAAATAGGTCAGCCGGTAAGAAGCGCTCCATGCCAGGACGGCACAGAGCAGGAGACTGCCCACCACCAGAAATTTATATTCCCAGCGCTGGGCGACATTGAGAACCCGCCAGAATTGTTCTATTCTCCAGGAGCCATAAAGCACCGCTATGAGGAGGAAAAGAGCAGAAAAATAGAGCGGACTGTACGCCTGACAGACTATCTCGGCATCTGTCATGTTACAGTCAGAGTAATTGCGCAGATAATAGCCTGCAGCCCCTGTCACCACAGCGACAAAAACTATTTCGATCAGATGCTGATATTCCGATTCAGCAGCCACTGCTGTTGTGGCCCTGTTTATGCGCTGTGCCATGGAAAGCCAGATAAGGGCAAAAACTACTTCAGAAAAAAGCACTATCTCAAGAACCTCGGGCAGCAGGTGATAGGAAAAATAGAGATATTCTCCAATCAACAGCGGCAGGCCCAGAAGAATCTGAATCAAAACAAGGGAAAATTGACGGTCACCACTCTTCAGGCGAAATCCTACAAGACCGGTGCAGAGAAGGAAGAGATTCAGAATGTAGAAAGCAGATATCAGCATACGGCCAACATACCATTGCAGGCCTCTATTTTTCAATACCTTAGGCGGGTAGATACTCTTTCGGGACAAACGCTGACCAGCACTCGCCACAATGGATGTTGCTTCTGGTACTTGACCGGTTCAGCGGAGACGAGGAAGGGGAAGAGCAATAGAGGAAAAACTCCGATACGTCTCTTCTGGCCCCTGTGCAGGCTGGTTGCAGGCTGTCTTTTTTTTTATTCCGTTTTTAGAGGAGCTTGTCTCGATAATTCGCTGTTCGAGTCTCAACAACTTTATTATAGTCCGTTTATGAAAAAAAATTCCTTCTTCAAAGTGATCTTCCTTCTCTTGCTCATTCTCTGTCTCCTGGCCGGGATGGTGTACGTTCTCCAACTGGACAAACAGATCACCAGTCGCTTCGAAGGAAGGCGCTGGGAATTGCCGGCCCGGATCTATGCCCGGTCCCTGGAGCTGTATGTTGGCCAAACCCTTTCCGTTAAGAATCTGGAAAAAGAACTTCTCCAGTTGCGCTACAGCCGGGTAACAACCCCTGAGAAACCCGGCGAGTACAGTGTGCGAGGGAAGAGAATCACAATCCACAGTCGCAGTTTTCCTTTTCCTGATCTCCTCCGGCCGGCAACAACTCTTGAGCTGGAGATCCTTGAGACAACCATTACCCAGCTTACAGATCAGAGCAGGAGAGAAGCACTCACCCTCTTCCGCCTGGAACCGGTACAGTATGCCTCCATATACCCGACCCATAACGAAGACCGCCTGTTGATCAAGTCAGCAGATGTGCCGGAATTACTCATCAAGACACTGCTCCTGGTTGAAGACAAGAGTTTTTATAAACACTTGGGTATCCGGCCAACGGCTATCATCAGGGCCGCCCTTGCCAATCTCAGGGCCGGCAAGACCGTACAGGGCGGCAGTACACTGACCCAGCAACTGGTCAAAAATATTTTTCTCAGCAGCGAACAAACCCTGCCCCGCAAGGTGAATGAGGCCGTAATGGCCCTCCTCCTTGAGTACCATTACACTAAAGACGAGATCATGGAGGCCTATCTCAACGAGGTCTATCTGGGCCAGGATGGCAAACGTGCCATTCATGGTTTTGCCATGGCCAGCCGCTTCTATTTCGGGCGGGATCTTGCCGAGTTGGAACCGGCCCAGATTGCCCTCCTGGTCGGAATCGTCAAGGGGGCATCCTACTATAATCCCAGACGACACCCTGAACGGGCCAAAGTGCGACGGAATCAGGTTCTGAACACCCTGATATCAGCCCAGGTAATCAGCCCCGAGAAAACCGAACAGCTGCTGAACAGCCCCCTCACCGTTAGCCCAAAAATCCCCTCCGGCATCACCCCCTATCCGGCATTTCTAGAGTTGGTACGCAACCAACTGCAGCGGGACTACAAAGACGAAGACCTTCGCAGTGAAGGACTCTCGATCTACACAACCCTGGACCCGATCATCCAACAACGGGCGGAAGCAAGCCTTGCCGAGGAGCTTGCTCGCCTTGAAAAACCGGGAGAGGTCAAGGCCGGAAAAATGCTGCAGGCAGCTCTGGTCGTGGCCTCGGTGGACCAGGGTGAGGTTGTGGCTGTTGTCGGCAATCGCACTCCCGGACAAGAGGGCTTTAACCGGGCCCTGGACATGAAACGACCCATCGGCTCGGTCATCAAACCAGCAGTGTACCTGACTGCCCTGAGCCGACCCGAATCGTACAACCTGCTGACCACCCTCTACGACACCCCACTCAAGGTGCCTCTGAGTGGCAAAGACTGGCAGCCGGAAAACTATGATCATCAATTCCACGGGCCCTTACCCCTGATCGAGGCCCTGGCCCATTCCTCTAATGTGGCCACCGTGCAGCTGGGGATGGATCTGGGCCTCGACGCCGTGATCACAACTCTGCAAGGGCTCGGCATAGAGGGAGATATTGCCAGATATCCGTCACTGCTCCTGGGAGCCATTGAACTCTCCCCCGTTGATGTCCTCCAGATGTACCAGACCATTGCTGCCGGGGGCTACAAGACCCCGCTGCGGGCCATCCTTGCGGTGACAGACCAGGAAAACACCACCCTCCAACGCTATCCCTTGACCGTGGAGCAGGCTGCAGATCCAAGGGCCGTATTCTGCCTGACAACGGCCCTCCAGGCTGCAACGACCAGGGGTACAGCCAAGTCCTTGCAGCACCTCCTGCCAAAAGGGCTGACCGTGGCCGGAAAAACCGGGACCACGGACGGCCTGCGCGATTCCTGGTTTGCCGGTTTCAGCGGTCAACACGTGGCCGTGGCCTGGGTGGGACGCGACGATAATACGTCCACCGGCCTCACCGGATCAACCGGTGCCCTCAAGGTATGGGCAGCAACCATGTCCGGAATCGGCACCAGTCCCCTGCAAGCACAACGTCCTGATAATATTGACTGGTATTATACGGATCTGTCTGCCGGCAAGATACTCAGTCAAAAATGCGGTAACGACGAGGGATCGCTGCTGCCCTTTATTCATGGGGGGCTACTGCCCGAGGCCAGCTCCTGCAACAAGCAGCAAGAGGAAGATGGGTTCGGGCAAAAGCTGCAAAGAGGCCTCCACAACTTCCTTGATTTCCTGGACTGATGGATTTAAAGAAATCTGTATCCGTCCAGAAACGAGGGAGTACCAAAGCGGCGCAGACAACGATTGGAAAATTCAGCCACAATCAAGAATATACGGGCAACACCATGAAAACAACTTACAAGCTCTTATTCCTCTTTCTGTTCAGCATCTTACTCTTCCAGGGCTGTGCCACCTATCCCCCGCCGCCAGTTCATTATCCAGCACCACCCCCTAAACAGACCAACACCATTTCGGCCGACTTCAGTCGCCAGGCAACAACCCAGGTCAGGCAGGGCAGACTTGATCTTGCTGCCGCAACCCTGGAACGGGGCCTGCGCATAGCCCCTAAAGATGCCATGCTCTGGTCACAACTGGCAGAGATAAAACTGCAACAACAGCAGTACCTGCAAGCCCGGACACTGGCTGAAAAATCCAACTCTCTGGCCGGCAGATCGCCGGGTATTATGGAGATAAACAAGCGAATAATTGAAGAGGCTATGCTCCAGACCGCGACCCAACACTAACCTGCCTCTCCTGGTTGCGTGCTCTTTCTCAAAGAGAACCAGGTCGATTGTTCTGAACCTTGCCCCCTACCAGGGAGGCGGACTGGATTTACGCTTTTTGGTCGTTGTCGGGCGAGTGTACTTGGCTAAAAATTTATCCAGCTGATTGGCAAAGGCCTGGCGGTCATTCTGATTGAGCACCGGCGGCCCTCCGGTCTCCACTCCGTTGGCGCGCAGGCTATCCATAAAATCTCTCATACTGAGACGAGACTTGATGTTCTCAGTGCTATACAGCTCACCGCGGGGATTAAGGGCATGCCCCTCTTGTTCAATCACCGCTGCCGCCAGAGGAATATCAGCGGTAATGACGAGATCACCAGTTTCAAGCCGCTTCACAATCTCGTTATCAGCCACATCAGAACCAGCTCCCACCAGTATAAAGTTGATGCAGGACGAGGGCGGAATACGGATGGGCTGATTTGCGACAAGGGTCATCTCCACCCCGGTACGCTCAGCCGCTTTGAACAAAATCTCTTTAATCACCACCGGACAGGCATCTGCGTCTACCCATATTTTCATTTCATACCACTCCTGCTCAATGGCGGTCCCAGGCTGACAAGAGGACCCATGGGAATTGCCCGTCCCAGTGAAAATGGTCCGTATGCCAGGCCTTATTTTTTTGAATATCGATGCGGCTCATTGAAAAACGTTATATCTGCATATCCAGCATAGATCTTACAGGAATGGGTCACCCCTTCAGGTATATAATACCGATCCCCTTTGCCGAAACAGTATTTTTCACCAGCAATACGCAACTCGATCTTTCCTTCCAAGACGATTCCCATCTGGGCTGCATGGCTGTGTTCCGGCAGCTCGGTATCTTTGCCAAATTCCATAAACAAGATCTGATGGCTCTCTGCTTGGGACAGATAGGCCGTTATTCCATCCACAGGGATATCTGCTTGGGGAAGATTCCTGATCGCTTCGGGAAACAGTTCCTTCATCTCTCTCCTCTCTTCTTTTTAAAAACGAATAAAATGAAGCAATCCCCTTGATTGCATGCCATTGTTTCACGACGAACATTTCTATTCCATTGTCTCTTGTTCAGGATCTGCACCGACAATCCTCCGGCCAGCACAATCAGCGACCATAGAGGACCGTGAGCCCGGCATGTCCCGGTTGATGCTGAGCGAGGAAAAATCCGATCATAGCGCCCGAAGCGTCTTTCCCCAGGGGCAGGGTCTCACCATCAAGGGCCCAGACGGTAAACTGACAGCTATGGGCTTTTATCCCCTTGCGGCGGACAGGCCCCTTGCGCATGGCGCGGATGACGGCCAAGGAAACCGGCAAAGAAGGCATTACCTGCCTCGATATGGAGGTCAGCCTCTTCACCATGGATAATTTTCCTGCCACTCAAGACCACCATAAAGAGGTATGAGGTCGCCAGGATTCTGTTTTGCCGCTGTTCCTGGCAGTGCCCGGTACTCGACACAGGAAAAATAATCGATTCCAAGGAGGCCCACCTGCTGCTGTTCATGGAAAAAACGAGGAATAAGCCATTCACTCTTCATGACGTGGAGACACCTCTGTCCCTGACTTTCTCCAGACAAGACAGAGATGTCTTTCCGGTTTTAGAGCCCGCATGCTGGCAGGAAAAAACCCTGCATGCCCATGGGCAGCGAGTGAGGGGCGATTTGTAGGCAGGATAAAGGAGAAAATTTCCTCGCCCTCTTTAAATTCAGAAACACACTTGCAGGCAAGCTGGAGAAGACGACTGGCCAGAGAACGATTGCGAAAGCGGGGATGAGTATGAAGACCGCGAATCCTGAAACAGCATCGATTTCTGCGTTCCCGGCAGAGCTGGAGTAAGGCAACGTTCATGGTGTTGTCCCTGGCCAGGACAAAGTAGAGCCGCTCTGCTCCTGGATTACGAAGAAGCGACTTGAGCCGGAGAAGCTGATGCGGTTGTTCCTCTTTCCCATAGACGGAAGCCAGAATTTCTGCCCTGCAGGTCCTGGCGGGGAGAAAGCGAAAGGAGAAATTTCTTGTATTCTTCATTGGGGAACACCAGGAGAACACGCTTTAGAGTGACAGGCAGGGGGGAAAGAACAGACAGGCGGAGGTCACGGCGGGCACGGTTTATAAATAACTCCACTCCCACAAAAAAAGCAGGGCTCTCTTTCCTTCACGGCCAAGCCAATCGTCAAGAAAGACTGGTACTGATATCCTTCTGCATCGCTTCAAGAACCCTGATGGGATCATCGGCCCTGGTTATGGGCCGTCCCACCACGACATGGTCGGCACCGGTGGCAATGGCCCGGCCTGCGGTGATGATCCGTTTCTGGTCGTCTGAGCCATCACGGACATTGGCACCAGGGCGAATGCCGGGAGTGACGATAAGTAATTTTTCGCCCAGATCTTTGCGCAGCCGCTCTGCTTCCAGACCGGAGGAGACGACTCCGTCACAGCCCAGTTCCAGGGCACGCCTGGCCCGATAGAGGACCAGATCTTCCACGGACTGGGTCATCCCCATGGCCCGCAGGTCTTCTTCCCCAAAACTGGTGAGCACGGTTACGGCCAGGAGCTTCAGATCGCCCCGAGCCTCCATGGCAGCCCGGATAATGGCATCATTCCCATGAATGGTGGCAAGGGACACCCCCCGGTTATTGACCTGCGCCACCGCCAGTTTCACGGTCTCCGGGATATCAAAGAATTTCAGGTCCAGCATCACCTTGTGACCACGATCCAGGATCCAGTCCACCACCTCAAAATAACTGGCCATAAAGAGCTGAAGACCAACCTTGAAATAACGGGTATGGGACTCACAGCGCTTGACCATCTCTTTGGCAAGCTCGGGACGGTCCACATCCAGGGCAACAATAATTCTCTCATTCAGGGCAATCTGTTTGGCAGTCATGGTTCACCTGACACTGTTTTTGTAATGATAACTTAAGATTCAATGGCAATCAGCTTAAGCCTGTCCAAGAATGGTCTTTTTCACAAACGCTTCGTCATTTCAAAAGAACAGGGCTTGCAATACTAACTCGATGACGGCGCTTCTTTTTCAGAAGCACCTCGATTTTGGACAAAATGCCTACTCTCGAACTGGCTGCCAGTGAGTCACCCATATTCCTTTTTTTTCCGTTGTACTCTGCTTTGCTGTTCTCGGCAAGAACCCCATGGACTTTCAAGCACTCCTGAAAGGCCTCTCTGCTATCAGGAAGCGACCACAGCTTTCACAATCTCGGCATCAAAATAGTTCACCGACATTCCGGCATCCACCACCACACTCTGGGCCGTGATCCCCGAGGAACGGGGAGAGAGAAGATACACGCAAAGGTCTGCTGCCTCCCTGGTCTTCAGGGCCTTTTTGCGCAGAATCGCCTTTTCCGCATAAAGATAGCTGTCCACATAACCGGGAATCCCAGCTGAAGCCGAGGTCTTGAGCAGGCTGGGTGCCACGGCATTGAAACGAACATTGGAAAAAGTGGAAAAGGACTTGGCCAGAAAACAGAGCGAGGAATTGAGGGCGGCCTTGATCGGTGCCATATAGCCGTAATTTTCCGCTGCCATGCTGGTCGTGGAAATAGAGATAGTGACCACTGAGGCCTCTGGAGTAAAGAGCTCTCGGAAATGGTTGGAGATGGAAATAAAAGAAAAGCAGGAGATATCCACGGCCTGAAGAAAATCTTTTTTCAGGGTGCCGTGAAATGGCTGCATGCCCTCAGAATAATTGGCAAAGGCAATGGAATGGACAAGGCCGTCAATACGTCCACCCTCGTCCTCAGCCACCGCATTACCGATCTCCTGGCGTACCCGGATAATATTTGCCTCCTCCTCCACATCACAGAGAAAGACAGGAGAATCGGGGAAAAGCTTACGGGCCACCTCCGCCCGCACCTCGGAGCGGACCACATGAATGACCCTGGCCCCCTCCTCTATCAAGACCTTGGCCACGGCAGCTGCCACCGATTTTTTATTGGCCAGGCCGAATACCACAAAACACTTGTTCTCAATCTGTAAAAAACTCATGATCCTCTTTTCTCATCTCTTATTGATACGCTGCATACCACACTCCAAACAACTAACACCGGTGATGAACGGTAAGCCGGCACTCAGTACAGTCCCCCCCAAGGGGTGAAAGTACCTTCACGAAATTCTTTTCAAAAAAGCACCAAAATAATTTCTAAGGTACTAACAGTTGGCAGTAATGACAATAAATCCTCGAACCCATCCGCCTCCCTTGAATGATCCCCCCGACTTTTCACGGCCCTGCATAACAGAGAATTCTTCGTCTCCTTCCCACCCGCATTCCGCAAGATACACCAGGAAAATCCCGACCACAAGGCACAAAGGATGATTGCCGCAATTGCTCCTTTGCTGTATATCTTTCGCTAACAATAGACAATAATGGACAATATTCCACCACATCTTCTTCAACTACGGATTCACAACCCATGTCACACTATATCATCGGCATCGACACCGGCGGCACCTATACCGACGCAGTACTTCTGGACCCAAAAAACAGAACTGTCCTGGCCACAGCCAAGGAACCCACCACCCATCATCGCCTGGCACTGTCCACCGGCCGGGCCCTGGCGAGCCTCTTGAAACAATCCGGGATCAGCAAGAACCACATCTCCCACCTGGCTATCTCAACGACCCTGGCCACCAATGCCGTGGTCGAAAAAAAAGGGGCACGGGTGGCAGCCTTTATCATCGGCTACGTCAAACACTTCAGACTTCCCATTGCGGCCACGGTCTTTATCAAGGGCGGCCATGACATCATGGGAACAGAGGAAGAACCGCTGGACATTGACAATATCGTCGATACCATCCACGGACTGCGCAACGATGTGGACGCCTACGCCATCTGCTCAGCCATGTCGATGGTCGACCCCACCCATGAACTGGTGACGGAAAAGGCCATCTCCATGATCGATCCCAAGCCGGTGTTCTGTTCCCACAAGATCAGCCAGCATGCAGGGATGCGGGAACGTGCAGCCACCGCCGCCCTCCATGCCAAGCTCATGCCCCTGATGGAAGGCTATGTCGCAGGGGTGCAGGCGGCCATGCTCAAAAACGGCCTCCATTGTCCCGTATTTCTCATTGCCGGCAACGGAGATCAGGTTACCATTCATGATGCCATAGAGCAGGCAGGTATCACCGTGGCCAGCGGACCAGCCTGTAGTGCAGGTTTTGGAGCTTCCCAGGGAGTAGAGTACGGCCTGGTCGTTGATGTGGGCGGCACCACCACCGACATTGCCATGATCGAAGATGGGAAGACCGTTCTCTCCCCTGAAGGCTGCCAGGTCGGTGAGTGGCAGACCCATGTGGAAGCTGTGGATATGTTCACCGGCGGCATTGGCGGCGACAGCCATGTGCTGGTGGATGAAAAAGGGGAAATCCACCTTGGCCCTTCCCGGGTCATCCCCCTGTCCATGGCCCATGACTTTCCCGAAGTGAGGACGTGGCTGGGCGCGGAGCACAAGGCCAAGTGTATCTCCCTCCTGCCCGGATTTGACGCCTCTAACCAGACCGACGTCATCATCATGGCCCTGGCTGGAGCTGGGCCGTCAACGGCTGACACCATCCGTGAAAAAACGGGCTTCTCGGGAGTACCACTGGATAAGCAACTGGAACAACTGGCCAGGAGCCAGATAATCCTGGAGACAGGGTTCACCCCCACCGATGCCCTGCATGTACTGGGAAAAATCGATATCGGTGACAAGGCCAGGGCCAAGGCAGGAGCAGAAGTGCTGGGCACCCTCCTGGACATGAGTGCCAAGGCATTTTGCAAGAAGATCATCAAGATGACAGAAACGAAGATCGAAGATCTGATCATCGACTATATTATTCACCATTACTGGGGAAAATCCCTTACCTCCTTTATCTCCACCCGCAGCGACCACCCGGTGCTGGGCGTCGAGTTCAACCTGAAGATCCCCCTCATCGGCATCGGTGCCGCCGCCCGTTACCTGCTGCCCAAAGTAGCCAGGCGACTGGGAACCACGGTGGAATTTCCCGAATATTGTGAGGTGGGTAATGCGGTAGGAGCGGCCTTGCTGGGAAGTAAATAGGATGGACAGGAAATCGCTACAGACAGGGTTGAACCTCTGCACCCAGCGTAGAGAGAGCGCGCCGTATCCTGTACCAGAATCCCTACTCGGCAGAACCTTTTTCCTCTATCAGCCAGATTGACAGCTGTTTTAACCCCAGCAGGATGATCCGTTCGCTACGGCAGGAGCCTGTCCGAGAAGAGGCATTTCCAAAATAGAAGCGCAGCCATCTGTTTAATAACGCGGGTTTTTTTTGAAACAACGAAGCGTTTGAAGAAAAGGGCATTCTCGGACAAGCTCCTGGAAAAGTAGGAGTCGGCTTCAGCCGCGAAGCGCATACCCACCTATCTGCAAAAGAAACTCATCCTCCGCGTCCCCTCCATTCGCGGCTGAAGCCGGCTCCCACAGGCAGCCAAGGGGGGGCTGTAAAGCGAAGGGGGATCCCAACTCCCACAAGAAGAACGTTACGCCCTTTCCCTACTCCCCTTCAAAAAGGTCCCGGTACTCTCCGTATCCCTCTTCTGCCAGCTTATCCTTGGGAATAAAGCGCAACGCCGCGGAATTGATACAGTAACGCAGGCCTGTGGGGGCCGGTCCGTCGGCAAAGACATGGCCAAGATGGGAATCACCATGGCTGCTGCGGACCTCGGTGCGCGTTGTGAAGAAGCTGCGGTCTTTTTTCTCGACAATATTTGCCGATTCCAGCGGTTTGGTATAACTGGGCCAACCCGTACCCGATTTAAATTTGTCCTTTGAACTGAAGAGGGGTTCACCGGAGACGATGTCAACATAGATCCCTTCGCCCTTGTTGTCCCAATATTCATTACGAAAGGCGGGTTCAGTTCCTTCTTTTTGGGTCACCTTATACTGAAGATCAGTGAGACGGGAACGTAATTCCCTGTCCGAAGGTTTTCGATAGCTTCCCTGCTGCTGGGCCAGCTTTTGCGGCCACACCTTTTCCACAAAATCTTTTCTCCCAGATCCGGCCTTGTAGGCCGCATAATGGGCATAATTTTTCTTATAGTAATCCTGGTGATACTCTTCTGCCGCATAAAAGGGCTGGCCAGGGAGAATTTCCGTCTGGATGGGTCTGGCAAAGAGACCTGACTGCTGCAAATGTTCCTTAGAGGCCTGTGCCACCTCTTTTTCCTTGTCGTTTTGATAAAAAATAGCCGTTTTATACTGGGAGCCACGGTCGGCAAACTGGCCGCCGGAATCCGTGGGATCTATCTGATGCCAAAACACTTCCACCAACTCCCCATAGGAAATTTTTGCTGGATCATAGCGCACTTGCACCGCCTCATAATGGTTGGTACGCCCCGCACTCACCTGCTCATATGTGGCTTCTTCTTTTGTACCACCACTGTATCCGGCCTGGACATCAATCACCCCTGCAAGTTGTTCAAAAGGTGGCTCCATGCACCAGAAACAGCCTCCACCGAAAACTGCCGTTCGTTCCTCTGCCATAACCAGCCTCCCATTTATTGCAAAACCCAGTAGCAAGACGGCAACTACTATGATTATCCTGAGTTGTTTTATCACTGTCAGCCTCCTATACTTGAGAATACTTCCTATCTAGAGATTATATGCATTGCCCCCAAGTAAACAAGAAATAAAACCCATTTTTCCCTTTTCTTTTTTGGTTTCAAAATGAGATCCGAAGCGCTATAGTGGGCTATGAAAAATTCAAACACATCCAAACGAACCAAATTTATCTTTGTGACAGGCGGTGTCCTTTCATCTCTTGGCAAGGGACTGGCTGCTGCTTCCATTGGCGCCCTTCTTGAATGTCGAGGACTGACCGTCACTTTCCAGAAACTCGACCCCTACATCAACGTCGATCCTGGAACCATGAATCCCTTCCAACACGGTGAGGTCTTTGTCACCGATGATGGAGCTGAGACAGATTTAGATATGGGCCATTATGAACGCTACACCAACGCGGTCATGGCTCAAAAAAACAACTACACCTCAGGCCGGATTTACTACTCAGTCATCACCAAGGAAAGACGCGGTGAATATCTCGGCGGTACAGTGCAGGTCATCCCGCACATCACCGATGAGATCAAGGCGGCCGTGGTTCAGCTCGAAGGCAGTGTGGATGTGGCCATCATTGAAATCGGTGGCACCGTCGGTGATATAGAAGGCCTGCCCTTTATCGAAGCCATCCGCCAGTTGCGCGGCGATCTGGGTCGAGAAAATACCCTCTATATCCACCTCACTCTGATCCCCTACATCCGGGCAGCCGGTGAAGTCAAGACCAAGCCCACCCAGCACTCTGTTCGAGAACTGCGGGCAGACGGCATCCAACCGGATATCCTGGTCTGTCGCACCGAAGTCCCCCTGGGCGACGACCTCAAGGCCAAGATCGGACTCTTTTGTGACGTCTCCACCGATGCAGTCATCACCGCCATTGATGTAGACAGCATCTACGAGCTGCCGCTGAGCCTGCACAAGGAGGGGATCGATAGCAAGATTCTCGAACTCCTGAACATCTGGACAGGAAAACCAAATATTGAGCCCTGGGAAGAACTGGTTCACAAGATCAAGAATCCCAAAGATACCATCACCATCGCTATCACCGGAAAATATGTAGACCTCACCGAATCTTACAAGAGCCTGCACGAATCCCTGATCCATGGTGGGGTAGCCAATGATGTCAAGGTGGAGCTACGCTACATCAGCGCCGAAGACCTGGAAGATAAAGACCCTGCCGCCCTGCTCGAAGGCTGCCACGGCATTCTGGTTCCCGGCGGTTTCGGTCAACGTGGCGTGGAAGGAAAGATCAAGGCCATTACCTATGCCCGGAAAAACAAGATTCCCTTCTTCGGCATCTGTCTGGGTATGCAGCTGGCGGTTGTGGAATATGCCCGCAATGTGCTGGGCCTGAAACAAGCCAACTCCACTGAACTTGATGAAAAAACGCCGGATCCGGTTATCTTTCTGATCAAGGAGTGGTTTGATTACCGTACCAAGCAGATGCAGGTCCGTGACAAGACCTCGGACCTGGGCGGCACCCTCCGCCTTGGCGCCTATCCCTGTATCCTCAGTGAAAATACCTTCGCCAAAAAGGCCTACAAAGAGAACGAAATCTCCGAAAGGCACCGCCATCGCTTTGAGTTCAACAACGACTACCGGGCTCAGCTGGAAGAAAAAGGCCTGGTCGTCTCCGGGACCTCTCCGGATAACAATCTTGTTGAAATTGTCGAGATCGCCGAGCACCCCTGGTTCCTCGGCTGCCAGTTTCACCCCGAATTCAAATCCAAGCCAATGAAGCCGCATCCCCTCTTTACCGACTTCATTGCCGCAGCCATCATTCATAAGGCGCTATAATGGTTTCTGTTTCACCTGTTCCTGTCGCCACCCCTGATGGAAACGGAATAGAGGTCGGTACAGGTCAGCCCCTGCTTCTTATTGCCGGCCCCTGTGCCCTGGAATCTGAAGAGCTGGCACGCAGAGTGGCAGGAGAGATGCAGGAGATCTGTGCCCTACTCGGCCTCTCTTACGTCTTCAAGGCCTCCTTTGACAAGGCCAATCGAACCTCACTTGACTCTTACCGAGGGCCAGGCCTGGAAGAGGGCCTTTCTATCCTCTCCCGGATCCGGGAAGAGATGCAGGTTCCGGTCGTCTCTGATATCCATGAATGCAGCCAGGTGGCACCCGCTGCCGAGGTCCTCGATATCCTCCAGATTCCAGCCTTTCTCTGCAGACAGACCGACCTGTTGGTGGCAGCAGCACGAACCAACAAACCGATCAACCTGAAAAAAGGCCAGTTTGTCTCACCCTGGGATATGGAAAATGGAGTCAACAAGATTCGAGGTGCCGGAGGCAATAAGATCATGCTCGTCGAACGGGGCGCAAGCTTTGGCTACAACAACCTGGTGGTGGACATGCGTTCCCTTCCGGTCATGCGTGGCTTTGACTGTCCTGTAATCTATGATGCTACCCATTCCGTGCAACTGCCTGGCGGGGCAGGAGGTTCCTCCGGCGGCCAGCGGGAATTTATTGCTCCCCTCTCTCGTGCAGCTGTGGCCGCAGGCATCGACGGATTGTTCATGGAAGTGCATCCAGATCCTGACAAGGCCCTCTGTGACGGCCCCAACTCCATCGCCCTTGACCGCATCGAGGAACTCCTCCTTCAGCTTGTGCGAATTCGTGAAGCGGTCGCTCCTTAACTCTTCATCCTTAAGGACCTCTCATGGATAATAACTCCTGCTCCACCCCATCACAACCCGGTGCCTACCCCTCCGACTGCGAAGTAGTTGAAGGCTACCGCCGCATCGCCCGGGAAAAGGCCAGCCAGGAAGGACGCAGCCAGGCTTGGCAGACAACACTGGCCAAGGCTAAGCCAATCAAACTCCTCCTTCTTGATGTGGATGGAGTGCTCACTGACGGCAGCCTTATTTACTCCCATGAAGGCAAAGAATCCAAGGCCTTTAACACCCAGGACGGTTTTGGTCTGCGCATACTCCAGGACGCAGGGGTGGAAGTAGGTATCATCACCGCCAGGACTTCTGAAGCACTCAGTCGCCGCAGTGAGGATCTGAAGATCTCTCACCTGTACCAGGGTGCAATGAACAAGCTTGAAGCCTACAAGGAGATCATCAAAAAAACTGGCCTCAAACCCTTTGAAATTGCCTACATGGGAGATGACTGGCTGGACATGGTACTCCTCACCCGAGTTGGTCTCGCAGCTGCTCCGGCCAATGCCGTGAGGGAAGTCAAGGAAATGGCGCACTACACCTGCCAACAGTCAGGTGGCCATGGCGCCGTGCGTGAACTCTGCGACCTGATCCTTGAGGCCCAGGACAGATACAAGGAATTTTTTCAACTCTACATGAATCGATGACCTCATCAAGACGTTTGGTCTGGCTCATCCCTCTGATCCTTTTTCTCACCTTCCCCCTGTGGCGTTTTCCAGTGGCCGGCTTCCTTTCGCCCCGTGGAGGATACGACCCCTCCCTTGCCGAACGTCCCCTGGACGAACACAACTTCAACATGGGTACTGTCCATATCACCCAGAGTGAAGAGGGCAAAACCACCCTTGAGATCGTGGCGGACAAGGCCTTTACCGGCGCCAGTGTCAACGAGGTGCGCATGGACAATGTGGACGCCGTCATTACCGGTAAAGACAATGAACAGACCTTTATTACTGCCCGGCGCGGGATCCTGGACAAGCAAGCCGCCGTCCTTACCATGATAGACGAAGTGGTGGTCATCAAACCAAAAGACAAGCTGGAGCTCTACAGCGATCTCCTGATCTACAACGATAACACCAAGATGGTCCACTCACCTGGAAAGACTCGGCTGGTCGGCAATCAAATAAAGATCCGAGGAATCAATCTCCTCGTCAACACTCAGACTCAAGCCTATGATCTGGGTGGCCGTGTCCACTGCAGGCTCACCGGCTTTGCCAACCCATAGGCCGCATTTTTCATCGAAATTTACTGCGAAACAGCACTAATGCACCGAGCAGGAGATGCAGGGGTCATATGCACGAACCAGCATCTCTGCCAGGCGCCGAATTTCCTGATCGCCTTTTCCCTGGTCTGCCATTGCGGCCGCCAGTTCATGGAGGTCATAGTGGATATTGGCGTTGTTCTGACTGGTGGGAATAACACAGTCGGCCTTTGTTATGTGCCCCCTGGAATCAAAGCTATAAGAGTGATAAAGGATTCCCCGGGGCACCTCCACCGCCCCCACGCCGCAGCCTTCCCTCGGGGTCACGACCTGTCTCACCTCCTGCCAGGGGCTTCCCAGAAGCTCCTCGATGAGGCGAATAGAATCCTCAACCACGTGCACGCTCTCCACCAGCTGAGCAATATTATTCATATAGGGGTTATGATTGACAGCAGTCAAGCCCAGAGAAGCAGCTATCTCCCTGGCCAGAGGATGGAGGAAGGAGAAATTGTTGTTGGTCCGGGCCAGAGCCCCCACGGCCATACTTTCCCGGGAAAGCCTGCTCCACTTGGAGGTGGAGTGGTTTACCATGTATTCGTTGGTCATGGCCAGGTATTCATCTTCCCCTTTCACCACCCCATCGCTGGAAATGATCTGACCACCGATAAAGGGATAACTCCCCTCTCCCTGCAATGAGACCCATTCCGTTTCCCGAATGAACTCGGGAAGAGTGAAGGAAGCAAAAAGTTTTGCTGCCTGTTTGAGATCGGGAATAATCGCCTGCAGCCGTCGCCCAAGGGCCGCCAGGGCGGAACGATCCGGCAACATCGTAAAGCCACCGACCACCGTACGAGTGGGATGGAGTCGCCTCCCTCCGATGAGATCAGCCCCGTCGTTGGCCAGGAGCTTGATTCTCGCTGCCCGCTGGACCTCGTCCGGATGGGGCGCAAGGAGTTCCAGGACGCTGCTCGCATTGAGGAAATCGGGCGCGGCCAGGAAATAGAGATGGAGGATGTGACTCTGCAGGGTCTCCATATGTTTGAGGAGGAGACGCAGTTTCTCCGTCTGCGGAGAGGGTGTCAAAGCAAAGGCCCTCTCCACCGCCCTGATACTGGCCAGGGTATGGCCGATGGAACAGATGCCGCAGATACGACCACAGATATAGGGCGCATTTTCATACCTCTTGCCCACCAGCATGGCCTCGAAAAAACGGGGTGTTTCCACCACATCCCAACTGGCCTTTTCTACCTGACCATCCTTGATGCGAATCTCGATATTGCCGTGACCCTCCACCCTGGTCAGGTGCTTGACACTGATATCACATGTAAGTTTCATTGCCCCTGCCCTTTTTCTTGTTCACCTTTCATCTCCGCAAGAATACGGTGAAAACCGCCAAAACATTCCATACGATCGAGCATGACCTCCTCCGAGATGTTGTGCCTGCGGATGACCTGCCGAAACTGAGAAATATTGGCTTCATCGGCAGGCCCCCTGCACCCCCAGCAGCCCATGCGGTTATCGGGACACCAGGAATCACAGCCCGCTCTGGTAATGGGACCGAGACAGGGCTCCCCTAACTCAAAGAGACAGGTATTGCCCTTGGCTGTACATTCCATACAGACCGGATACCTGGGATGTTCCACAGATTTGCCCAGAACCAGATTGGTAACGATCTCCTCCACCTCTTCCTTTTTGACCGGGCAGCCGTATATCGAGAGATCAACATCCACGTAGGCGGACAGAGGCTGGGTTTCTCTAGTCTCAACCGGATGGTCGCCGTAGACCTCCCTTTTCACCCATTCCAGGTCGTGAAAACGGTTCTTGAGCTGATTGACCCCACCAAAACAGGCACAAGAGCCCAGGGCCACCAGCACTCTCGCCTGTTTGCGGATCTTCCGCAAATGCTCCTCCTCATCGGCCCGGGTAACGCTCCCCTCCACAAAGGCAATCTCATAGTCATCACTCCTGGTACTCATGGCCTCGCGAAAGTTGACAATCTCCACCAGAGAGAGAAAGCTAAAGAGGCTGGCCTCGTTATTCAGGATCTGCAACTGGCAGCCCTCGCAGGAGGAAAGCTCGAAGAAAGCTACCCGAGGCCGTTTAATCTCCACGCCCAGATAACTGCGTCCATTCTTCTTCATAATGATCCCCTCTTCCTTCGTCTCAATTGTAACGTGATCCCCATATCTTCGGAGGCCTTTCCAGGTGCCGAAGATTTTCGCGATCAGAACGTTCAGCAATACACCCGTATGCTGAACGTTCTGATCGCAGAAAGATTCAGTGCCTGGGAAGGCCACCCTCAAATAGCTTCTTTCATGTTCATTACTTCCCAGTAATCAAAAACCGGCCCGCTGAGACAGGTGTACGTTGCACCGATATTACAGCGGCAGCATTTCCCTCGCCCACAGTGCATACGCCTTTCCAGAGAGACAAAAATTTTCTGCATGGGCAGGCCAGCGGCGATCAGCATATTGCAGACAAAGGTAAACATCACCGGTGGTCCGCAGACAATGGCAAAGGTATTTTGGGACAGGTTTCCTGAAGACTGTTCTATGCGCTGTTCAAGAATATCAGTGATCCGCCCCACAGGGCCGGTCCAATCAGGGTCGCCTTCATCGACGATGATCTCGAGATTGATATCAAACTGGCGCCACATCTGGTGCTGATAGGTAAAGAGAAGCTCCGAGGGTTTGCGGGCTCCGTAGATAATATCAACCCGTTTATAACGACTGCGATTTTCCAAGACAGAGAAGAGGGGAGCTCTGAGCGGGGCAATACCAAGTCCACCGGCGATAAGGAGGATATCACTCCCCTCCATTTTTTCCATCGGGAAGCCAGTGCCGAAAGGCCCGCTGATTCCGACCACCGTCCCACAAAGAACCCGGTCCAGAAAATGGGTCAAGTTCCCCACTGCCCTGATGCAGAGTTCAATATCTCCATGCCGGGTGGGTGAAGAAGATATGGAAAAAGGACCTTCCCCGATACCCGGCAGCTCAAGCATCACAAACTGACCCGGTTGAAAACTGAAACGCTTCCGTAACTGCGGATCCACAATCCTGAGCTGGTAGAGTTTCTCGGTTGCCGTCAAGGGGTAGATACCGGTAATTTCGGCCTGGTAACTGTATTCAAAACTCGTCAGGTCAGTCTTTCGTGACACTCTGCCCTGGCGCGGCATGATATCGACAAACTCCAGTTTACTCATCCTCTTCCTCCTGACCGCGGACACTGGCAATGACCTCCGGGACGGTAATTCCTGCCAGACATGCCTGGCCACACCGACCGCAGCCGACACACAGGGGCTCTTCATAGACCTCCTGAAAGCCGCGGTGTTTATGATAGTAGCGATACTTGAGACGGGAAGAACTGTCCGGCCGAAAATTATGATTCCCTGCGACCTCAGCAAAATCGATGAGATTACAGGAATAAAGCTGGCGAATCTTGGAGGCACCCTGCAGATCAGGATCCACATGCTCGCGTACCCCGTAACAGTAACAGGTCGGACAGACATTGGCGCAGGTGCCGCAGGAAAGACACCGTCTTCCCCACTCCTCCCAGACCGGTGACTGAAATTCCAGATCCAGGATCTTGGTGAGGTCCGAGGTGTCTACCTGACAACTGAAGGCCTGATTTCTGGCCTCGACCGTCTCCACAAAGCGGCGATGATCCTCTTCGTCAGGTTCCTCGGTCGGGATCTGCTGGAGGATGTCCCAGGCCCGAGCCGACTGGATCTCGACAAAATAGCGGTCACCAAGGTCGGTGAGCAGCATGTCAAAGCCGTGCAGTACGGTGTCGGTGCCCATGGAACGGCAGAAACAAAAGGGTTGGGGATGACAGTCTATACCGATGATGAACATATTCCGTCGTTTGGCGGTATAAAAGGGATCGGGATAAATCTGTTCGCTGAGGACCTTGTCCAACTTATTCAAGGCATTGATATCACAGGCATGAACACCAAAAAAGACGTGCTGTTTATAGATATTAAGATCGACGTATTTCTCCCAGCTGTCGTCTTCGACCTTAAAAGAACTGAGGGTCTCCTGAAAGGGAAGCACAAATGGCTTCAGGGAGTGGGTGGTGGTGGTAAAATCGAGACGGAGATCCTGAAAATCATAGAGGTAGTCAAAGGCAAAGAGCTCTCTGCCCTTCTTTGACTTCCCCCGGCTCACCGGCCCCACCACATGGTTTACGGCAAGAATTTCATACAACGTTTCCAGTTCGTTCCTGGCAAAGACCCTGAACAGCATACTCTTCCCTCCATAATAGGGACCCAGTCTCTCTTCGCTGAATCCAGCTGTGAGAGCTTTCATTTTCACAAACTGTGTATTTGCAATCTATCAAACAATTGGCCCTTTGGATATATAATTTTTTTCCCTACCGTTCTTTCACCGAGCCACATACAAAAAATCAGGAGCACATACCGCATCTTCGCGAAAAAAATGACAAAAAGGAAGAGACCAGACTTGACATTCGGATCGTCCGCCGCTACTATCATACAAATTTAGAATTCGTGTTACCTGCTGATTTCGGCACCGGGAGGTTTCCTCCTTTTTTTGCCCCGCCAGTAACACGATTATTTTTTTTATCACACCCACTGCTGCTGGATTTTCGTTCCCATATGGTACCAATCGAAACCGATTCAACGGCATCACTACCCACAAGGAGGACCTGATGAAACCACTTTCTACAACCCTTATCACCACAAGCCTGCTCCTGGCCACGGTCAGCCCGGGGACGGCCCATTTCGGCATGGTCATTCCCGCGCAACCCATTGTTACTGCCGAAAAGAGAACTGTCCAACTTGACCTCTCATTCTCCCACCCCTTTGAAGGGATAGGTATGGACCTGGTCAAACCAGCAAAGTTCTCTGTGATCAAGGATGGCAAAAAGACCGATCTCCTGCCCGGTCTCCAGGAAAGCAGGGTCATGGACCACCTTGCCTGGAAGGCTGATTTCCAGGTCAAACGGCCCGGAGTCTATCACTTTGTCATGGAACCGGCTCCCTACTGGGAACCCACAGAAGACCTCTCCATCATCCACTATACCAAGACGATTGTCCCGGCCTTTGGCTCAGAAGAGGGCTGGGATCAACCCCTGGGCCTGCCCACAGAGATCGTCCCCCTGCTCCGCCCCTTTGGCAACTATGCGGGCAACAGCTTCATTGGCCAGGTGCTGTTGGACAACAAACCGGTTGCCGGAGCCGAGGTAGAGGTGGAATTTTACAACAAGGAGCACAAATTCAAGGCCACAAGCGACTACCACATCACCCAAGTAGTCAAGGCAGACGCTGCAGGTATCTTTAGCTTCACCTGTCCCCAGCCAGGCTGGTGGGGATTTGCCGCCCTGAGCAGTGCTGACTACACCCTGAAAAATCCGCAGGGTGAAGAAAAAGGGGTGGAATTGGGAGCCGTGCTCTGGGTTCATATGGATCCCTGGCTATAGACAAGCAGAGGGGAGAGCGAGGATGAAAAAACACAAAGGCCTCCAGAGGAATAGGAACATCCCCTGAAAGCCCCTGTGCGGAGAGAATCATAAAATTTTTCTCTATTCCACACTGTCCCCCGCCAGTCATACAATCAGCGGAGGTCAATTGTGGAATAGAGAATAGTACCACTCAATAATACTCAACACCTATACAATCGAAAACTGGTATCAAACCTGGCAAGAACCATCACGGTCTCCAGTACCATCACCAGTACCGTCACCAGTACCGTCACAATCTCCTCTACTACGACCTTGTCCATTACCCGCCAAAGTGGGGAGGGCCATCTCTACTGCATCAAGACAAGAGCCATCACGATCTCCAGTGCCATCACCAGTACCACCGTCACCAGTACCGTCACAGTCTCCATCGCTGCCTGCGGAACCTTTCCCATTGTCGGCAAGAAAGGGCGTTACAGACGGTAGGGTCATTTCTTCCTGCTGACCGCCTTTGAACTGATCACGAGCCTGATCACGTGTCTGAGTCTGGGTCTGAGTCTGAGCAGCGGAGTCGCTGGCTGCCAGAATGGGGTTTACAGACTGCATTGTCAGATCTTCCTTACAAGATTCATCACGATCACGAAGCTGGTCCTGGTCACCGGAGCCATTGCCGTTACCCTTATCATACTTCACCAATATTGGTCCTGAGGCCTCTCCTGTCAGACCATCTTGGCAGGAACCATCACGGTCTCCAGTACCGTCACCAGTACCGTCACCAGTACCGTCACAAGCTCCTTTACTGCGACTTCTTCCATCACCGGCCAGTGTCGGGGTTACAGGCTGCAGGGTCAGAGTTTGACAAGAACCGTCCCTAGCAGGATCCTGAGTGCGATCCTGAGTGCGATCCTTAGTCCGATCAAGATCAGCTGCAAGAGCAGGACTTACCGATTGCATTGTCAAAGGGAGTAGTAGACAGTCGTCACGATCACGTTCCTGATCACCGGCGCCGCTGCCGTTTTCGTCGCCACTATACACTCCAGCCAGCAACGACCCATCTATTGTTGTATTGGCCATTGCTGGAACTGCAAGCAGGCCAAAAATCGCTGTTACACTAAGAAGGGTGGTCATTTTTTTTGAAAGTTTCATCGTACTCATCTCCTGATTGAATTGTTCCCACCACGGGAAAATAATTAAGCGACTAAAGCCGCTCCCTTGTCTATCTCGAAGACCTGTTCAAGATCCATAGAGGGGGAAACGATTCAACAGGAAAAAAGTTACTAAAATAATTTTTTCAAAAAATTTGGCATTAAATAAGTAACCTGTACTCGATAAAAACGTTTACTATTTAAGATGAATACTTTTAGAGAATTTTATAACGACAATAAAGATCGGTTTTTTGGGTATCTTCTCCGCAGGAGTGGTGATCATTTCCTGGCTGCAGATACTCTGCAGGAGAGCTTTACCAAGTATCTTGAACGATACGGCAAGGGGGAATTGAGTGTATCACTGCTCTTTACCATTGGTCGTAATCTGCTCAATGATAATTCCCGCAGACAACGCCCCAGCATCCCGTTCAACGAGGATGAGCATAGAAGCGAGGGTGATGAAGAATCCGCCTTTCTGGTACGCGAGGAATCACGCCGTGTCCTGGATGCACTGCAGCAACTTGATCCGGATGAAATCGAGGTCCTGTCACTTGCCGTCAACAGTGGTCTTTCCTACAAGAAAATTGCTGAACACACCGGCACGAGCGAATCGAATATAAAGGTCAAAATTCACCGCTCTCGTCTTAAACTTAAAAAAATACTTCTTGCGAGTGAGCTATGAAAGAATATCTGATCAGTATGTTCATTGACAATGAGCTGAATCTGGATGAGAAAATTGATTTTGTGAAAACGATACATAAAGAGCAACCCTTTAAAGATGAAGCGCTTGCTCTGTTGGAACAGGAAAAACTGATCCATGCCGAGTATCTGCATCAGGCCCCCCAGATACAGATACCAATGAAGCAAGAGCCTGAAAAAGGTTTTTCCATTCCCTGGTTGTGGCCTGCGGCACTGTTTTCCACCGGTGTCGCTCTTGGGGCTGCAGTCCTGTTTATGCTGCCGACATCGATTCCGATAGCAATACCTTCCACAACTGTGAGCACAGAAATCCCGCACCGCTTTGTCATCTACCGTCCACATGCCGAACAGGCAGATATCATTGGCACCTTTACCAACTGGCAACCGCTGGCCATGGAAAAGCTAGGACCCAGCGGCTACTGGAGCCTGACCCTGAATCTTCCAGAAGGAGAATATCAGTACAGCTATCTTGTTGAAGATGGGCAACAAATTACAGACCCAACAGTATCGGAACGGGTACAGGATGACTTCGGTGGCGAAAATTCCATCCTCTCCGTCAAGGTCTAGCCCTACAGGCGCCGATTTCAAGGAAGTAGCTGTTTAGAGAGTCATCATCGCTCAGAAAAAGCGGTCAGAGATCCCTGCCGATGCCCTGCTTGTCATTGCATGTGGCAGTGGAACATGAGCTGTGGCCCAGCTTTTTTTGGACAATCCGACCGTCCCTTCACCACGATCCCGATTAGAGAAAAATTGGGCACCAATCCCCGGAAGCAAACTCTAACTTTTTTTCCAAGATGAGATGGAGACAGGCATCCACGCTGGGGGCGTGATAGAGGGTTCCCCTCCCTGAGCGGATTTGATCAAGGGCTTTGGTTATACCCAGTGATGGACGATAGGGACGGTGAGATGACATGGCTTCCACCACGTCAGCCACGGCAATAATCTTTGCTTCGAGAAGGATATCTTTATCGGTTAAGCCCCGAGGATAACCGGAACCATCGAGATGTTCATGATGCTGGTAGACGATATCCGCCACCGGCCAGGGAAATTGAATATTTTTTAATATTTCATAGCCCACCTCAGGATGAAATCTGATGATGGCCGTCTCCTCTTTGGAGAGTTTAGTTGGTTTAGAAAGATACTCGGACGGCAGGGTAATTTTGCCAATATCATGGAGCAAGGCGGCAATATGAAGCCCCTCGATCTGCGAATCTGGGAGCCCCAGTTCCCTTGCAATTGCGCACGCCAAGATGTCTACCCGTTGTTGATGACCAGCAGTATAAGGGTCTCGTTTTTCAGCGGTAGAAGCCAGTGTTGCGACCGTTTGTTCCAAGCTGGCATGGAGATCATCCCGACTTTTCTTCAAATCCTCCAAGGCCAGTTTACGTACCGTAACATCGCGGGCAACACCCCGGTAGCCCAGCAACTTCTCCTGATGATCAAAGACCGGCACCGCATTATTTTCAAGCACCACTATCTGACCGTTCTTTCCCAGGCAGGTGTTCTCCAACCCGTTAATAGGTTTTTGAGCATGAAGTATTTTAGTAAATGACGTACTGAATATTTTAGCCTGCTGCGGAGAGACGATATCCATCAGAGTTTTGCCCAGCATTTCTCCCGGCTCGAAGCCAAGCAGGTCCCTCACCCTTGGACTTGAATAGGTATATCTGCCGTCCTGATCACATGCCCATATCCAGTCACTGGTGGTTTCAAGCAGGTTACGATATCGCTCCTTGCTTTTTTCCAGGGACTTCAGCAGACCTTCCCGCTCAAGAAAAATACCTAATCGCTCTCGATCAGATAACATGGTCTGGCGAATGGAGTAAACAGCCAGCAGAGAAACAATAAATAAAATGGCCATGGAAATAGCGGTGAGTTTTCGGCGAATTTTGGCAATCTCGGCATGAATATCATCAATATACATCCCAGTGCCAATAATCCAGCCCCAAGGTTCATAGCCTTTAACATAGGACATTTTGGAAGAAATTTTATCAGGGTTGTCCTTCCACTGCCACATGTAATCAACATACCCTGCTCCCTGTTTTTCAACCACACGGACAAATTCAAGAAAAAGGAGCTTCCCCCTTATGTCCTTGAAATCAGAGACATTCTTTCCTACCAGATCACTACGATAGGGGTGCATGATCATCCGCGGCTCCATGTCGTTGATCCAGAAGTAATCTTTTTGCTCCGGGCCATAACGAAGCTTGTTGATTCGCAGGATGGCCCGCTTCTTGGCCTCATCCTGGGTCAATTCGCCGAGTAGCTCTCGTTCATGGTATGACTCAAGTAAACTCCAGGTCGTTTCCGTCAACTCGCGGATCATTTCCTGCTTTCTACTGAGGAAGTTTTCCTCAAGCTGGGGCAGGAGAACGAAAAAGATAACGGTAATAAAAAGGAGGAGGGTAATAAAGGACGGCAAGGCTATACGGCGGGAAGTCTTGTTGGAAAGATCTCTTATTTTTTTTTCAAGAAGCATGGGAACAACCATATGCAGAAATCAGAGGTATTTGCTTATGAACGCAGCCCCAAGGAGGAGGGCCTCAATGAACTGATCATATCTGTTCTTACAGCCGTCATCGCCTTCAACGACAGTCCTGGCAGCATACCATGATACCTTAGTCAACGACCACAACAATCCTTTGGGATCACCCCCCATAGACTTACACCCTGTTGCAAATAATAACCACTAGAAAACAACAGGTTAGACGTCTACTATCTCCTAATCCCCCCTCCGATGGCCGAAATTGTCGCCCTATTGAGGATAGCAGGGACAGATACACAACAGCCTTGCCAGACATGGAAGTGCGCATATGCTCCTTAGTAACAGTCAGTCACAGGCAAAAGGAGTCCTTCGAAAACAGGCCGGAGAGAGGACTGCAAAGGGGTTACGGAGAACAGGCCAGGGCCACCTTACTTGAGGAAAGGAGGTTTGCAAGAGAAAGAGGTCACCCTGCACCAGCGCCGAGAAATAAAAAAGAATCTCTCTTCAACAAGATGGCCTCGTTGCCGATACTAAGCACACTGCTTCAGGGTTTTTTTGAGGGAGTTTATACCATAGGGTTTTGCAAGAGACGCCATGAAGCCATATGCTGCAAAATTGGCCATGACAATATCATCTGTGTACCCACTTGCCACAATAGCCTTGACCCAAGGATCGATTCTCCGCAACTGCTCCATGGTTTCCCTGCCTCCCATTCCTCCGGAAACTGTAAGATCAAGAATGACGATGTCAAAAGGAGTGGTTGATTGGAAGAATTTTTTGTAAAGAGCAACTGCCTCTTTGCCATCTCCTACCATTTCAGTTTGATAGCCAAGACGTTTCAACATCACTGCCATGACCTGACGTACCTCCTGTTCATCTTCGAGGATAAGAATACGGCCTGCTTTTTTATTCGTTATTTCTTGTTCAGCAACTGTTTTTTCATCATCTGCGGAAGCCGGGAGGAAGAGGGTAAAAGTCGTTCCTTTTTTGAGTGTGGACTCTACAGTGATCTGACCTTTATGTTTTGTGATTATAGAAAGACAAACTGCGAGCCCCATACCTGTTCCCTTCTTCGCGCCCTTGGTCTTTGTTGAAAAATATGGGTCAAATATTTTCGTCAAGATATCGGGGGCTATCCCGCTTCCTTCATCTCTCACAGTGATTTTAACATAATTCCCCCGAGAAAGGGTCCTGCTATCCTCTTCGAATACGGTATTTTCAGCAGCTATAAAGAGACCGCCTCCTGCCGGCATAGCCTCTTGAGCATTGGTGAACAGGTTAAGCAAGACCTGCTTCATCTGATTCTGATCAATGGAAACCAGCCACAGGTCAGGGGAAAAATCCAGGCTGACTTTGACACGAGAGTTCTGGAAAATACTTTTTGGGATCTTTTCTATTAAATCTCTCAGCGAAGTCGCCTTGATGATTGGATCCCCACCTCTTGAAAAGGTAAGAAGTTGGGCCGTTAAACTTTTTGCTTTTTCTAAAGACTGTAATGAAGCAGCTAAGAATTTATATTCAGATGTTGAAGAAGGCAAAAACTCTTTTGCCATTTCAATATTTCCAAAAACCCCCATAAGCAAGTTATTAAAATCGTGGGCAATACCTCCGGCAAGTGCCCCCAGCGATTCAATATTGTTAATTTTTTGCAGTTCCTCTTTTATCTCTTTTTGTTCCGTTATATCGACCACAACTCCGTCCAGCCAGAGGGGATTTCCCTTGGCATCATAATATGCCTGCCCCCTTTCACAGACCCAGTGGATACTTGTATCCCGATGGAGAATCCGATAATCCATCACATAAGGCCTGTGATTTATCACCCCCTCACTGACCGCCCGGGCAACGACATCAAGATCTTCGGGATGGATGAGTTGGGCATAAACGATCTTCCCCTCCATGAATTCCTCCGCCCTGTAGCCAGTGAAGGAAAAGATGTTTTCACTCATATGTTCAACCCGCCAGGGAGAATCTATTTCACAACGATAAATCGCTTCGGGAATATTTTCTATAATTGTACGAAATTGCTCTCTCTTTTCAAAAAGTTCCTTTTCTATATTTTTACGTTCTTCTATTTCTTCTTTCAATGCATCATTTGCTGTTGTCAGTTCAACTGTTCGTTCCTGGACTAATCTTTCAAGTTTATTTTGCTGTCCTCTTAATTGCTCTTCTATGGCTAATCGCTGCGCGATCTCCTTATCTTTTTCAAATTCTAGTTGAATGGATTTGCATGACCTCGAATATATTTTGTATGAAATAGAGGCGCTGAAAACCAGAAAAATGAGAGCCATCATTCCCATGGCAATGTGTATTTCACCACCATAACAGAAAAAATTAAGAGAGACCGGGAGGAGGGCCGGCAGGCTGAAACAATAATAGGCGTATTTAATAACAGAAATTGAGGCAATGGCGCCGGCAACCATGCCGGCGAGAAAGAATGCAACAAACATCTGATGGGGAACTGAATTAATTAAGAAGATCAAAATTCCGATAATTCCCCAAAGGACACCTGCCGCACTCAACCCTATGAAATAAAGAAAGACCCATTGTCTGAGGGCAATGTCTTCCTTGGCTGATTTTTGATAAAAATAAAGAGTAGTCAGTCTAAAGAACAGAACAAGAAAGAAAATTGAAGCCCAGATCAACAGAATTTGAGAACTGATTTTTCCCCAGAGAATATAGAGTAAAATAAGTGAGAGGACAAAAGAGGTGGATAGGGAAGTGGGGAGATAGGAATAGCCCTCCTCCAGTTGTTTGGCATAGATTTTTTGACTCTCTGCATTTTCCATGATCACAGGGATACTCCTGAAGAATTCACTAAAAATGAAGCAATTGTGAAACAGAATATTGGACAGAGGTATTGATTCTTATTTTATCATAGAATAGCCCTAACAAACTGACAAAGTCAAGGAGGTGCGGGAGGATTCTAAGCTGCTTTCCCTTCCGACGCAGAAGAAAAAGGAGTTGGCCCCCTACTCCTTCTCCTCGAGAGAGAGTACCTTAAATCCGCTTTCATCTGCCAGCCAGCGTACATTCACCTTCCAGAGCAGCATCCCATATTCCCGCTCCTGTTTTCTCTGACTGGCCGGTCGTGGATCCTGTTCCAGGACCTCGTGAATCAGGGTTTTCAGGTCCCTGCCCGTCACTTCTTGGTAACGGCGGCAGGAAGCATCGGCCTCTGCACTGAAACGAACGCTTATTTTCTTCTCGGAAAATCGAACAAAGCCTTGAGCAGCGTCTTCCACGCGGTCACTGTATGGCACATAGGGTTTGATATCGACGATTGGTGTTCCATGTAAAAGATCCAGTTCACCAATATCGACAAAGAGCTTCCCCCCCTCCTTTCTCATCCCCAGGTGGCGAACCACTGACAGTCCCAGGAAGTTCGGCCTGTGCGGACTGCGGCTGGCAAAGAGTCCCACCCGTTCCTGACCACCGAGCCAGGGCGGTCTCACCGTGGGACGCCAGCCGTCAGCCATGGACTCGTGAAAAAGAAACTGCAGCCAGATATGAGAAAAGGTCTCGAGCCCCTTGAACATTTCTTCACGATTGCAGGGAGGCAGGAGTTCAATGGCCCCCCTGGCACTTTTCACCAACCCGGGCTGCCGGGGAATACCGAATTTTTCGCTGTAGCAGGAATGAATCAGACCTATTGGTTGTACCGTGTATTCCACAACATCCTCGCTTCTCTGGTGTTCAAGGGGCACAGTCAACAGCCCTCCCGTCTTTACAGTGAGATAGCTGTTGACCTTTTGGCAAACAGCTGCTACTGTAACACAAAATTCAAAAAGGTGTTACAAGATGTTAAAACGTTTTACCGTTTCCATGGAAGAAGACCTTCTCGATGACTTTGACAGCTTCACCCGGGAACGTCATTATCAGAACCGCTCCGAGGCGCTACGCGATCTCATCCGCAGCCGCATCATTGAAAAAGAATGGCAGGCGGACAAGGACGTCATGGGCGTCATATCCCTGGTCTACGACCACCACCAGCATGGACTCCAGGAAAAAGTGACGGAACTGCAGCACCACTTCCATCATCATATCGTCTCCACAACCCACGTCCATATGGACCATAATAACTGCCTGGAAGTAATCATCGTCCACGGCAAGGCAGGCGATGTGCGGAGACTGGCAGACAGTCTCATTGCCCTGCGCGGTGTGCGCAACGGCAATCTAGCCATGAGCTCCACCGGCAAAGACCTGCACTGAATTTCACCCAATACCAACCAATTTCCATGCACATCTCAGAAGGCGTCCTCACCGCACCGGTATTAATAGGAGGTGCTGTTCTCACCGCTGTGGGGACAACAGTGGGTCTGAAAAAACTGGATTACGATCGCATCATGACCGTTTCCCTGCTCTCCGCCGCCTTTTTCGTAGCCTCCCTGATCCACGTCCCAGTGGGACCAGGTTCCGTACACCTTCTCCTCGGCGGTCTTCTCGGACTCCTGCTGGGCTGGGGAGCCTTTCCAGCCATTGTCGTGGCCCTGCTTCTGCAGGCCGTCTTTTTCCAATATGGTGGTATAGTCGTCCTCGGAGTCAACGGTTTCAATATTGGTGGGCCCGCAGTCCTCTGTGGCCTGTCCTTACGTCCCTTACTCAAGGGCAGTAAAAAACAAGGGATGACGGCTGGATTTCTTGCCGGATGCTGTTCCATGTTGCTTTCAGCACTCCTCATGGCAGGGGCCCTCTTCTTCTCGGATCAGGGTTTTCTCCACGCCGCTGTCATTCTCCTGACCAGCCACTTGCCGGTCATGCTCATCGAAGGGCTGATCACCATGTTCGTTGTCGGATTTCTGGCCCGGGTGCAGCCGGAAATCCTCTCCTTGGACACCCGGAAATAATCTCATGCCTCTCCCCTCCATCCTTGCCAATAAAAAGCTTTTTCTTCTCCTTGCCTGTCTCTTTCTCTTCCCCTCTCAAGGGCTGGCCCATAAGATACGGGTCTTTGCCTGGGTCTCCGGAGATACGGTAACCGTAGAATCGGGTTTTGCCGACAATCGCCCTCTTATAAAGGGAGAAATAACGGTAATAGACAACAAGAAGGGTACAGTCCTGCTCCAGGGAATCGGAGATGAAAATGGGATCTTCACCTTTGCTGTCCCAGACCAAGCCAGGGCCGAAGCAAGTGACCTGCTGATCATTGTCTCCGGCGGTGAAGGACACCAGAACCAATGGCTGATCCCGGCCACAGAATATCTTCCTCAGGGTGACGGATCTACTCCTGAAACAATGCCCTCCCTTCCCCCGGCAGCTTCCCCTGCAAGCTCTGCAGAGGTGGACAATAGCAAACTGAAACAACTCATTGCGGAAGTACTGGAAGAGCAGCTGGCGCCCATCAGACGGAGTCTGGCCAAGGCCGAAGAGAAGAAACCAACCATCAACGACATCCTCGGCGGAATCGGTTATCTCATCGGCCTTGCCGGACTGGCGGCCTGGCTCAAGAACCGTCGCCCCAAAGGACAGCAGGACAAATGATTGAGGAACCCTTTGCCACCGGCACTACTTTGTTTCACAGCCGTGATGCCCGGGTAAAACTCATCCCGGCTGTGGCCATCACCTTGATCCTGGCCCTGACCTCCTCGTTCCTGGTGGCTGGCACAGGCTGCATCCTGACAGGCCTGCTGCTCATCCTCTCCAGGCCAAGCCCCCGCCTCATCCTCAGACGTATCTGCAGGGTCAACATCTTCACCCTCTTTCTCTGGCTCACCCTCCCCCTCACCTATGGAGGGGATACGATTCTCCCCTTTCTTTTTCTTGATCTGAGCCTGGACGGTATCCGGATGGCAACCCTCATTACCCTGAAGACAAACGGGATTCTTTTCTCCTTTCTGGCCCTGCTCGCCACCTCCACGCTTGCCAGCCTGGGCCATGGTCTGGAAAAACTCGGTATGCCGCGCAAGCTCACCTTTCTCCTCCTTTTTTCCTATCGCCAGCTCTTTGTCATCCACCAGGAATATCTTCGCCTGCAGCGGGCGGCAAGGTTACGAGGATTTATCCCTGCCAATTCTCTCCATACCTACCGCACCTACAGCCACCTCTTTGCCATGACTCTGGTAAAAAGCTGGAACCGAGCGGAAAGGGTGCACCAGGCCATGGTCCTGCGCGGCTTCAACGGCACACTGATCCCCCTCAATCAGCCGCAACTCAGCAAGAACGACTATCTCTTTTTGACGACCATACTCCTTATCAGCTTCTTCCTGGCAACAATCCCCTTTTTCTGTTAACGCTTCCATCATGACAACTCTGCCGCCACTCATCGAACTTCGCAACATCACCTACTCCTACCCAGGCCGGACGACCCCAATCCTGGAAGAGGTCAACTTCAGTATCTGTGACGAACGGATTGGCCTCATCGGCCCCAACGGCTGCGGCAAGACCACATTATTCCAGATCATCATGGGCCTGCTCACCCCGGACAGGGGAGAAGTTCTCCTGGAGGGGATGGTCATGGCGGGGGAAAAAGATTTCCGTATCCTCCGCCGCAAGCTGGGGTTTCTCTTTCAAAACTCAGATGATCAGCTCTTCTCTCCGACAGTCCTTGAAGACGTGGCCTTCGGCCCCCTCAACCTCGGTTCCACAGCGGAAGAGGCACGGGAGATATCGGGCCGCACCCTGGAGGGCCTTGGTCTGAAAGGCTTTGAAGATCGCATAACCCACCGATTGTCAGGTGGAGAAAAAAAGCTGGTGGCCCTGGCCACTATCCTCTCCATGCAGCCACACCTCCTGCTCCTGGACGAACCGAGCAACAACCTGGATCCAGAAACCCGGGAACGCCTCATTGCGATCCTCAGGGGCCTGAACCAGGCCCATATTATCATCTCCCACGATCTGGACTTTCTCGCCTCCACCTGCTCCCACCTCTATACCATTGACAAGCGACGACTCATTCCCTGTAAAGAAAAACAGATTCACAGCCACGATCACATCCACCCCTATGGCGACCATCCCCACCAGCACGGGACATGAGCGGATACCACAGAACTGGGAAATGGGTTCGACGATTACGACATGGGAGCGGACGAATATATACCAGTAATGAAACCCGGTTTTCTGATGTGTTTTTTGAGGAAATAATGGGGAGAGAAAAGACACGCTTAACAATAACTGCTTATTCTCCTTGTTGTTCCAAGTGATTAGAGCTAGGATTATGGCAACTTGACGCTAGCCATAATCGAGGACAAGAGGGTACCCCTTGCCATGAAAGAGATCGCCTGCTTTATCACTCCCCACGGCTTCGGCCATGCCACCCGCATGACTGCCATCCTCGAGGCCTTGCAGAGCAAAATCCCGGACCTCCATCCCCACCTCTTTACCACTGTTCCTGAATCCCTCTTTGCAGAGACCCTGAAAGACTTCAGCTATCACCCCCTGCAATGCGATATCGGCCTGGTCCAGAAAAACGGACTGGTGGCCGATCTGGAACAAACCATCAGTCGCCTGCAGGAGTTCCTTCCCTTTCAGGATGCCCTGGTCAGAGAGCTGGTCGGCAAGATAGGAGGATGCCGCCTGGTCCTCTGCGACATCGCGGGCCTCGGCATTGCCGTGGCCAGGGAGGCGGGAATCGTTTCTGTGCTCATTGAAAACTTTACCTGGGACTGGATCTATCAGGCCTATCTTCCCCAACATCCCGGCCTCCTTGCCGCCATTGACTACCTGAAGTCTCAATATCAAGGCGCAGATATCCATATTCAGAGCGAACCTGTCTGTGCTCGCAGCAGCGCTCATCTGCTCTGCAGCCCGATCTTTCGCCGCATTCGCAGACAGCGATCGGATGTACGGAACGACCTTGGCTGCCAGAACAGACGAGTCATCCTCATCTCCATGGGGGGGGGCGATATCGAACTTCCCTTTATCAGTCGCCTGTCAACCGTCCCCGACACCTTTTTTATCCTCGCCAGCCAACAACAAAGCACCACTCTCGGTGCCAACGTCCTGCTCCTGTCACGGCACAGCAGCTATTACCACCCCGACCTCATCAACGCTGCTGACCTGGTGATCTGCAAGAGTGGTTATTCCACCGTGGCTGAATGCTATCAAGCCGGTGTTCCCCTGATCACTGTGGGTCGGACCACTTTTCCTGAATCCGCAGTCCTGGAACGATTCACGACCACTGCCATGAATAGCCAATCTTTGAGTCAGGAATATTTTCTCTCTGCCGGCTGGCTCCCTGTCCTGGACCAACTCTGCTCTGGCCAGCGCTTGTCACCTGCCTCGATAAACGGTGCCGACACAGTGGCCAGTTATCTCTTCCCCATTCTTTCCGCCAACGAACACCCATCAGGACAAGGCCCAGCCCTGTGAACACAAAAGTACAGATGCCAACAGACGCCATTAGGCCTGGAGAGCCAGGTATTCGAGATATTGCTGCCTGGAAGGAGGGGCTTTGGGGGGAAAATAACGATGCTGCTCTCCACTGCACTCGGCAATGGAAAGAGTGGCCGGCAAGCCTGTGCAGAATTTTAATCGTATGGACTCCCAGTCCCTGTTCGAAGCAAGAAACGGGGAAACAACAGCTTCAACGCATCAACAGGTGGAAGTTTTAAAAAGATAAATTTGTTGGCTCGCGCAAAAGATTACGCAGAAACGCTTTCAAGGACCTGTTGGAAATCTGCCAGATTGAAGGGCTTGGAAAGTGCTCCGCTGAAACCGTGGGCACGGTACTCCACAAAAACCGGATCGGTCGAATCACCACTGGTTACCACTCCACGGGCCGAGGGATCAATCTCCAGCAGTTTCCCCATAGTCTCTTTGCCTCCCATTCCTCCCGGGATATTTAAATCAAGAAAGGCCATGCAAAAAGGAACCCCTTTTGCAAGGGCCCGAGAATAGGCCACCAGAGCGTGTTCACCATCAGATGTACATTCCACCCCATAGCCGAAGTTTTTCAAAAACAGAGCGCCTATGGTACAGATTTGTTCATCATCATCCATGAGCAAAACAAATCGCTGCTCTCCCACCATCCCTTCTCCTGATCTAAAAATAGAAACTCATTTAAAAATACAATAGTACACGTTATTGTATAATTTCCATCCAGGCAATACAAGGGCGAAAATTACCTCCCTCCAATAAGTCGCGACCCTGTTACACCTGATACTTTTCAATGATCTCATCAGGAATACGTGTAGGCCTGCCGTTCTGCACCGAGATCATGGTGTAGCCAACCTCACCCTGAGCTGCGATCTTTTCCCTCTCATCCTTGACAATCCAGAAACTGATTACGACTTGAGCCCCATGGAAATTTTTGACCTGAGTCCGGACCACGATGCTGTCCTGAAGAAGGATGGGCCGTTTGTATTGGATATTGACCTCAGAAGCCACCCAGGAATATCCCCGTTTCACAAACTCTTCCATGGAAACCTTATAATCCTTTTTCATCTGATCATAACGGGCCATAAGAAGATAATCCAGATATCTGGAATAGTGGACATGATTGTTCATATCAATGTCATCTGGCCGGACAGTAACCTTTGTTTCAAAGATGGAATACATATTTTAACTCCTGTAACCTTTTATGCGCTTTGCTGCACAGCTCCATTCCCCGATTTTTTATCACTTTTATACTCGCAGTTGCATAATTCGCAAAATTTTAAATTGCCTTCCGGGAGAGAAACCCCTATATGTCTTTCTGGGAGCCTGTTCTAGAAGTCGGCTGCTAACGCTTCAGCTGTTCTGCTAAAAGAACGAAAGAAAAGAAACCATACTTGCGGTGAAAGAGCTGCCGATTATGATCCTGGCAGGTTCAGCTGGGCATCAATTGCATGGTGCCCCCTTCAGTCTTTGAACCTAGAAAACAATACCACTTTGTTATTACTGTCATTAAACGGTGAGAAAAAAAATCATGTCTGATACCAGGGAAGAGTTAAGAAAACTCATTGCCGAAAGAGTCGTTATGAAAGATGGCCATTTTCGCACCCCATCCAAAATAGTCACAAATTACTTCGATTTCTTCCAGATCTCTCTCAAACACCAGGGAATCAAACTGACGGGCGAGCTTATCTATGAAGAAATCAAAGACCTGAACATCTGTGCCCTGGGCGGACCGGGCCACCCCATCCTCTCCGTCATCTGCCGGGCAGCCTTTCTCAAAGAGATCGGGGTGTTTTACATCCGCGACTCCATGCGCAAGGAAGGGAATATCCAGGATCCCAAGTGGCTGGAGTCCAGGATCAAGGCAGGAGACCGGGTGGCCCTGGTGGGCGACGTGGTTTCCTCGGGCAGTGAGCTCATCCGAGCCCTGGAAGAGGTGATCCAGTTCGGTGCTTTTATCGTTAAAATCATCATCGTCATCGACAGCCTCGACGGCAATGGGGTAGAAAATATTCTCAAATTTGTGGCCCTGAACCAGATGGACAACTGCCCGGTCAAGGTGATCTTCACTCGTGATGAAATCCTGGAAACAACTCCATGACCTCTGCGCACAACTCTTTTCCCATTACCATCTTCTCCTTTGGTTACAAATATGATCCACCCCAGGATGTAAATCTGCTCTTTGACGTGCGCTTTCTTGCCAACCCTTACCACGTGGAAACCCTCCGTTCCTTCACCGGCCTGGAGTCATCCATTGCTGAGTATGTTTTACAAAATGAAGCAGGGAAAGAATGTCTCCAGCATCTGCAGAGGGTTATTCACTTTTTTGCCGAACAGTACCAGCTGAGCGGCAAAAAAGAATTACGAGTCGGTATCGGCTGCACCGGCGGTCATCACCGCTCTGTGGCCATAACTGAAGCCCTTGCCCTCCTCCTCCGCAAAGACTTTGATGCCTTGCAACACTTCCATCGGGATATAAAGAAAGAAAGCCACTGACCTCATTTGTGTTGGCATCGTCAGGAAGCCATCAATTCTTCTCTATTACCAGCATCTCCTCCCATCTCCCTTTCCCATAGCGCCAGGATACCAAAAAGCAAAGGGTGGCCACAAAACCGACAATGCAGGACCAGGCCGCATAGATGCCCATTCCCATATAATGAATGCCAACAAAGAGGGGAACAATCATACACCCCAGCGAAGCCCCGGAAATTGCCCAGAGAAGAAACCGGGTATCACCGGCACCTTTGAGCACTGCCGAAAAGATCATGTAAAAGGCGTCCAAGAGGATGTAAGCGGCCACCAGCCTTAATAATTTCGAGGCCATATGTGAAATCTCCTCGTATTGACCACTGTCACTGCTATGGACGAAAACAGAAACAATCCATTCCGGACTGACGATAAAAAAGATATCCAGGAGCAGGGTGTAGGCCAGGAGGATATGGATTCCGCTCCAGGCGGCTGCCCGTGCCTCATCCGGCCTCTTCCTGCCCAGGGCATATCCTGCCATGCTGCAGATTCCGTAAGAAAAGCCAAGGGCAGGCATAAATGCCAGGGAGCTGATGGAGATCACAATATTGGAAGCAGCAAGGGGGACTGTGCCCATCCGTCCAACCATGAGGATAAAGAAAGTGAAAGCAAAGATATCCAGACTGAACTGGAGGGCCCCTGGGACACCATACCTGAGGAGGCCGACAAAAATTTCTCGGTCCAGGACCATGGTCTCAAGCAGTCTGAATTCTTTTCTCAAGGGCCGGGAAAAGGCTGCCAGGACGAGGAATAGGAGTGTCACCCCCCAGGAAACGACGGTCGCCAGGCCAGCACCGCGAATTCCCAGCTCCGGGAATCCCCATACTCCATTAATAAGTCCATAATCCAGAGGAATATTGACAGCCATTCCCAGGACAGTGGCCAGCATCACCGGCCTTGTCTTTCCCCTGCCGGTAAAGAATCCGGACAGGGCCTGGATGGCCACATGGAGGACACCGCCATGACAGAGAATCCGAAAATAGAGTTCTTCCTGAATACGAACTGTTGGGCTGTGCCCGACCAGGGTAAACAGCGGCGTGGTGGCGAAGGTGGCGAACAAAAAGAGAAAAATACCGGAGAGGAAGGTGATGAAGAGCCCCTGCCAGAGAACAAGCCCTATTTTCTCAGGCCTGCCTGATCCGTAATACTGAGCAATAAAAACAGAGACATAGCCTGAAACCCCACCCAGAAAGCAGAGAAGGAGAAAGGCAGTGACTCCGGCCGGAACCACTGCGGAGATAGCATCCACACTGTAATGGGAGAGAAAAATGCGATCCGTAAACTCCATGACCGTGGTGGCGGCCATGCCTGTGACCAAGGGTATACAGACCCTGGAAACTTCAGCATACCGGCTCCTGCGACGCCAATCACTCCAGGCCTTTAACAAAGCTGCCTTCACGGGGAAGCCAGGAGAACAGTATCTTCATGACTGTAGGGAGGAGAGCAGCAACAGAGCAGGCAAAGCTCCTCCGATCCTATGTTAATCAGGCGATGAGAGGTTCCGGAAAGGATACGAACACTGTCTCCCGGCGCCAGGAGATACTCTCCACTCTCAAGAATCATACGGGCGTGACCAGCAGTAATATGATAAATCTCTTCCGATTTTTCATGCCGATGCAAAAGGGTTGAACAGCCAGGGGCGACCCTGGCCTCAGCCAGGCTCTGATTCCCCGCTCCATGCTGGTTTGGATGAATCAACTCTCTAATGGTGGAACCATCTCGAGTGATATAGGATGAGACGTCCGGGTAATAACTGACCATGTATGTCCTTTTTCTCTATCTCTTCTTTTCTGCCACCGAAAAAGGTGTGGCAGTTGCTTTCTCTTGACAGCCAGCTATACTATTCCATAAAGTTCAAAGCCTCAACACATACACAGTCAGCCCCAAAACATTTAGCCCTGGAGGTAACTATGGATACTCTGGAATGCATTAAGACCCGGAGAAGCATCAGAAAATTTACATCAAAATCAGTCCCCAGAACAGATCTGGAAGCGCTGATCAACATTGCCCGCTGGAGTCCATCCTACAAAAATTCCCAGCCCTGGGAAGTGATCATCCTTTCCGGTAACAAGAAGAAAAGACTCTCAAAAATGCTGATCGGTCTCCTGGAGGATGGGAAAGAAAACACCCCGGATATCGCAGCGCCTGTTGCCTGGCCCGAGGCCGAGGCAAGCCGTATTGAGTATCTCTTTGCCAAACGAAAAGAACTTACCGGTATCGATCTGGCCGCACCGGAAACCATCATTAAGGCCAAAAAGGCCAACTTCAACTTTTATTATGCCCCCCACGCCATCTATCTCTATCAAGACGCTTCCCTCAGTCAATGGTCTCTCTTTGATCTCGGACTCTTTACCCAGAGCCTTATGCTGGCAGCCCATGCCACAGGACTGGCCACGGTTCCCCAGGCCTTTGCTACCGATTATGGCAAAGAGGTCAAAGAATTTCTTGGAATCCCGGCCTCCAAGCGCTTGATTCTCGGCCTGTCTGTCGGATACCCTGATATGGACTCTCCCGTGAACGCCTACTGTCCTGAACGCGCAGCAATAAATGAGTTTTGTAGCTGGCAGGAATAAAGAAATTCTTTAGGTCCGTGCCCGGATTGACACGCCTGCGGCAGGGGAGCGACAAACACTCTGTGGCGCCCCCTGCCCAGATGCCAAAATTATCCTTATCCCTTTTCTTTCCCCACGTTTCCCGATAGTTGGCAGAGCCTATCCGCTTCAGTCATTTTTTCTTTTCCCGGCAAACATTATCAAGTGCCTCATCAACCGCTCCCTGACCATAACCGGCTCTTTATCCCATACTGTCGCTGTCTCAGCGCACCTCGTTGTATACAACATCGCATTATTCCAGGATGATCCACATGCCTGCCTAACTCTTTGCACCTTCTTTTTTCGCTAAACTCGCTATAGCTTGTCAGACAATGTCGTACATGCTATAATAATCATTATCGGATATTTCATCTGTGTTCGACAACTCGCTGCCCCGGAAAGAGTCAACAGATACCTCTGCCAAAGGCCCCTGCTGCTCTCAAAGATGTTGGTCTAAAAAAGCGAGTAGAACTGAAAGCAAAAACTTCCTGAAGATAGGGCCCACCATGTTTGAAATTCTGCACTGTAGTCCCATTGCCCAATTTGCCCTTGATCTTGATCACCGCATAACCTGCTGGAACAAGGCCTGTGAAAAACTGACCGGCTATACAGAGCAGGAGATGATAGGGACTCACAAGCACTGGCAGCCTTTTTATCCAAAAGAACAATATATTCTTGCTGATTTGATGTTGCAGGAAGACTTCGAGCAATTTCTTCGTCTCTACGAAAAATGTACCCCTGCCCTTTCCTCTCAGGTCATATCAGCCTGGGAAGCCACCGCTTTTTTTGAACATTTGGGAGGCCAATCCCGCTATCTCAACTTTCTCGCCGCACCTGTTATCAATTCCCAGGGCAAAAAAGTGGGTGTTGTTGAAACATTGTACGATATAACCCACCTGAAGATGCATGAGCTGGCTCTCAAGCAAAAAACTTTACCGTTCCAACAAGAGAATGAATCCCGGCAAATTTCCCCAACAAATCGCCACAAACTCTCTGCTATTATTGGAAGAAGCAATACCATGCAGCGTATTTACAAGTTAATCGTCAAGGCTAGCAAATCAGATGACAATGTCATTTTGTATGGAGAATCCGGTACAGGTAAAGAATTAGTGGCCCGCTCCATCCACAATTTGAGTAAACGGGCCGCCAAGGAGCTTGTCATTGTTAACTGTGGAGCGATACCGGAAACATTACTGGAAAGTGAGTTTTTCGGGGTTCGCAGAGGGGCCTATACCGGAGCCACTTGTAACAGAAAAGGCTACTTGGACATTGCGAATGGAGGCACCCTCTTTCTGGATGAGGTCGGTGATCTCAGTCTTGCCATGCAGGGTAAGCTGTTGCAAGTTATAGAAAATGGGGAATACACTCCACTTGGCAGCACCAGGGTCCATAAAACTGATATCCGTCTTATTACGGCCACCAATAAGCCTCTCCAGAGTCAAGACAATGATCGCGGCATGCGGGAGGATTTTTTTTACCGCATTCATGTTATTCCCCTTCACCTCCCTCCTCTGCGGGAACGAAAAGAAGACCTGCCACTGCTTATCGATACCTTTCTCCAACAAGACAAAGGAAATCTTACCCTGGCCGATATCTCAGGCTCTGTTCTCAAGATGTTGCACCATTATCACTGGCCAGGCAATATCAGAGAATTGAAAAATGTTCTGACTCGCTTTATTGCCCTGGGTAAAGTCGAGTTTTCCGAACATGACAATGAATATCAATTTGACCCAGAAAAAAAAGATTTCAGTTTCCAGCTGGAACACTGTGAAAAAGATGTCATTATCAAAGCCCTGCAATACACCCACTGGAGTAGACAAGACGCTGCTGTCGAATTAGGCATTTCCCGCAAAACCCTTTTCCGTAAAATGAAAAAACTCGGCATATTATAAAAAGTCCCATTATGGGTCTTTTTTGCCCCCCCCGATTGCACCCACCTTATATGATTTTTTGAGTCCTTTTCAATCCCTGGCGGGACAAAATTGTCCCTTTTTTTGATAGAAAAATCCGCCAAAAAGATTCAGAACTCCATGTACCTCCCTAACCATTCGGAACAATGGCATTGTTCCATGATGGATCGATTCTTGTAGATACAATATTCTCATAGATATCTTAGTGTTACTAATTTTTACTAAGTATTACTTAGTATTACTTAGTAATTTTTTGTAAATTCATTTCCAATCAGTCGGGACTTGCCATATAACTAATTATGAAAGAGGTAAAATCCGCCAACAAAGAAAAATCTGCTTACTCTGATCTACAGAGGGGAAGAACGAGTTGCGAATGATACAAAGATTTCTAGAAAAAGAGGTTATCAAGGTCTTGTTACCATCCCTCATGGCAATTGCCCTCTTTATAGTGACCCTGTCCCAGATTATTCTCCCTTCCTTTCGTGAAAATCTTTTTGCAGATAGGAAACAATCTATCGAGCACATCACAAGTATTGTTTCTGATATCCTCATTTTCTACCAAGAACAGGAAAGCACTGGCCTCATGACAAAGAAGCAGGCTCAGGACCTTGCCAGCCAGCAGATCAACATGCTTCGATACGGCAATGAAAAAAAAGATTATTTCTGGATCAACGACATGGAACCAAACATGATCATGCACCCCTATCGAGTTGATCTAAATGGAAAAGACCTCTCCGGATTTGCTGATCCAAACGGCAAAAAGGTGTTCATCGAATTCGTCAAAACCGTCCAGGCCAGTGACTGTGGCTATGTTGATTACATGTGGCAGTGGCAGGATGATCCGAGTCAAATTGTACCGAAACTTTCCTATGTCAAATCCTTTACCCCATGGAACTGGATTATCGGCACAGGGGTGTATGTGGAGGATGTGGAAAAGGAGATCAGCAATCTGACCGCAAAGATGGTTACCTACTCCACTTACATCCTTGGCCTGGTCTGCCTGCTCTCCTTTTATATTATCCGCCAGGGACTCACTGCCGCTGAACGACGTAAAAAAGCAGATGCGCAGTTACGACAGCACAATGACCACCTTGAAGAAATGGTGCTGGAACGAACAAACGGACTGGTGGAATTAAATGAAGATCTGCGTCAAGAGAATCACTTTCGTAAGACTGCGGAGAACAAAACCCGTGAGCAACATGCCTTTCTCACTTCTGTACTTGAATCCCTGCCCTATCCTTTCTGTGTCATCGATGCAACTGATTACGCCATTCTCCATGCCAATAAAGCAGCACGGGCATTTGGCAAAAAAACAACTGATAAATGTTACGCCATGCTGCGTAACCAGGAAAAACCCTGCCGAAATGATAGGCTGATCTGTCCCATGGACGAGGTCAAGGAGAAAAAACTATCTGTAGTTATCGAACAACTCTTTTATGATACAAATGACACCCCCATCCTGCTGGAACTGCACTGCCATCCCATCTTTGATGAAAAAGGCAAGGTCGTTCAGCTCATTGAATCGTCCATTGATATTACCGAGCGCCGGAGAGTGGAAAAACATCTGCAAAGATCAGAACAAAATTTTCGGACCCTGATCGATACCGCCAATGATGCCATTTTTATCTCAGATTTGTTTACTGAGGAAATCCTCCAGGTTAATAAAAGTGCGGAAAAGTTGCTGGGCCTTGAGGCCAGTAAGATTATCGGTCAACACCAGAGTAAATTGCTCTTCCCGCCGGAAATTTATACAGAGCACAGAAAACTATTTCTCAATCACTGCCTGGAAGGCCAGGGTATTTTGTCGGGAATATCTATAGGCAATACAGATGGCAGCATTATTCCTGTGGAAATCAGTCTCAGTGTCTCAGGTTGGCAGGAGCGGCAGGTGGTTCTGGCCATCTTCAGGGATATTACCGAGCGCAAAAGGATGGAGCAAAATCTCTGCCAGTCCCATAAAATGGAGGCGGTGGGAACCCTGGCAGGCGGCATTGCCCATGACTTCAACAATATTCTGACCGCCATTCTCGGATTTTCTGAACTCTCCCTGTTAACGGTGCCCACCGACAGCAAGAGCTGGTACAACATGAAAAAAGTGACCCAGGCAGCCTGCCGTGCTCGAGATCTGGTCTCACAGATTCTCACCTTTAGTCGATGTTCCATGGTTGATGAAACTCAGAAAAACATCTTTCTCCAGAGAGTCATCAACGATTCTCTTAACCTTTTAAGCTCCACCCTGCCATCCACAATTGATATCCAGCTCCAGATTCAAAAAGATTGCCGGCCAGTGCATGCTGATTACACCAAGATACAACAAATTATCATGAATCTCTGCACCAATGCCTATCATGCCATGCGGGATAAAGGCGGTGTGCTGATTATTTCCCTTCACGAACTGAGGATAGAGAAGAGAAATAAGTTGGATTTCCCAGAGCTTCCCCCAGGGTTCTATGCCGTTTTTTCAGTGCAGGACAACGGAACCGGCATGGAGCAAAAGACTGTATCCCGAATATTTGACCCGTATTTCACCACCAAATCTCAGAGTGAGGGCACGGGGCTTGGCCTTGCGACAGTGCAGGGTATCGTCCAATCATACCATGGAACCATCCGGGTCAGCAGCCGCATCGGCCAAGGAAGCACTTTTACCATATTCCTCCCCATTGCATCCGACACAACCAGCCTGCAAACCATAGAAGAAATCAGTTCCCAGACCGGTGAACTGCCTCAACTGACCAAAAATGTGCTGTTCGTCGATGATGAACTCATGATAGTGCAGCTGGGAAAAATATATCTCGAACTGCTTGGTTGCCAGGTAACACCATGTAACAGCAGTGTTACGGCATATGAGAAATTTTTAGCTGATCCAGCAGCGTTCGATGTGGTGGTCACCGATCAGACCATGCCGGCACTGACCGGGATGGAGCTTGCCGCCAAGATACTTGCCGTCCGGCCCGACATGCCGATTATTATTATTACCGGCTACAGTGAACTGGTGGATGAAAAGAGGGCCACCCAAATCGGCATCAAGGGATTTCTGATGAAGCCTTTTACGATAGACAGTCTCCTGCAGGCCTTACAAAAGATTGTCCTCCCAGGAAAAGATGAGGGGACATGTGGGAGTTGATGCCACCCTGAGAGAACTCCGGGATCAAGGTGGAAAACTCTTCATTTTGCATTCTCTTCTCCCTTCCCTTTTTCAAAGGGAGGGAAGGGGAAGAGAGAAAACTTTTGAAACGATAAAATCTGCCATACCAGAACTTTTAGGTTCTTTACTTCGTCCTCAAGTCCGAGCTAACTAACAGGCGATAGCGAGAAGTACGCTTAATCCGGAAGAACCAAAAAGCAGCGTCACCTGCACACCTCAAACCTCATACCTCATACCTCATACCGCAAACCGCATACCGCATACCGCATACCTCAAACCGCACACCGCACACCGCAACCCTATTTTTTCTTCGGTACGGCCCGCAGCAGTGATTCGGCAGGCTGGACGCAAGGCATTGGCTGTCCGATATATGCTTCAATATCCATGAGATAAAATGAGCTTTCTTCATCGGCAAAACTGATGGAGATCCCGTCTGCCCCAGCCCGGCCCGTACGCCCGATACGGTGGACATAATCTTCCGGCTCATAGGGCAGGGTGTAATTGACCACGTGGCTGACACCATCGATATGAATCCCCCTCCCTGCCACGTCTGTGGCAATGAGGACCTGGACACGTCCACTCCTGAAATTCTCAAGACGGGTCGTTCTCTTCTGCTGGGGGATATCACCGGAGAGGAGAGTACAATTAATACCGTCCCTGAGGAGCCGATCATGTAGCCTTTTCGCATCCCTCTTCATATTGGCAAAGACGATAATCCGCTCATGACTCTCACTGGTGATAATATTATAGAGCACCAGATACTTTTGCTCTTTGGTGGTCATATAGACAATCTGCTGCACCGTCTCCACAGCCACCTGTTCGCTCTCGGTCTCCACAGAAACAGGATCTACACACCACTGAGCTGCCAAGCGTTTGACATCGTCGGTGAGAGTAGCGGAAAAGAGCATGGTCTGCCGCTGTTCCTTGGCCCGTGTCTTAAAAATGATGGAACGCACATCCGGGATAAATCCCATATCCAGCATCCTATCCGCCTCGTCAATCACCATGATACCCGCCTGTTTGAGCTGTACCACACGCTTCCGTGAGAAATCGAGGAGACGACCGGGAGTAGCCACCAGGATGTCCACCGGCCTCTCACTGATGTTTCGCATCTGCCGTTCATAATCAGTCCCTCCGTAAGCCTCTGCCACGCGCAAGGGGAGGTACTTGCCGATCGCCCTGGCATCCTTGGCAATCTGGATAACCAGCTCTCTGGTGGGGGCAATAATCAAGGCCCGCGGCCATCCCTTACGCCGCTCCGTATGCTCCTCGCGAAGCAGTCTCGCAAAAATACCGATGAGAAAGACGGCGCTTTTGCCGGTTCCAGTGCTGGCTTTACCGATAAGATCCTTGCCATTGAGGACGTCAGGGAGAGACTTTTCCTGGATGGGGGTGCAGTATTGGAAATCGAGATCTGCTATGCCGTGCATGAGAGCCAGAGGAAGATCAAAATCATGAAAACGGCATTTGTCAACCACCGGGTCCACAGCAAAATCGGCCACACTCCAAGTTTCATTTCTCTTTTTGGAACGCCCGGAGCTTCGCCGACCCTTTTTTTCACTCTTTACAGGAGGCGGCTCGACAGGGGCTTGAACCTGCACCTCTTGTCCAGCTGCCTGCTCAGGTTTTCTGACGCTGTAAGCAGTCGAGACAACGACATTTCCCTTGAGAAAGCGCTGTTTCTTTCTGCGAGCTCCTGCAAAGATTCTATTTTTTCTCGCCAGTCGCCTGACCTGTTTTTTCTTCATTCAATTTATCTCTAGTGTCTCGTCACTAATGTAATGACGTACTCTTGGGCCATAATTTTTTGTACCTGCTTTGTGGCGACCTGGGTCACAGAGTCGTCTATGCGACTTACGTCGCAACAAAACCGGTACGTAAAAGGACAAGCAAGGTGCGACAGCCAAACGTTGAGGCGACACTCGCTGCCCCGGACCAGGGGAAACAGACTCCTTGGAACCTTTACCCCTGCGCAACTTTACGCAGAATCTCAATACCATCTGGGGTAAATGGCTCTTTTTTACTGAGTTCAAAAATGGCGGATACATCCATAAAGGTTCCGTAGGCTACCTCTTCCTCCTGCAATCGAAAAGGGCCATTATGGGTACAGGAAAAAATCCGGCCCCAGACCCGATTGTCCTCCTCTTCAAAATACTGATCAAAAAGAGGGCAACAGGTCGTTCCGCTGATGCCCAACTCCTCTGCCAGTTCTCTCTCCGCGGATTCCTCATAGGATTCACCCGCCAGAACCACACCTCCGGCAGCCACATCCCAGCAGGATGGATACAGATCCTTAGTGGCTGTCCGTTTCTGGAGAAAGAGTTCCTTCTCCTCGTTGAAGACAAGAATATATGCGGCACGATGAATAAGGTTCTGCTGACGCATGATACGCCGGGGCAAGGCATCCAGTTCCCGGTTCTCACGATCGACAATCTGAACGATCTCTTCTCCTGGATTATACATGAGTTTGCTGAGTTATAAAAATTTTGTTTTACTCCCTGCTCCGCTCACAGTGCGGGGTGGGAATGGTGGGAGGGCCTTTGACCAGCATCTGAGCAATGGTCAGTTTAACCCTGGGATAGAGGTGGAGCATTTCTCCCATCAATTCCCGTTCCACAGCGACCAGGCGCTGGAGAAGAGGAGTCCGCTCCATGTGCGGGGCCTCTGAATCGTGGACAAATTTTTCCTTTACGATCTCCTGGCAACGAAAACAACCGGGAAAGCGCAGCTGCTGTCCATCCGGACGCCGCATGGAGGCAGGCACTCCGTGTGTCCTGCAGACCATGAGACGATGGAGATAGAGGCTGCAACGCCCATCCTCGTTCAGGGGACACATGACCTGGGGCCGCTCTCCCCTGGCTTCAGCCTTTTCACAATCCAGGATATATGCCCTTGCCCGCTCCATGATTTCTTTCTGTTTTGCTTCTGAAGTCAGACGAATCCCCTGCCAGAGATAGCTCCACTCCGTATAGGTGTGATGGAGGAAATAGGAGTCGCAGCAGTTATCCGGACAACCGTCACAGCTGAACTTCAGGGCCTTGGCAACCGCATCATATCCATTTTCCATCTCTTCGTAAATCTGACGAATCTGTTCGCTCAAATATTCACTGAGCACTACCTCTTTCATGATTTTTCCTCGTAACAGTGTTCCACAGACACTCACAACCTGGTTAAGCAACCCCAGGGAAAGCGCTTACCAGTAGCAGAGACTCTCCCCCAAAGACAAAGACTCCTGGAGGGACTGACAGCCTTTCACTTTTCTTCTTCAAAACATTGCACCTGATATATCTCGATCACCGGATGGGAATCACGCCAGGCCGTTGCTGGAAGCCCGGCCTTTTGGCAAAGATGACCGAGAAAGCGCCGTGGATCCGGCAGCTGTTCCCAGACCTGAGGCAAAAAGGTGGCTCCGTCCATACCCAGACGCAAGATCACCCCATCCTTGCCCGGCTGCAGTTTGGCGACAAGATCCTCTCCATCGCTGTAATCCAAGGGATGGGGTGGACTGAGGATAGAGATATCAATATGGACCTCTGCCAACTCTTCTTGAGTAAGGGGAGAAAAGCGGGAATCATGAAAAGCCGCATTCAGGGCGTTTCGTTTTATTCCCTCAGCAACAGAGCCAGCTGCCAGAAGGTTGCCGATACACCCACGCAGGGCCCCACCAATCTTCAGGGTGACAAAGGTTCCACATTCAACAGCAAGCCGCGGATCGAGGAGAGGGGGGTCCGCCCTTTCAATCCCTAGTTTTTCCTCAATGGCCTGCCTGGCAAGACGCAGCAAGCCCTTTCCCTGCTCCTCAGTCAGTACAGCTTTCATGGTTTCCTCATTCACGTTTTGTTAGTTGCTACCATTCGATGCCTAGCATTAAGCAATTAATACCACTGCCAATACCAAGGAGGGCTGCCTTTTCACCATGATGAAAACAACCCTGCTCCATGGCCATGGCCATGGTAATCGGCGCTGAAACAGAGCCCACATTCCCCAGGACCCGGAGAGTCTCAAAATTCTTTTCCGAATCCAGTCCCAAGGTGTCAAAGAGCAGGCGGGCATGGGCCGTACCCACCTGATGGCAGAAAAATCGGTCAATGGTCGCAGCGTTCCAACCCGCTCGGGAAGAAAACTCCTGCCAGGTGAGATGGGCTGTCTCCACCCCCCTGCGCAACAGTTCCTCAGAGTTGGTATTCATCAGGGTGATATCCGTACCGTCCTGTGCTCCCTGGCAAAGATCGGAATGTCTGGTATTGGCCTTCCAGGCCCCGTTGACAAGGCGCGGTCTATCCATTGTCGGCTGCAGGCTGCACATATACAAGGCAACGGCTCCGGAACCGATGGTGAGGGAGGCAAAGGCAGGTTTGATCGTCTTTCTGGTCAGCCCGTTATCTCCAAGCAGGGCCTGAATAGTGGATTCAACCAGCTCCTCAGCGGTCTCTCCGGCAACAATCAGCCCGTTTCGCACCTGTCCCAGTTCAATCATATTGGCCAGCATGACCATCCCGTCGAGAAATCCGAGACAGGCATTGGAAAGATCAAAGAGAAGACAATCTTCTGACAGTCCAAGACGGTTGTGGACAAAGGAGGCGGTTGCCGGTTCCATCATATCCCTGGAAACCGAGGTAAAGATGAGACATTCAATGGACTCCGGATCCAGATCACTCTGTGTTAGAACCTTCTCGGCGGCCAGGGATGCCCCCTGACTGGGCAGAGTTCCCGGCTCCCACAGCCGTCTCTCGCGAATACCGCTCATCAGCTCCAGGCGTCCGAGCGGGAGTTTCAAGCGCTGATACAGGGGAGCCAGTCGCTCTTCTATGGCATCGGAGGTCAGGACCTGCGGCGGCAGGACATAAGCAAATGTATGGAGGCAAACTTTGGAGTAATGCATAATCGTCTCTTGTCTGTCTTCACTGGCTGTTTTTCAACAAAGTCTCTCGTATCCCTTATTGGTCAGACATCGCTAATTTGGCCCCAAGCGTGGCAAAAATGGCGGCAAAAGTTCGTTGCAGCCAAAGAATACTCTTGGGCGAAGTTACGACATGCGTTCGCACGCTATGTGCCGATACACCATACAGTATAAAGACACAGAGAGTCATAGTCATAAAGACAGCACTTAAGAAAAGCAGGTGCAGCACTGGTGATGAAGCATCCGCTGAAATAAATAAGGGGAGAAATGCCAAAAAGAAAATGGACAGTTTGGGGTTGAGGATATTAATCAGGAAACCTTTCATCGCTATCTGCAACATGCTGTTTTTTTGATTCTGTTGGTCAAATTTCAGTGCTCCGGTTACTCGCCACATTGACCAGGCAAGATAAAGAAGGTAGGCAGTGCCTGCATATTTAAGCACCTGAAAAGCAAGGGCACTCATATGAAGAAGAGCTGACAATCCCAATATACTGGCCAGTAAATGGGGAACTATGCCCAGCGTACAGCCACACGCCGCGGCAATACTTGCTCGAAACCCCATAAAAAGCCCAGCGGAGATTGTGTAAATCACCCCGGTGCCGGGCATGAGAACAACCACCAATGAGGTAATCAGAAATTCCGGGCTCAACACAATTGACTCCAAGATGGCCTCCTGTCACTGTTCCTGCCACTATCGCTTCCTTTTCCCTGTATTGGAAAATACAGCAGGAGAGCCATGGCTATCGGCAAGGAACAGGTCAAAATACTCTAAGCATTCTTCAGAGCCGAATGTAGCAGGTATGGCCAAGGAAAACAAGCCAAGGAATCAACGGATAGACGATCCTCTCTTCAATCAAACACCGCTCTCGGCCATGGAATTTTCCAGACGACGGGCCAGGAGCGATACAGAAAAGCAGAGCAGCAGGTACATAAAGGAGATAGTCAGCCACACCTCTATGGTCCGCTGAGTGGAGGCCATTATCTGCATTCCCTGGAAAGTGAGTTCCTGAATAGAGATGATAGAGACGATGGAGGAATACTTGATGGTATTAATCAACTCATTGGCCAGGGGCGGCAGCACCCGTCTGCCGGCCTGAGGAAGGATGATGAAACGCATCTGCTGCAGCCAGGACATTCCCAGGGCTGCCGAGGCCTCCCATTGTCCCTTTTCTATGGACTGAATACCGGCCCGCACGATCTCGGTAATATAGGCCCCTTGAAAAAGGGCCACGGTGAAAACACCGGCAACAAAGGCGGTGAAGCGCTCGGGTGGAGCAACAAGAATGGCCAGCCACCGGCTGGCCAGGTCTGTTCTGCTGCGAATAAACTCTTCCACCCCAAACAGAAGCATGAGCTGATCGGAAACAAAAAAGTAAAAGATAAATATCAGGACCAGGGGCGGAATATTTCTGATCAGCTCTACATAACTGCGACCCAGGAGACGAAAGAAAAGACGCCTCCGGGTCCGGACTATCCCCATCACCAGCCCAATTCCGCTGGCAAGAAGAATGGACCAGATACTGAGACGGATAGTGGTAAGAAAACCGTCGAGGAGGATGTTTGAGACCCAACGCCCCTTCTCCTCGTCCCAGCGCAGCAAATAGTTCGGGATCACTCCCCAATCCCAGCGGTAATGAAGTCCAACACTCACCCGGTAGGTAACAAAGGTCAGAAACAGAAGCAGGGCAACAGTCACGGAAATATCGAGGAGGGTGCTCTTTTTTTTGACAAGGTAGACACCAGTCATACTTTCTCAACTTCCTGAGTATGTACCCAATATGAATTGTTCCGCATAGACTGCCGCACCCGCTTGCCTGGATCCTTGGCGAACACTTCGTTATTCAACCAGATGGGCCCACTCCTTACTGCCAAACCAATACTGATGACGTTCTTCCAACCAACCTTCATGACTGACGATGGTGATCCAGTTATTGAAAAAAGTGAGGGTATCGGGATCTCCCTTACGTACGGCAAAGCCGATGGGCTCTTTCGTGAAATTCGATTTCAGGGGCAAAAACATGGTCTCAGGATATTTTATGGCCTCATAGGCAGGTCTCGGGGCATTTCCAACCACGGCCAGCACATTGCCGTTACGCAATTCCTGATAGGCCTGGGCCTCGTCATCAAAGAGCCTTAATTTGGCATTGGGAATATACTTTTTGGCCGCTGTGACTGCAGTGGTCCCCAGTTTACAGGCAATCTCCACCTCGGGTTTATTGAAATCCTCCAGACTGTCAAAGCCCGCGGCCTTTTCCTTATGGGCAACAATGTCCATCCCGGAGTAATCGTAGGGAATGGAAAAATTGACCTTGAGGGCGCGCTTGGTCTGGATGCCCATACCACCGATGATCACGTCAAACTTGCCGGTGAGGAGCGCAGGAATAATACCTGCCCACTTGGTGGGGACAAACTCCACCTTGACGCCCATATCCTCGGCCAGCCTCCGAGCCACGTCGATTTCAAATCCTACCAGTTCGCCGCTTTTATCTTTCATGGCCCAGGGGAGAAAGGTATCCATACCCACCCGCAAGACCCCCCGGCGCATGACCTGATCAAGGGTCGATTCGGCGACGAGCTGATTCTGTAATTTCCCAGCCATGGCCGGAATGCTGCCTGCCATAAGTGATATCAGGATGAGAGCAAAGACAATTTTGTTCAATGTTTTCATTTTTCCTCCTTGTGGATAGGTTCAGAGCGTAAGGATATGATACCGATTCAAGAGCATCATATTGTATAGCGATCAAAAAAACAAATTTTCCCATTCAAACAACAGCCGTCCGTTTCTCCAGATACGAGACGAGAAAGGAGAGGGAGACCGTGATCAGAAGATACATGAAGGCCACGGTAAACCAGAGTTCAAAGGTGAGAAAGGTTTCAGAAATAAGGGCCTGAGCCTCCATGGTCAGATCATAGACAGCTATGGTGCTGACCAGGGCCGAATCTTTGATCAGGGAAATGGCTTGACTGGCAAGAGGCGGCAAGATACGGCGCACGGCCTGAGGCAAGACCACAAAACGGTAGGCATGCCTGAAACTCAAGCCCAGACTGTGTGACGCCTCCCACTGTCCTTTCTCCACCGAAACGATTCCTGAACGAAAAATCTCGGAGGCATAGGCGCCCTCAAAAAGACTGAGGGACAAAACCGCGGCCCAGAAGCGATCCAAATTAAAGATAGGCCCCATGACAAAATAAATGAAAAAAAGCTGGATCAAAAGGGGGGTGTTGCGGCTCACCTCGAGATAGACCCTGGCCAGTACCCGCCCAGGCATGGAATTAGAGAGACGGAGAAGGGCAGTGACCATGCCGATGGTAAAGGCCAGAAACAGACTGATAGCCGATATTTTCAGGGTCACGCCCAGGCCGTGCAAAAGTGGCCCGGCCCTGAAACCCGACTCATCCCAGACATACAGATAACGGGGGACCTGATACCATTGCCAGTGATATCCCAGTTCCTCCACGGAACGGTTAAAAAACCAGACTATCAGGACAATGAGGAGGAGGAACTGACCAATATCAAAAAGGGGCGAGCGATAGAAACGTTGCCAGGCTCCTTTCTTTTTTTTAGATAACAGCACGTGCATCAACCATATTTTTCAATACATAAAAATTGAGCAACTATTCGGGTAAGACCCAATAATTGGAAAACAACCGCTCTGTAACTGTTCAGCAATTCTTTCTATTCGTCCATTGAGGACTTCGAATCATACCCGTGCTATTCGGGAAGACCGCAATGGACGAAGATGGAGTGCTGCTGAATAATTACAAAATTAAATTGCAAAAAAGAAGACTCCAGGTATAGATACAGGCCATGATACTCAGGAGCAGTCCTTCTTTTCAGCAAAAAATACAATGATCATCGATTTCCATACCCACGCCTTCCCAGACAAGGTGGCTGCCAAGGCCATTCCGGCACTGGAGAAAGAAGGTGGCATAGAGGCCAGAACTTCCGGAACCATCAGCGCCCTTCTGGCTTCCATGGATCGGGCCGGGGTTGATCGCAGTCTTATCTGCTCCATTGCCACCCGCCCCGAACAATTTAACTCCATTCTTGACTGGTCAAGCCAGATTCGCTGTGAACGACTGATCCCCCTGCCGTCTATCCACCCTGATGACCCTGACTGTGTGGAAAAAGTCTACACCGTACAGCGGGCGGGCTTTGTCGGGATCAAGATGCACCCCTACTACCAGAATTTTTTCCTGAACGAGCAAAGGCTGGCCCCTTTCTACGAGGCCCTGAGCGAGACCGGCCTCCTGCTTGTGGTCCATTGCGGCTACGACATTGCCTACCCCCCTGTCCGCTATGCCGACCCGGCCCAGATCCTTGCCCTCCAGCAAGGGTTTCCCAGCCTGCGCCTGATCAGCACCCACTTTGGAGGATGGCAGCTGTGGGACGAGGTCGAGGAGATGCTCATCGGTAAAAAAATATACATGGAAATATCCTTTGCCCTCCAGTATCTTCAAGAAGAACAGGCTATACGCATGCTGACCAGCCATCCACCAGAGTACCTTCTCTTTGGAAGTGACTCGCCCTGGGATGATCAGACAGATTGCCTTGCCCGCCTCAAGGCATTAAAGCTCGAGCCAAAACTTGTTGCCGCCATCCTGGGTGAAAACGCCAGAAAACTCATCACTCCCGAGAGTGCGAGCAAAAGATCAAAATAACTTGGAATGTAAGTACAACATGACAGATATCCCCAACATCAGTAAACGACACTGCGATTCCTGCGGTGTCCCCCTCCCTGACGGTGAACTCTTTTATCACTGCCGCACAGAAATCATTGCCGGCAAAGATGAGACCATCCCCGACTTGAAGCATCCGGATAAACTCATTGCCCAGGCCATGTCCGAAATCAGTGGCAAAGACGAGGTGGAACTCCTGGCCGAGATCTACCAGGAAACCATCCTCCAACTCTGCCCCACATGCAGATTGACCTTTGTCAAACTGCTTCAGTCCATGCTGAGCAGAGGCTGTGGCAGTTGCGCAAAGTGTGGCCCGCCGCCAACGAAAAAAGCAGGAAAACTCCTCCAGTTCCCAAGCAAAAAATAAGGTACAGTTAGAGAGCGGTTGAGCAGTGCTTTCTATTCGTTCCGTCAGGACTTCGAAGCATACTCGTGCTATTCGAGAAGACCTCAATGGACGAAGAGAGAGTGCTGCAGAATATTACCTACTTTTTTCGTATTTCCCAACACTGATGAATTCTACTGTTGCGGGCAAAATCGAGAGGGATGCTATCCCGACTGATATTGCGCATGGCAAAACGTTCGGTCAATGACTCATCCATTTGGAACCGTCTGAAATTGGTGGAAAAAATCAGCAGACCGTCGTCAGCCAGGTGTGCCATGGCCTTTTCCAGGAGCACCTTGTGGTCCCGCTGCACATCAAAAACCAGCCTCTGCTTTTTGGTATTGGAAAAAGTTGGCGGATCGACAAAGATCAGATCATATTCGCCCCTGTCCTCCTGCAACCACTGGAGGCAATCTGCAGTCACGGTTTCATGGGCCAGGCCACCAAAGCCGTTGAGACTCAGGTTCGCCCTGGCCCAGCTCAGGTAGTTGGCTGAAAGGTCCACCGTGGTGGTCGTCTCTGCCCCTCCCACAGCGGCATGGACCGTTGCCGAACCGGTATATCCATAAAGGTTGAGAAAACGCTTCCCGGCCGCCTCTTTCCCCACCCTGACCCGGATGCTGCGATGATCGAGGAAGAGTCCGGTATCAAGGTAGTCGGTGAAGTTGACCAGGAGAAAACAGTCTCCCTCCCGTACCACATGCATCTTCTTGCGCTGCCCCTGTTTCTGATACTGGGCCTTGCCCTTCTGTTTTCTCCTGGTCTTGAGAAAGACCCGGTCCCGGCGCACTCCGAAGAGATGCCGGATCTGGGCCAGGCTCTGTTGAAACCGCTCGGCGGCTACCTTCTCATCAACCGTATCGGGTGCTGCGTATTCCTGGACCAGGATCCATTTTTCGTAGATATCCACGGACACATTGTAATGGGGAAGGTCCCGGTCATAGAGGCGAAAACAGTGAACACCTTCACGATTGGCCCACTTGAGTATTTTTTTGCCATTTTTCCGCAGCCGGTTGGCAAACTCCTCAGCCTCCGGCGGTCCCGGTTCGCTGCTCATCTGCCAGACAAACTCCTGCTCTTCCTCGGCCTGTACCCGGCCACAGAAGAGGCGACAGCTGATGGGGCCATTAAACAGACGATGGGTCTCCTCCCATTTGATCCCCATGCGATCGCCGAAATCGGGGTTGGCGGTAAAGACCCCGAGCTGCCAGCCATCCAACTCCCGCTTGCAGATCCGCCCCAGGGCCCGGTGCAACTGTTCCGCCTCATCTTTTTCGGCCAACCGCTCGCCATAGGGCGGATTGACCACCAGAACCCCTTTTGCCGCCGGGCGACGGAGATGGGCCAGCTGCCCCTGCTTGATGACAATCCTCTCCTCAAGGCCTGCATTGGCGATATTCTTTCTGGCCACAGCCACGGCCCGCGGATCGGCATCATAGCCAAGGATAAGAGGCCATTCTTTGTCAAGCCCCGCTTCCTCACGTTGCACAGCCTCTTCCACCAGCCGTGACCAGAGTGCAGCATTATGCTCCTTCCAGCCATTGAAGCCAAAATAGCTGCGGGAGAGACCAGGGGCGGCATCGCCATAAATCAGGGCACCTTCAATGAGCAGGGTTCCGGAACCACACATGGGATCCAGAAGGATGGTGTCCGCTGCCGTCTCGGGCGTCCATCCGGAGAGGGTGACAATGGCCGCGGCCAGACTCTCCTTCAGAGGGGCAATGCTCCCACCATCACTGCGATAGCCGCGCCGGTGCAGACTCTCACCGGAAAGGTCCAGGGAAAGCGTGGCCTGATCCTGATGGATATAGAGACGAATCCTCAGGTCAGGTCGCTCCACTGAGACATTGGGACGCTCTCCGCATTGCTCCCGAAACTGGTCCACCAGGGCGTCCTTGACCCGCAGCGCGGCAAAACGGCTGTGGGTGATGGCCGACTGACTGATACTGCAATCCACCGAGAAACTGTCGCCCACCCGCATCTGTTGCGCCCAGTCCACTGTCAGGGCCCCCTGGTAGAGTGCATCCTCATCCAGGGCCGGAAACTCGGCAAGTTTCAAAAAGATGCGCGACGCATAGCGCGACCAGAGACAGGTGCGATAGGCAGATTCCAGATCCCCCTGCCAGGTCACCAGGCCCCTGGCCTGTTCAATCTCGCTACCGCCAAAGGTTACCACTTCCTGAGCCACCAGGGTCTCCAGACCGGCCGCACAACTGGCCGTGAGACTGTATATTTTGTTATTTTTCTCTATCATCGTGATGAGAATACCCCTAAAAGTTTATTTTTTGTACCCTTTTGAGGGGAATACAACACTTGCTGGTTAATATAGTAAGTTACAATTTCAGATACTGACAGCCTGGGGTGCCTCCTGCTGGAAAGCAGTCGTTACATCAGCGGCCAAGGGCACCTGGCAGTCATTGCCTATAAATAATGGCGCCCAGAAGCCTGTCGGACTTAGACATAAATCTGACAGACTCTGGAGGAGTGTATACTCCTGTGACCAATAAGCGCCGTGTGCTGACTGAGCTGTTGTCAGAAAAGAACATGGCCAGAACAATGCTCGGAACAACATAAGGATCCATAACGAAGTGGATGAAAATGGCCAGGTTATTTTGTAACGGTTCCTAAGAAGATAAGCAGGAATTGGAATGATGTAAGAGTATTATGTCAGAAAGCAACCTACCTGGCTGAAATTACCTTGTCAACAGGTTAGACTCGGCAGCGATTTCAACACCCACGATACGCATCTGGTATATTTTAAAAACAAGCTTACGGGGTGTCATGGATTCACAACAGGAGACCGCCTGTCGTGGTATATATTGGCCAGATTCTATTGGCTGCTAAAACACATATGGTATCTATGCCCGGCAAGGCAAAAATGAGCTTGATGCCGGTGAATTCATCAAACACGCAGCAATCGACACTCCATTTGGGGCAACTTTCCATAACTTCACAGAAGGTATGGAAGTACTCCATGCAATACACCCTGTCGAGTCCAAGGCGGTGGCTCTGGAACGCCCTGTAAGATAATGGATTGCTGTCTTGCCAAAAAATATGAAGACTGTTGGCAATGTAGTGAAGTGGACAAATGCGAGAAATTTGACATTTTGCAAACCCGCTGTGGAGAACTGCCCCAAAATAATATTAAAAAGAGCAAAACAAACGGTATCCAGGATTGGATTGAGTCCAGAGATACATTGTATATCTGGCAAAAATAAGACAGCAGCAACGCTACCAGCCCCACACTATTGGCAACAATTCTCTACAGGCACAAGCAGCTTCAGCCGCCAATCTGTTTCCGCAGCCGTTTTCAGTGCAACAACACGTTTCCGCAAGAAATACTTACCATATTCGACCAACTGCTTTTCCAAAACAGGATCTCTTGTCCGATAGTAGTGAATCCATGTGAGCAAAAACATGTATGAAGCCCGACGCCATTTTGACTTTTCCCGGTCGCAAAGAAACGTTTGTTAGCTGGTTAGATGGAATCCGACTAACCAGCTAACAAGACCAGACAATGCATACGGAAAAGAAAGATTTATTGATTTTTGATCGACCAGAAGCTATGTATTAACTACCTGAAATATATTATTTAAAAACAATTCTACTGAGTATAATTATCAACTACCTGGAGCATTTGATTTTACAGGAACCTTACGGGCAAATGCGGAACGCTTCGAGGCCGAACAAGAATTTTCCGGCAAATGCGTACGAGGCCCATACCACGTTGGCAATCAAAATCATGAGGGAAAAATATGGAGAAAAAAGTAGATATCCTATCTTTTGAGGATCTGATACGTAAAAGATGTGCAAAAGGGCCTTTTTTCGATATGGAAAGATCAAAAATGAATAATGATGACACGAGAGGTGAATGTGTTTGTTGCGTAGCTGTCAATAGACAACAGAAAAATAATGTCAAGAAAACCAAACATAGTTAAACAGGCGTGGCTTGTAATTAACTCAAGCTGCAACAATCATTGTTCGTGGTGTTATGAAAAAAAGAGGCTAGGTAATAAAGAGGAATTTGACTACAAACTCTTAAGAAGTACGATCAAACAACTATCATTAATTGGTTGTAAAAAAATCGTTTTCATAGGAGGAGAACCAAGTTTATATCATAAACTAAAAGATGCAGTAGGGTTTGCGTCAAGCACTGGCCTGAAACAATGCATTGTGACAAACGGAAAAGTTTTCTCTTCAGAAAGTTTCTTGGATAGACTTAACGCAAACAAAGAATTGACTGACTTTATAGTTTCATTCATGGGCGCCTCTGAAATAACACATGATTCTCTATCACAAGTACGCGGAAGCTTTATTCAGTCATTTAAAGGATTAACTGAAATTATAAAAAAAGGTTTCGTTGCAACTCCAAACTTTACAGTCGGTTCAATAAATAAGAATGAGATTAAGCAGTTTATTAATAAAATGAAAAGCATTGGAGTCGAGGCCATATCGATTAATTTTGCCATTCCTCCACTTGGAATAACCTACACACAAGAAAATTTTTTGTCTCCTAAAGAGATTTCTTTATTTTTAGAAGGTTTGTCAGAGTCTTTGCCAGACTCTACGATGAAAATTTACTTATCAACCCCTTTGCCATTCTGCATCATTCCCAATAATGCCCGACTTTTAGTCGAAAGTGGTATCATTGTTCTTACATCATGTCATATTCAATCAGGTGAAGGAATTGTCATTGACAAAAATTTGAACTTGCTAGTTTGTACTCATTTCTCTGGTTTTAATTTATGTAATCTGCAAACATTAAACACCGAGACAAAATTGTCAGAGTATCTGAGTAACCCAGCTCTACTTGATCTTAGGTCTCGCATTAGGCAGTTACCTTTCGAAGATTGTCATGAGTGTAGCTACAACACCTTTTGTACAGGAGGTTGTCCGTTGTTAAACATTATATACAACAAAGATGAATGGAGAGTAAATTGACACTAGCTGAAACACTGTCATTAGCTGGCACATTAATTCTTTTTAGTGGCCTTGTTGTCGCTATTTTTCAGCTCTCTCTATTAGGCAAACAGGTTCGTTTGATGTTTGAGCATATGAACAAGCAATTTGACTGGACAAAAAAACAGTCAACATTTGAATACATGTCAATGTATCAAAAGGAATTGATGCCCATAAATGTTGAGCTACAAAAACGATTTAACCTTTTGGTACAAGATGGAAGAGATATAACAGAATCAGAAATTGAGCATGCTTTAAATAATGACAACATAAGATCCCAACTATTTTCATTAATTTTCTATTTTGAACACTTGGCTATAGGAATTGAGCAAGAATATTTTTATGAAAGAATTGCGCGTGAATTTTTGTCAAATGTTGTTATCAGCACTTTTAATTCTATTTACCCTTACATACAGGTAAGAAGAAAAGAAACCAACAGGGAAATAGCTAAACATTTTGAGCATTTAGCACGTAAGTGGGAGAAAAATAGATAATTCTAAAGAAATTACAATTTTGCCAACAATTGCATACACCAGATGGCGAGAAAGCGCGGCGGCGCTGACGCGGCAAGCTCATTGGCGCCACTGGTGATGCAGGTCGTTGGGGAGAAATGAATGACAACAATGAATAAAATATCCGATTATTTCTTCACGAAAGAGACACCATGGTCTTTTAGGCTTCTCGTTTTGCTTCTGTTTCTTTTAATTGGAGGGGGGCTTTATCTTGATGATCGTTCATCTCAAGTTTCATACCCAGAAATTGTCGATAGGATGGAAGAAATCACTGACAAAGAAACGGGTGATGTAACGAAAATCTCTAAAAGGGGATATGACGCTGAAGAAAGAAAACTTGTGATGGAGATATCCAAGGAAAAATCACAGCGTCTGCATGAATCAGCCACTTTATTGTATGACTTCGCAAAAATTGTACTTGGAGCCCTGATTGCTTCACTTACTCAACTCATAAGTGCGGGTATGAAGCATACTTATGGACCCAATATTCCTGATCCACTAAATTTAACTGATGAAGAAGGAAATCCCCAACCAGACGCTTAACTTGATCGCAAGAGGCTGTGCGGCGCTAGTCGCGTCAAGTCCGGTGGGCGGCAAGTTAGCTTAACGATAAGCTCGCCCGCTGACGCGGACGAGCTTATCGCAGCTGTTGAGTAAACTCGAAAACCTTGACAGGTTCCGCCTATGGCTACACCTATCAAGGCGTTCGAGCCACTGCGCTTCTCAGCTGCAGCACAAGCATAAAAGCCGCTTGCCCTACAGCCTGCGATGCTCGAGGCTCAACAGCTGCGTTGGGCTTTCAGTCATAGGTAAATCAAAGAAAATAAAAATGGATAACAAAGCCTCTCAAAATAGTGCAGCTATGGAAAAAATAGAATATTTACCTTATTTAATACTGCCAAATCTGGATTATGAGTCGCAACTAGAATCTATAAAAAACTTGTTGAATAGCCATAAAAAAGCAGATGAAGTTGTCTCAAAAGACATTGATAGTATAACAAAAATCATAAAAAACTACATTCAACAGCATGACGGTTTCTATCTGCAATACCTCCATGATGAAAGAGTCGGAAAAATTCATTCATCTATTTATCAAAGTGCAGCTCATTGCATGGCATCTGTAGGCATGCTCGCACCTTTTGTCGAATCATTATTTTTCCAAGGTTTTAATGGCATAAGGAAGATATTTTTTAATAATAATCAACTCATAAACAGCCATGTTCGGTGGTCTTATAGTGAAAAAGTGATATGGAATTGCCATTACGTTTGGAGCAATAACAATCGAAGGAAGGATCTGGTTAAAGGGATTATGCAACTAGCTGAGGCTATTAGGTTGAATCAGTATTTACCAGAAAATTTAGAACTTATGTTGACCGTCTTATTCTCATATCGTAATAAAATCTTCCATTATGGATTTGAATGGCCCTTGGAAGAGCGTCAGAAATATTCAAAGCGTATTGAAGATGAGAAATGGCCAACAAATTGGTTCAATTTTGCTACCAGTGGAGACGAACCATGGATAATATATCTAAGTGATGAATTTGTTGAACACTGTTTGGAAATTATTGATTCAACAATAAACGGATTTTCACTTTTTTTAATGAAGCAAATAGAAAATCTAGAAAAAACAAAGTAAGAAATAAGTTGCCCAACAAGTAAATTAAGAGTGAAAACAAGCACGCCCATTTTCAGGCCAACTGTTCGGGTTTTCCAACTAACTCACTTTGTTCCAAATTCATCGGTTAAATGCTTGTTTCACCTTATCTAAACGTTGGGCTACTGAAAATGGAGATTAAAAAATGTCAATGTTCGTTAATTTATACGTTGAAGTACTAGGCGAACTTTCTCGCCTCATTACTGGACGCATCTATACCGACGAACAAATCAAGACAATTACCTCTAGTGCAGTTGGTAAGTATTTCACCGACTTCTTTCCGACCCCCAAAGATGAACAGGCCGTCAAAGAAAAGGTGAACGCTGCTCGTGAACACATATCTGCAGCGAGCACGATAATTTTTGAGATGCAAGATAATCTCGAGTCTCAAAGTAAAAGTTTGGAGCACTTACTTACAGAGATTGAAGAAAAAAGGAAACTGGCAGAGCGATACGAAACACTCGCCAAAACTAACAAACAAGAATTCACTGCATTTCGTGAAGAGATGGAAATGTCACTTCGCAAAGAATTGGAGGAACAGGCGGCAAAAGGCCGCCGCCTTCGTCAGTTTGCATCACTTTTCCTTTGGTTAGTCACGCTTGTTGCTGGCGCTGCTTTGGGTGCCTACTTCAGGGATATTGTCGGATTGCTCCAAGCAGCAATGGTGCAGCAATAAATAATGGGTCGGAGAACTTGATTTCATGGCAATACAGGTTGATATTGAATGGAATTGGATTGAATGGGATGAAGGGAATACATGGAAAAAAAATATTTTACCACAGCTAACAGAATGCAGTATCAGTGAAGAGCAACTTGAAAGATGTGTCTATGTAATTCGTTCAAACGGGTTATTTGCAATAAATTATCCTAATGGTGTTTCCCCAACTTTGTATATTGGTGAAGGAAATTTTAAAAACAGGATTATTCAACATAAGAATTGGTTTAAGGGGTTAATTGATCTTGTAGGAGAATTTCCTTTCCTTATTGGTGTCTGTATTCCACGAGTGAGAAACAATTATGAAGCATATAAAGATTTAGAAGCGGCCTTACTTATTGAATTCAAGGGATTGTACGGCTGTGCCCCTCTAAAAAATAAACAGATGGAAACTAGAAAATGTGATTATGTATATCAGCCGAAAGAAGAATTTAGAGGAGCTATAATGATTGGCAGAGGGGTACGTTACTACTGGGCAATCGAACCCATGCGATCAAATAATTTTTACGATGACTACTTTAGGACATGTGAATAATCGATGGAATAAAGCGAGCCCAACAAATCACTTCAGCGGAAAAAATGAGGTTCGGGGTTTGGGTAGTTTCCGTCACGCAAAAAGGTTCTTGGCAATTCCAATCTCCTTGCCACGTATTCATTTTTCCGCTGAGTTCAAAGTTGTTCGCGTCTAAAGAAGGATCATGAACTTTAAACAAATTATTGAAAAGAATGACACACCTCAAGGTCGTATTTTTGACCTATTTATTCAGTTTCTAATATTGGTGTCTTTAGTTTCCTTTTCAGTAGAAACATTGCCAAATTTGTCAGGGCAAACCATAAGAATCCTAAAATACATCGAAGTAATTACTGTCTCAATTTTTACTTTAGAATATTTAAGCAGAATTGTTGTCGCTGATAGAAAATTCAAATTTGTTTTCAGCTTTTACGGTATCATAGATTTTCTCGCAATATTGCCCTTCTATTTGCCAACCGGAATTGATTTAAGGGCAATAAGAATTTTGAGACTTCTCAGGCTGTTTCGAGCTTTTAAGTTACTCCGGTACAGCCTTGCCATAAAAAGGTTTCACAGGGCACTTTTAATTGCCAAAGAAGAATTGGTGCTATTTACAATCGTTGCAGTAATGGTTCTTTATTTTGCATCAGTTGGAATATACTTTTTCGAAAATAGTGCGCAACCTGAAGCTTTTTCTTCAGTTTTTCAAAGTTTATGGTGGGCATTATGCACACTTACGACAGTTGGTTACGGAGATGTATACCCTGTCACAGCGGGCGGGAAGATATTTACGTTTTTTGTTCTTATGGTCGGTTTAGGGGTAGTAGCAGTCCCAACAGGTCTTGTAGCTTCTGCACTTTCTTCAGCTAGAGAATATGAAGAGGAAAATAAATAAAAAACCGCACAACCAAAGGGACAACCTGGCCGCATTGTCGCGGAAAATGTATGTGGCGCGGTCAGGTTACCCAAAACGTTGTGCTTGAAAAACAACCAATGGAGACAAATTGAAATGCATCAAGAAGAGATAGAATATATTCATTTCGCCGCACCTCAAATTCTTGACAAAGAACTCCATACGCTTGAGGGGATTCTAAAAGGTATTGCCATTGATAACAAAATCACTTCGGCTGAAATACAAGCATTACTTGGCTGGTGTGATCGCCACCAAGCAGTAAGTCACAAAAGCCCATTCAATGAAATCATTCCGCTAATCAAAAAAGCTGTTGAAGATGGCAACGTAGATGAAGAAGAAAAAGAAGATATTCAATGGCTATGCCAAAAATATATTACTCCAAATAAGTACTATGACCATATCACATCTGACATGCAGCGTTTACATGGAATTCTTGCAGGAATCGTTGCCGATGGAAAAATAACCGAGGACGAATTAAAAGGGTTGCAAAACTGGCTCTCTGACCATGAACAACTGAGGACAATTTGGCCTTTCGATGAAATAGATTCTCTAATAACAGAAATAATGAGTGATGGTGTTATTGATGAACAAGAGCATCATGTCCTTGTGAATTTTTGTAATCAATTTCTTGCTGAACATACGAGCATGATTTTGGACTTACCGATCGAAAGTGATTTATTGAGGCAAGGTGTCTGTTCTGCAATGCCTACTCTTGAATTTGAAAACAAGAAATTTTGCCTAACAGGTTCTTTTGAACATGGTACAAAAAATGAAGTTTCAAAAATCGTTAAAGAATTTAAAGGAAATTTATCCAAAGGTGTCCGTAAAGATTTGGATTATCTAATTATTGGTGGCAAAGGGAGTGAGTGCTGGGCATTTGCTTGCTATGGTCGAAAAGTTGAGAAAGCCATGAACTACAGAAAAGATGGCCTTCAAATCCAGATCGTTCATGAATTTGATTTTATGGATGCTGTTGAAGATCTTAGATGAAAGATTGCACAACAATTGTATGCACATGGAAAACAAGCACGCCCGTTTCCAGGCCTGGTTTTCATATACGTTTAAACTTCTATCTCCGTATCAATCTGGTCGGTAATCACGCTTGTTTCCAGTGATACGTGACGTTAACCATCAGAACGATAAAACTCGACAAGACCACAATTAAGACCTATAATTAAACCACAATAAAAATTATATTATAGGTGAGACTATGGAATCAGTACTAGCAAATTGCTCAGCAAGCATATCAGAATTAAAGAAAAACCCTTCCGCTTTAATAGATCAGTCAGATGGTGAACCAATCGCTATTCTCAATCACAACAAGCCAACTGCTTATTTAATCCCAGCTGAAACATATGAAGCACTGCTGGAAAAATTAGAGGATCATCAACTAGGAATTATAGTTAAAGAAAGGCAACTTGAAAAAATCTCAGCTGTGGAAATAACACTAGATGAGCTATAAATTAAAGTTCCTCCCAACCGCCCTTAAAGAATGGAAAAAACTAGACTACACTATACAATCTCAATTCAAGAAAAAATTAAAAGAACGTCTTGAATCGCCACATGTTTCTAGTAGTCGCCTGTCTGGATTCGAGAATCACTACAAAATCAAACTCAGAGCGAGCGGATACCGACTTGTTTATGAAGTGGTCGATGAAGAAGTTTTTGTCTACGTAATTGCTATCGGCAAAAGAGACAAAAATACAGTCTATAAAAAGGCAAAAAAAAAGAAAATAATTGATTAATCGGGTAGCCGGGGGTTTTTCTCCCCCAGCCCCCACACCACCTAGCATGTGGGTCCGCACTAGGCGGTTCCCAGAGATTACCGGGCCGTAGCCGGGTAATGAATTTTCACCCACAGATCTTTAACAGACAACAAACCTTGAGCCTTGAGCCATTGATTGGTCATACCTGTCTGGGTAGCCAGCGTGCGTGAAAGTCGCCAAGGGCCTTTTCTGCTCAAACCGGCAGAGATGGCAGTCCGCAAGTGAGTCCCGAGTTTCGTCAGTTCACGAACCTTGGTGCGGCAGTACCGCCACTGTTTCCAGTAACACATTCGCATCCTGCGGCGCAGCCAGTGGTCTATTTCCGGAATTGGCCGATAGTACTCCGATCTTCCAAAATAACCCATCCAGCCGCGAACATATTCCGCCAGCTTGGCATAGCGGTATCCCATGGAAACTCCCCAGCTCCTGCCGGTCAGTTCTTTCACCCGCCGTTTGAAGTTGGCAAAGGCTTTTTCCGACCAGCGGATGCTACTTCCCTTGAAGGTAAAACCGAGAAAGGTAATCTCATTGGTAGAGGCCACCTTACTCTTCTCCTGATTGACCTTGAGCCGAAGTTTCTTTTCGAGAAACCGAGTGATACTTGCCATCACCCGGTCACCAGCCCTCCGGCTTATTACCATGACGACAAGGTGAGTAGCCCGAGGGAACCTCCCCCTCAGGCCCTCCCAGAACCGGATGTGAATCTCTCGACTCATCCGGCTCCTCTTACCCAATCGCGGGCATCAACCCAATTTGCCAATGCGCCATTAACCTCGGTGCACGTCGCGCAACTCGACCCATCCAGTGAATCGCATTGCGTTTATGCCGTGCCAGCTTCTTGAATTTCCGACAAGCCCCTGCCGGTGATTTCACTGAAAACGATATTATACCGCCTGGAAAACAGGTCTCCCCGAATAAGAACGTGAACTTCCAATGTGCGAACGCATCATTTACCGTATCTCCTGTTCCTTGGGCTTAATCATGTTGCACCCATTCGGGCATAAATGCTCCTTACCCAGAGACTCAGCCATATATGACATTTCTGTTTGTCAGCTCACAAGTTTGCGCTCCGGCTTCCTTCAGACCCCACCTCGCGGTAACGCCCTTGCCATCAGCTAGTAATTTATGTTACGTTTCAAAACGTTACATGGAACACTTACAGGGGACTTTAACCCCATTAGTTCACGCCCATGTCGGGCGTACACCAGCCATTCCACTGGACCCACAAACAGCGCGGGCCAGTGAATTCAACGTCCGACTACTGAGGATGTAAAATGGAGAAACGAATAGTACGACTTGAGGAAGACTTATGGCGGATTCGAACGGATGCCGGAGAATTGTCTGAGTCTGAGCGAATAGAACTGATCGAGTACTTTGACGAGATAAAATTGCCGTATCGCCTTAATGATAGTGCTCTGTCTATTGTCGGCGAAGTCGACAGAAAAGCTGTTTTCGAGCGACTGGAGCACTTTTACGACGGACGCGCTGAGGTGTTTCCGTTTTGATCAGTACGGAAAAGGACAACCCATAAGGCATTCCAACACCACACTGCATGACCATTGTCGGTTCTCGACGAAGCGATATTAAGGGTGTTCGGCAAAAAATAAAGAAAGATAAATCCAATTGAAAAAAGACATATCACAAAATCAATTAATTACGTTTACTCATTAGACTTTAATGAAAAGGTTGCAGAGACAGAAAAAATCCATCGAAGTCAGCCACACGCCTTTTTAACAGTTCTTTCTTTATCTCAAGATGGTGTGTCGATGGAAAAAGTAGAACATGCGATTCATGTTTTAATGGTTATCCACAAAGTCTTCAGTGATGATTCAAGTGGTCGAAAAATATCACTGATTTCAAAACGCATGTTGGATGATGCCCTTGAAAGCAATATTGCTATGCTTCAGACAATTAGGCAAGGGTGGTTAACCACAGATGAAAGCATAAATTCATATTTTGAAAAAAACATACTCGCATATTTACTTGGGTACTTGAATGAAAATGATTTGATTTCGCCCAATGAGGAGCATGAGCGTTTATTGATTAATTTGAAAACCGTTCTTGACTCGTATGCGAATGCAAGGAGAATTGCCCAACCAACAAATTGAGAGTTGGGACAATTTGAGACAGTCTACATTACAAAAGAAGCGGCAAAAAGACGCCGAACAAAGGTATTCACCGGAAAATACGCAGCGCAGTTTTCCAAATAACCTTCATTGGTTATGCCAACTTTTTACTGCGAATTAGGTTGGTCGGTTGTTCTGCTTATCTCCAGTGATACCGGCCGTTCGTAATCACGAATATAGATGTTCCTAAACAAAATAATTATCAAAACCATATTTAATGCATACCCATTCACGTTGTTTGGTGATGGGCTCATATTAAACCTTTCTCTACCTATTAAATCAGGCTGGATGATAGGCGTTGCTACTTAAGCAAATCTTGTTGATCTCCTTGGGATCCGGAAGCAGTAGAACTGGCTTTATCCTGATAAAGGTTTGGGTCGTTGTCAGCCCAAGGGGCACGTTCTAATCGGTCATTTTCTAGGCCTAATCTGCGAGCCACAATACGATAGGAAAAAGCTATGTTTGCATCGCCACTAGTAAGTTTGACTTCAAAACCTGTTGGGGTTCGATTGGTAACATAAAGGCTGGCGTTCCCATAAGGCTGTAGAAACACATGATATGGTAAGGAGAGATTAACCGTTTGGGCAAATGTGGCCTCAAAAGTTACAACTGCAGATTCGTTCTGGAGTTGAGCAAAACCATAATCTGTGAACCACACCTCTGTTGATTCTTCAGAATACATCAGCCTAGCGCCGTCATCTGTCGCAACAACAGCTGGTTTTGTACCATTGGTGTTTATCCCTACATGTCCGGCAGGAACGGAAGCGTATATACCGCTTCCATTTACTGAAATAAAATATCCTGCCCATCCTCCGGATGTAGATAGATCAAGCCCAAGAACACCATAACCACTGTTTGCTTTTGTTGCACCTACGACACCGTTCTGCCCCCCAAAAAATCCTCCAGGCTTCCACCATAGTCCTAAGTCACTATAGGAATAACCTGTCTGCAGGCCAACAACTCCACTTGAACTAGATGCGCCTGTGTAGCCATACAAACCATGACCCGAGGTACTTCGCCCTTGAACTCCATTACCATCGCCACTGTTTACACCACCGACCGTCGGATAAACGCTGTTACTGGAACCATAAAGTGCATGGCCGGTGCCAGTGTGATTTGCTGAAATAGCCGGTGCTGTTGGAGAGCTACCTGTTGCTGAAATGGCTGAACCAGAAGTCCCCAAAGTGTGGTTGTTGATTACTCTCAAAATCGGGCTATCAATATCTCCTTCAACCACCGTGCCAGGGCTTAGCTTACCATTTAGTGGAATAACAACAACCTTATCGTTGGCAATAGCTCTTGTGTTAATTAAAAGAAATAAGCACGAAATACCTATAAGTTGCAAACAGACTTTGTTCATCTTTTTCATAATCTCTCCTGGCTTTTCCGGTCAGATGGATGATAAACATATTACTTTTTACGCTACCCCTAACTTTTTCGTAAATTCCATTCAATCAATCATCAATTTCCAAAAACCTAACTTTTCCCAGGCGCCCTTTCAAGTATTTTTAGATGCACAACTTATAAACCAGCAGATTAAAAGGGTAATGGGGTCACCCATTAAAAGGCCCCTTGTCAAGGAGTAGTATTCTCCATTAAGAAAAGAATGCATCTTTTCCTTGTCAGGATCCAACCCTTATCAGGTAACTCCAGCCCTGTAGAATATCAGATCGTTATCGCACCCGTTATTTCAACTCTACGTGTCGGTGTCATCTTCACCGCACCAGTCACCCATCAGGATCAAGACACAGGTTGGAAAATGAATTGTCTAACGAAGAGATCCTCAAAAAATCTCGTAGTGGAACAATTCATTTTTCCAACCGGGTCCCTGTCCGCATATTGGCAGACCCAGAAAATTATTGGTGCCATACTGTGTCCAATTGTTTGCACAAATCTCATGGGTTATAACCAACCCCTTGGTGGCTCACAGCATAGGCGGTAAAGAAACTGATACTCAATCGGACAGAACGGTTGCCAATCAAATCCGATGGTTTTGCCAACCCCTTTTTAAGTTCACCGTTCCGGCCGAAATTCAGGCAAAGAGCTTTTTGCCGTCAAACCCAACATTGTCCCTCATGATGTAAAAGGCGGCCCGTGCCAGTTTATGTGATAATGCGGCATAAGCGACCGCTGCTTTAGTTTTTGCCGATTTTCGATTGAAGAAAGCCTTAGCCCTGTCATCATGCCTCCTGCAAAATTCCGCAGCCTCAGCAAAAACCCAGGAGAGATATTTGTTTCCGTTTTTGCTGTTGCCTTTACCTTTTTGTTTATTGTTGCTCAGCCACGTGGTTGGTACTTTCCGGCAATAGGAAGAATAATCACCCACTTTCTTGAACATCTCAATAGGACCTGTCTCCAGCATAATAGTCAAAGCCAGCACATTGCCTATGCCAGGAATGGTGAGAAGCCCGGAATACTGAGGGTTTAATTTCACTCTGTCTTGGCAGGTTTTTTCAAATTTGATTATCTGTCGACTCAGGTAATCAATGCTTTGTTTTGACACTTCGCCACTGAGTGCTAAATCTTCATTACTTGTCAGAAGCGGTGCCACGTGATTTTCAGTCAGCTGTTTCATCTTGCTGCCACTTTCTAAAAGGTTCCGCTTCAGCAAGAACGACATCCGCCTGGTTTGGTAAGCGCTTATTGAAAATACGCTTATCTTCCTGATCAATTATGCCAGGTAACAGTTGGTTGAGTGAAGATCGATTCCAGTGTATAATTTTCTCATGAGGCACCTCCCTTGTTGTTTTGTTCCTATCTCATTATACCACTATGCATGGCGGTATCGGGAGGTCCAGATGGACTGACCTCCCGGAGGTGACTTTTATATGATTATCAAGTCGTTGCATGACTCATGTCTACAAGGGTTAAGCAAAGAATTGCCCCCAATGACTGTAACCAAACAAGGAATATGTATGATTCCAAAATATGAAGAAATAATGCTACCATTCCTTAAATTCATATCAGATGAACAGGAACACAGCCTCAGTGAAACCCATGACGCCTTGGCAAAAGAATTCAAATTAACAGATGAAGAATTAAAAGAGTTATTGCCAAGTGGACAACAACCAATCTTCCGAAATAGGTTGGGTTGGGCAAGAACTTACCTGAAAAAAGCAGGACTGGTAACGTCTCCCAAAAGAGCCCATTTCAAAATAAGCGACATAGGGCTTGCACTATTGAATGAAAAACCAACTGAAATTACTTCTAAGTTCCTAACCAGATATGATGATTTTGTGGGGTTCCAATCAATAAAGAAAAACAAAACAGAAAAAGGCATCGGAGTACAAAACCAACTTGATATTGCTACGGACCAAACCCCTGGAGAATCTCTCGAATACGCTTATCAAAAACTTCATTCCACATTATCAAAAGAACTACTCAGCATTGTAAAAACCTGCACTCCGAGTTTCTTCGAGAAACTTGTGATCGATTTACTTATCACTATGGGTTACGGGGGCTCGAGAAAAGAAGCAGGGAAAGCAAAGAAAGGGATATTCATTACGACGTCATCTTTTCCTAAGAGTGTATATGAGTTTGTCGGCCAAGTAGAATACAAAATCATACTGATTGACGGAGAACGTTTGGCCAACTTAATGATAGAGCATAGCGTCGGACTTTCAACGGTAAGTACCTATCATGTAAAATCAATAGACTCCGATTATTTCGAAGAAAATTAAATTATTACATAATGAATAAGGTTAGATTGTGAGAGGTCAACAGAGAGGTCGAGTCGGCTTCCCTCGAGTTTGCAAAGTATTTCTGGGCTCGAAGGAATAGAAATGATAGTAAACTGCTATCGGCACTCTCGGCAAGAGAATTCCGGCATAGTTTACGTAAGGAAGTTATAGAGTCGGGCCGCCCCCTAAGGGCTGCCTTTAAAATGCTTGAGCCGTGTGATGGGAAACTATCACGCACAGTTTTTAGAGGGGAAGAGAGCCGCAAGACTCCTGCCCTACCCGGTCCTGCTAATCCGCTTTCTTGCTATTGGCGGTTCACTTGAGATTTCAATGTTATTAGAGATGCCAATCCAAAAAAAACATTACAAAGCCATGCAGTTGGCAGCTGTTACGAAATAAGGAGTATTAAATTATGGGGGAATCCCACAAATCAAGTTTTCTTGAAGAAAAAACCAGTATTCATGCTCCGGAGATGTCTTGGGCACAGTCCTGGGAGGATACCGTTAAATCGTTGGAGGTGGAGGTAAGCAAAGGCCTACAGACGGAAGAACTCCCGAAAAGGCGGCAAGTCTTCGGTCAGAACATGCTGCGGGAGGTAAAGCCGAAAAGTTCTTTCACCATACTGATTAACCAATTCAGAAATTTGATTGTATTTTTTCTATTTGCCGCAACTTTTGTTGCTTTCATGTTTGGTGACCAGGTTGAGGGCATTGCTATTGGCATGGTTATTCTCATCAATGCGGCAATTGGTTTTGTAACAGAACTTAAAGGGGCACGCTCCATTGAGGCACTCCGAAAACTTGGAAGCGTCAGTGCCAGGATCCGCAGAAATGGCACCATATCTGAAATACCCGCCAGAGACCTTGTCCCTGGAGATATTGTCATTCTTGAGGGTGGCGATGTTGTTACCGCAGACCTACGTATTGTAATCTCATCTAAATTGCAGGCGGATGAGTCGGTCCTGACCGGCGAATCCCTTCCTGTCGAAAAGTCTTCGGATGTCCTCCCTGAAAAAATATCTCTTGCTGAAAGGGCCAACTTACTCTTCAAGGGGACGGCTTTAACCAGAGGCTCGGGCGAGGCCGTTGTTATTGCAACGGGCATGCAGACCGAACTGGGAAAAATCTCTTCCCTGGTAGAGCAAACCCGGGAAGAGGAGACACCCCTTGAAAAACGGCTGAACCAGCTTGCCAACAAGCTTATTTGGGTCAGCCTGGCTGTTGCCGTTGTGGTAGGAACTTCAGGGATTATTGCCGGTCGTGATCTTGTTCTGATGATCGAGACCGGCATCGCACTGGCTGTTGCCTCGATTCCCGAAGGGCTGCCCATTGTCGCGACCATTGCGCTGGCAAGGGGCGTATGGAGAATGGCAAAGCGTAACGCGCTCATCAAGAAGTTGGCTGCCGTCGAAACACTTGGTGCGACAAGTATTATCTGTACGGACAAAACCGGCACTCTTACAGAAAACCGCTTGACTGCGGTTGAGTTTGTTCTTGATTCAGGAAAGATCCTCATTGATGTAACTGCTGATGATTCCAAAAATATATTTATAACAGATGGCGGCACTTCACTTTTGCCCCATGAAAATTTACCCCTTCAAGCTGCCATTGAGGTGAGTGTGTTATGCAACAATGCCTCGCTATCTGATTCCCGGCATGGGGATGAGGATAAGGCGGTAGGTGACCCACTGGAAATCGCATTTCTGACCATGGCGTCAAAAGCGGGTTTCAACCAAGCTGAGACCGTCAGCAAATACCCGGAGGAAAAGGAGGTCGCCTTTGATTCCGATATAAAAATGATGGCAACGTACCACAGGATCGAGAGCGGTTTCAGGGTTGCTGTTAAAGGTGCGCCGGAAAGTATTCTGGCGGGTTGTGATTCCGTGTTGGCTACTGATGGTGATCAAAAACTGACAGAAGATATCCGGAAAGAATGGATGGCCCATAATGAATCCATGGCTTCAAGAGGTCTCCGTGTTCTGGCCCTGGCCGAGAAGGATACTCAAGACATAGATATCGTGCCATATCAGCATCTCAGGCTGATTGGCCTGGTGGGGCTGATGGATCCGCCCCGTGAAGATGTCCGTGAGGCGATTAAACTTTGCCGTGATGCGGGAATACGAGTGATAATGGCCACCGGAGACCAGGCGGTGACGGCACGGGCAATTGGCAAATCTGTCGGCATTGTTGAGGAAGATGATGCCCCCGTGGTCCACGGACTTGATTTTAAGAAATTGGCAGAGCTTTCGCCTGACGAGAAAAATTATATTGCCAGTGTCAACCTTTTTGCACGGGTTAACCCCAGCCAGAAACTGGATCTTATAGCCTTACACCGTGAGAAAAATGCCATTGTAGCAATGACTGGTGACGGGGTAAACGATGCTCCGGCATTGAAATATGCCGATATCGGCATCGCCATGGGGAAAAGAGGTACCCAGGTTGCCCGGGAAGCATCAGACATGATTTTGAAAGATGATGCATTCTCGTCAATAGTTCATGCGGTGGAGCAAGGGCGAATCATATTCAAGAATATTCGGGCCTTTGTGATTTATCTTCTTTCCTGCAACCTCAGTGAGATAATGACCGTAACGTTTGCTGCTTTTCTTGGCTTGCCACTTCCGCTCCTGCCATTACAGATTCTCTTTCTAAATATTGTGACCGATGTCTTTCCCGCACTTGCACTGGCCGCCGGTGATGGCAATCCCGGAATTATGAAGCAGCCACCGCGACACAAGCATACCCCGATCTTGACAAAGGAACACTGGATTCATGTTACGGTTTACGGTGCGATGATTACCTGTGCTGTCCTGGGTGCATTGTTGATTTCTCTTTATGTTCTTGACCTGCCGGAGCGGGAATCTGTAACCATTTCATTCCTGACTCTTGCTTTTGCACAATTGTGGCACGTCTTTAACATGCGGGAAAGAGATTCAAGTATGTTCAACAACGCTATTATCAGGAACCCGTTCATATGGGGTGCACTGGCATTGTGCACGGTACTTATTCTAATGACATTATACGTGCCGATCCTGTCTTCTGTTCTCAAGGTGGCCAATCCTGGATTTCAAGGCATGACACTCATGTTCGGCATGAGCCTGTTACCTCTTGTGGCAGGGCAACTCTTTGCAGCCCTGTCTCGTTCACGGTGAATTTGAGGGACAACAGGGGACAGACCAGAATGGCGCTAGTTTAAGCAAGATATATTGAAATTTCAGCGGGTCGCGGACGCTGAGCGTGTTAAAGCTTCTTGATCTTTGTTTCCTGTATTTCCAGGGTATTGCATCAATTACCAGTTTTTTTGGTCGATAAACAACACAAGGTATGCTTTAAGACTTAAAAGCTGAGCCGCTGACACGGGTATTCTACGGCGGCGGCTGTGCTTTCCATCATGCGAAAATTTGAACAAACGAAAACAGAAGGAAAACCGGCAATGGCGGTCACAACAAAACTCACCCTCACTGATAATCTGCCACTTACCTGTTCACGTTCAGGCACCTGCTGTCATGGCAAAACGGTCAGGTTGAACCCGTGGGAACTGGCGTGTCTGGCTGAAGCAAAAGGATTGACCCCGAGGGCGTTTCGTGATCGTTACTGCGATTTTGGTGGCATCCAGTTGCATTTTGATGGTGCACCCGGCTGGAAACAACTGCCAGCGTGCAGCCAGTATGTACCTGATTTCGGATGCAGCGTCCATTTGGGGCGCCCATTGGCCTGCCGCCTATATCCTCTTGGCCGCCAAAGGCAGGGCGAGGAACTGCACTACATGCACCAAGGGAATGATTTCCCCTGTATGGAAGGGTGTCCGGAAGTTTTAGAGTTACCTCAATTGAGTGTCGCCGCCTACATTGAAGGACAGGCCACCAAGCGCTTCGAAGTTGCTCAGGATGAGTATCTCGAACTGATGCAAAATGTCGCTGATATCGCTTTCGCCCTTCTTCTGGAAAGTGGTTTGGCCGAATCAGGTGACCGGCAGACATTGCGTCTCTGGCAAGAGATGGGTAGAGAGAAGCCCGAACAGTTGCAGGACCGGCTTGGTCCCGAGTGGATTGACCTGCTGATGCTCCCTGAGTTAACGGATTGCTTAACTGATCCCATAGCGTTTTCTCGCCAGCATCACGATCTACTCCTCTTGAAAGCTCAAGAATCATTTGGCGCCCTGGACAATCTCACCGATTTCTGCAAGGCATCAGAATTATTGATGGGACTGGCGCTGCACCTTGGCCGTGGCCTGGGTGCAAATCCTGCCGAACTGGTCGAACACTGGATCAAAACTGCAAAAGAACATGGGGCGCTTGACTAGCGGCATCCAGGCAGGGAACCAACAGGAAGTCGGGGTCAGGTTTGGCTGATTGTTATTCTGAAAGAGTCAAACTCTTACCAACAACACTAATGAAGCAGATGAACTGGTGATTTGCCCGTTGAATCTCTAGAAAAACCCTGCTTTTCCTCATTTTTGGGATTTTCCACAACGCAATATCAGCATCTTACAAACAATACGATGAACGAAAGGAACTTTTTCTGCAGACTCGTTAGACTCAATGCGAGTATATAAATGAGACTAGTGGCTTTTGACTACTTTAGAGGTATCGCAATATTATTCATCGTCGCTGGACACTCCTATGGGCCGTGGGTAATAGATAGTTTTGGCGAAAGGGTGTTGGCAAATCTCATATCTGGCGGGACAACATTATTTGTTTTTATTTCGGGCTTCTTCTTTCATTATATTTACTATGAAAAATTCAATTCCAAAGAATTTTTGAAAAAAAAAACAAAGCACGTTTTTATACCATACTTCGTTCTCTCTCTAACAGGGATTGGCTATTATGTATTTTCTTTAAATCCGCTCCCATTAGCAGATCAATTGGGGATAACTAGGCTTGAGTCGTGGACACAATATATCGAGATAGTGGCAATTTATTTATGGACAGGAAAGATCGCTATCGCGTATTGGTACATCCCATTTATTTTGATAATATTTGTAATATCTCCTTTATTTACCCGATACATAAGGCTTTCCACCGCCTATAGAAATATTATTTTTTTACTCTTTTTGATCACATCCATGTTTATTCATCGGCCTGTTGGAAATCTCTCTCAAGTCCATTCAGTTCTCTATTTTATGCCAATATACATGCTGGGAATAATTTGCTCTATTCATAGAGAATATGTCCTTGAATTTATTAAGGATAAGTCAATAATCCTAGGAGTGACTGTTTTGTTTTTGTCCGCTTTACAGGTTTTACTTTATAAGGGGTATGGAAACTTCCACAAAGAAGAAATATTTTCTTACGGTGGGCTAGATATTATTATTATTCAGAAAATAGCCATGTGCTTTTTCTTTTTATCCATATTACAAAAGTACGAGAGCAGGAACATACCTGCATTGAAGGTGTTGGCCTCTTCGAGTTTCGCAATATTCTTTATTCACCCGTGGATCCTTAAGGTTTTTTCAGAAACAGGAGTGTGGTCATTTCTTCAATTCCTTCCAGAGATTGGCATATTTATTGTAACTGTGCCGTTAGCATTAATAAGCAGCTTGCTTGTTGCCTCCATTATAAAGTTGGGGTTAAAGGCGAATAGTCGTTATGTTATTGGCTGGTAGAAGGAAGTTCAGTCGCTATAGCAAATTCGCTTTGCCCACGACCCAGCTGGGGATTGAGAGCGAAGCTATAATTGAACAATCCCATAAGGCCCTCCTCGGCTTTATGGGTGCTGATTACGCAATGCCTTCCCCCTTTGCTTATTGAGGCCGATGAAACCATTTTTCTGTTTCCCTATCGCGAGATTCAAGAAGTTAAAAAGAGTATTTTTTTAACTGAAGATGCCATCGCACCCGATCTACAGTATAGTCATCCGTTTTTGGCTGGCAGCGCCCGATGACGGGCATGAAAGAAAGTTCGGTAATATGCCGGAAGCATGCGGAACAATGAGGTAGTCATAAGCTATGGAAGCTGAAGTGAAACACCTGGAAGATGAGCAACTGGCAAACGGCGTTGTGGTCCGGTTTTATGATGAATCCCGTAGGGTGGCCGGTGATCGCTGGCAGGTTACAGTGCGTTATGATGCTGTGGTCTCGGTCTCTGAAGCCTTCTGGAGTCTGGTGAGTGGAGAGCCGGAATTGATTGAGGCAATTCGTACCGCTCTAGGAGCGGAGATTGTCCTTACCAATGTCAATGAGCGGAATTTTATTTCAGCGGAAGAAAAAGAAGCGTTGGTTGCCGAAATAGTCAGCCGGGCTCGGAAAAATATTTTCGGCTATCTCGCTGATCCTGGATTTCCCGAGCGTTATTTTAAACGCTGTTTTAAGGAGGCACGCGAGGAAATTGAGCGGAAAAAGAGAGAGGTGTGGGTTCCGGACAACGAAGATGTTGAAGAGCCCGTTGATTTTTCCCATCTTTTTTCAGATATGAAAAAGAACGAATAAGGTGGCTCAGCCGGAAAAAAAGAGCGGCCGGGGGAGCGGTGAATGGCAGCGACCTCAAGGGGAATCAGCTTCTTAGCTATGATCCTCCTGAAGATCGCCCAGCAAGCCCGCAGCCGCACCAGGTCTTCCGGCACTCGTGGTCCCATCAATTCAAGTTCCAACAAGGGACAGACAACGTTTTTACCCTGGCCAACAACCTGAAAAAATGATAGATATTGAGGAATGCTACGGTGACCTCGAATCATCATACCAGGTACCAGGTATCCCCCTGCATCTGATCCAGCGCGGGAATAATCGTCAAGCATGTTTTTATAACGAAGAGGATTACAGTTTCTACCTGGACTGGCTATAGAAATACAGCCATGAGACAGGCTGTTCAGTACATGCCTATGTGTTGATGTGCGACCATGTCCACCTTCTTTTAACCCCGGCAGATGCTGACAGTGCCGGAATGCTTATGAAACGTTTGGGACAACGATATGTTCAGTACATCAACTGCACATACCGGCGTAGCAGCACACTCTGGGAGGGGCGGTTTCGCTCCTGCATTGCCCAGGAAGAGGCGTATCTGCCGGCATGTCAACGCTCTATCGAGTTGAATCCGGTCCGTGCCGGTATCGTTGCCCACCCGGGTGAATGTCGTTGGTCAAGCTATGCCTGCAATGGGCAGGGCGAAAAATCTGACCTGCTAAGTCCTCATTCCATCTATCTCTATCTTAGCCGATCCGCTAAAAAAAGGCAGGCCTCCTACCGGGAGCTTCTTCGTCATGAACGGGAACCCGGCATCAGTAACCAGATCCGCCAAGCCATCAACGGAAACTTTGCCCTTGGCAATGCACGCTTCACAGAAGAAATTGCCGCCAGGCTTGGCCGCCGGGTCACTCCAGAAAAAGCCGGCAGACCGCCAAAGAAAACGAAAAGAAAAGAAACCAATGAATAAACGGTGCCTGCTCGCGATTATTCCCTGTCATTCTGTTACCATCCTGACCATAGTACTCTTATGGTTGATCGCCACTCCCTGTCTGCTGCAGGCCGCTACCGTAGAGCTGCCTCTCTTCCTCCGCATGCAGATTCTCCAAAATACCCTTGAAGAATCACTGAGACTGCAAGCTGACGGCAAAGCCGTACTGTATCAAAAAGATCCCTACACCTTTCTTCATATCACCCGGCCTGTTTTCTTTATCAATCACGGAAAAATCCATTTCAAATGCAACGCCACCGCCAAAATGGGCTTTGAACCAATCGGCATACTGCCATCCGGAATTGAGTGGACCGGGACCATTGACCTTACTCTCCACTTTTATGTGGATGAGCAGTGGCACCTGCGTTACCGAATCACCGATTCAGCCATCTATGATGAAGACGGTTCACAGGCCGTGGTCTCAAATTTTGTCTGGCACCTTTCCACACAATATCTCTATCCGGTGCTGGAAGATTTTTCTCTTGACCTTTCCCTCCCCCAACAGGAGATCATAACCCTGCTCCGCACCTGCGGTTTTCCAGAAGATGCCAAAACATTCGAGGAAGCCCTCACTACAACCCAGGCCGGTCCTCTGCGGATTGCTGCCAACGGGATAGTGATGCCACTGCTGTTGACTCTGCGCGACCAGCCACGCAAGCCGAAAGTTGTCCCAGCCGCCCAGAAACCACTCACGCAAGAGGAACTGGAAGCTTTTCAGCAGGTTTTTGAACCTCTGGATGCCTTTCTGGTCTTCGTAGTCAAAACCACTGCTGCTGATTTTGTCAATTATCAGCAGCGTGAACAGCTCTTTGACCTCCTCATCAGCAGCAGATATCAGCTGCTGTCCATATTAGCCGGTGATATTGCAGTGGATGCAGAGGATCCTCTGCGCAATTTGTTTGTCGATGCCTGGCAGCAGCTCAAATCGATTATTGAAAGCAGCGAGGGCCAGAACGGATTGATGCAGGAGCAACTCCTGCGCTACATGACTTTCATGAACGCCGGTGATGCCTTGCTGCTACTGGATGTCGCCGCACCGCAACTTGGCATGCGCATCACAACCAATGGCCTGCGCCAGCTGGCAAGGATGCTGCAGCCTGGCTCCCCTGAGGATCCACTCCGTTTCGACTGGCAGATTGATCCAGGCCTACGAGATCTCCTTAACTTTCTCCCCGATCCGGAAGAAAAAACATCTCCCATAGGAAGACTCATCCTGGAATTATTCATTGAAACCGCTCATGCCGCTGAAACCATACCCGGCACCCCTGCTGAAATAGGTCGACGGCTTGATCGTTGGGTGCCAACCCCTGACGAGCTGGCTGATTTCACACCTCTCGTCGCCGAGTTGCTACGTTTAATAGCCCTTGAAAAGGTAAAAAAAGCCGGCCTGGACAGCACCTTCAGTATGCTCTATCAACATCTGGTCCCTGCCACCGCCCTGATGGAAAGCTGTTGGCGGCAATATATTATTGATTGCGATAAAATAGAGTATCTTCGTTCTCCATCCGGCAGTGTCGGGATGATGCAGATCAATCCACACGTCTGGCGCGGATTTTACAGTATTGAACGATTGAAATGGGATACAGTCTACAATATCCAATCCGGTGCTGAGATTCTTATGCACTATTACAAAGACTACGGTCTTAAAGTGGCAAAGCAATACGGAAAACCCGAATACGCTGTGCGCGCTGCCTACTCAGCTTATAATGCCGGCCCCCGGGCCGCACAACGGTTCATGAAAAAAAGCCCTTCCGCCCGAGAAAAAAAAGTCGACACACGCCTATGGAGTTATTTTCAAAGGATCAGAGCAGGTGGCAGTGTAAATCTTGCCACTTGCAATGTTGACTAAGAGGCATTCTGAAAAAGAGGGTTGGTCCCCAGCTCTGCCGCCTGAGCAATCATCCTCCCCATGCATCGCTCAACCAACTGGGCTGGATGTGGACAGGAACTTAGCAAAAGGCATTTATTTTCTTTCAATTCTCTTCAGATGGGCCTATATAGCATTGATTTCTGCTACCAGCTTCCCTGAGAAATCACACTCTCTGCTGACAAATAAAAGAGACGCCCCCTCTCTTGCGTTAAGATGTGGGCAGTCATTACTGACTCCTCTTTTTGCAGAGGTGGCAGCCTCTCAGGACAACAGACTCGGCAGCGGCGTCCTACCTTCCAGCTGACTGATGGCACGTTGGAGTTCAATGCACCCTTCGCCAGCCCCACTTGTGCAGATGACGGCAAGGTTTGACTTTTAAAATTTATATAAATGGGTACCTAGTGAGCAGCACTTCATCTTCATCCATTGAGATCTTCTCGAAGAGCGCGAGTATGCTTCGAATCCCTGGCTGAACGACTAGAAAGCACTGCTAACCAGTTACAGAACATTTGTTTGCCAATTATTGGGCATTACCTGAATAGTTACACACAATGGAACCAAGACAAGAGACAGCAGAGAAAAAGAGTTTTCTCAATCATATTCATTACTTTCGGGCATTCGCAATCTTAAATATTGTAATTGTTCATGTTTGGCATATTCCTAGGATTTACATAGAATCTCAATACGCAAGCTATACCCTCATAAATGTTCTCAGAGAGGTCATGTTTCACGAGAGCACCATATATTTTATTTTCATCTCCGGATTTTTGTTCTACTATTTATCTCCGAAATTCAACATACAAAGGTATTACAAAAGTAAATTCACCAATGTCATATCGCCATATATCTTTATGACATTATTCGCCTTGATTATTCATTTAAATGACTTTATTCGCCCTGAGGACAGCCTACTTTTATCCTTTAAAAAAATACTGAACGTCTTTATTTACGGTAAAGCTCAAGTTCAATACTGGTATATTCCTTTTATTTCTTTGGTATTCATAATCAGCCCATTTATTCTAAAAATACCAAAACCTATTTTATCAAAAATTATTCTTTTTGCCTGTTTTCTCCCGTTATTGGGAACAAGAACAGGAACAACGGTATCTGTCGGCCAGTATATTTATTTTTTCCCTATATATTTATTGGGCATTTATATTGCGATGGATTATGCAAATTTCATTTCGAAAATTGAGACAAAAAAAACATTACTTGTTACGACCACCATACTATCTACAGGTGTTCTCTTATATATTCACTGGAAGAATTATCAATTTAGTTTTTCAAACATTACTGAGTCAGTTTTTTATATTCAAAAAATTTCCCTATCATTTTTAATCCTTATTGCTTTAAAAAAGTTGGAATATAAAAAAATCCCGATTTTAAATAGCTTTGCTACCTACAGTTTTGCTGTTTACTTCACACACCTTCTGGTAGGAAACAGATGGGTGCACAAATATTATTACACTATTGTTTCAAAATCATCTTTCTTAATTATTCCGGCATCTATCGTGTATGTCGTTACTATAACTTTTGCCACTCTCTTTATTTGTATGAGTTTAAAAAAATTATTGGGCAAACAATCAAGATATTTTATTGGAGTGTAAAGACTTCGCTGGGAATCTCAGACGCCATGTTGCTCGCCAGGCCGTCTTGAACCGGGGCTGGCGGCCAGCTTGCACTCCCCTTCAGCTCGAGTGCTTGGCCAAAGAATCTCCTTTGCAGCCATGAGCTGTCAACGGCCTCCTCCTTGAAGAAAGGGAGATTCCAAAACGAATACCAAACAACTGCTGAAAAGGGCAAAAACCGCAATACTGACAACAACTCAAAAAACGAGCCATTCACCCATCCTGTAAGCGACTTCAGCCGCTAACAACTCTCCACACAGCAGAGCAGTATATCCCCTCTCACCAAGACAAAAACAGTCACCTTCTCCACAAAGATTAAAATCCCGGCCCCATCAAGCCTCTACCTTATTGAACAACCTCCTGCTGGCTGGGCAACCTGTAAGCGCGAGACATCATCCGTCTGATTTTCTTGACAAAATTCAACTTACCTGGTATGGAAAACTAAGTACCCAGGTTGAAAATTGACCGAAATTGACCGAGAAGCTGTTCATCATCTGGATATGGCTGTTTTAAGATTTCTTTTGCTGAAGGATCATTTTCTACCATGAAGAGACGGCCTGATGGACCATTTGCTTTGTTTTCGTTTTTGTTTTTTTTCGGCTTTTCAACCCTGCCAGCAAGGTGTTCCCTGCCATCTTGCTGGAAATTGTATCCATGGCAACGGACCAGAAGGGCAGACAAAAGAATGCTATGAACATTTTATTGCACCTAGAAAAAAACAGAGGAAAACATTACAGTAAATAACCCGCTGCAATGCGGTATTATGTTCAGAAAAGCAATAAGGGACGTTAAGATAATTGACATCTTAGATGAAGGAGATCATCAAATATGCGACGGCAACGCGTTTTTATCAGCTCAGTTATGCGTGACTACGAAGACCGCAGGAAGGCTGTCGAGGTGGTCATCCGGGCTCTTGGCATGGAACCAATAGTGGCTGAAACCATTAGCGCTTCGAGCAGGACGCCACGTGACATCATACTCAATGATGTCATCAGAGATTGCCAGGCGGTGATCGGCATCTACGGGCCGCACTACGGCTGGACCGGTGCTGAGAGCCAGAAATCTCCCACCGAGGAGGAATATGACCGTGCCCGCGAACTTTATAAACCAATTTATGCTTTCATTGACCGCATAGAACACAAGGTGGTTGAGGCACGCCAGCAGGAGTTCCTCGCGAAGGTGCAGAACTGGGATTTCGGTGTTCTCCGCCGCGAATTTTCTTCTCTCGACGAACTCCAAGATCTTGTAAGCGTGGCCTTGACAGGCCGCGACCTGTCACCCCGCTACCAACGTTTTTTGGACCGAATGAAAGTCCAGACCAGCAACATTAACGGCCTCGCCTTCCGGGAAGAGAGCGAACCGTTTGCTCCGGCTTTCGATCTCGTCCTCCATGCCCCAGCCAATCAGTTCACTGCCGGGGTGGATAGCTACATTCTCGTCATTGACGGAGATTTTTATGACCGCCAGGAAACCAAACAGGCGATCCAGACCTGGTGTAGCGAAGTCAATCACTATATAGGTGCCGGTTTCTTGAAGGCACGAAACGCCTCCACTTCAGTTCTGATCGCTGTGGAGGATAATCCATACGACTATACTGAAAAGAGCATGGAGAAAAACCGAAGCCTTTTTAGCTCAACCAACTACGACGAAATGCTGGTTGACCTCTGCGCCGGAAACATCGAGCTCCCTCCAGGGAACAAGCCCTGGTTCAATCCAATAAAGAAGGCGGTGGAGGCTGCGCTAGCCAACGAGTAAAACAAGGACTGATCAGCATCACCCGCTATCTCCTGGTCGACCACGTGGTCTGAACCGGCAGGCTGGAATTGTCAAAATACAGGAGACATTTTATCGTGACTCTCCTGCATGGGTATTTACTGCCATCAGGCATCTAATAAGCCTCCAAAGGTTTACTCTATGAAGACGAACATTCTTGTGGTTGATGACGAAAGGGAATTCGCCGACATGCTCGCGGAACGTCTTGAGCGAAAAGGATTTTCCACAGCAGTGGTCTATGACGGTTTCGAGGCGCTGTCATGGCTTAACGGGAACAGCTGCGAGATCGTCCTTCTTGACCTCAGCATGCCGGGTATAAACGGCATCGACGTCCTGCCACAGATCAAGAAGGTCCATCCCTTGGTCCAGATAGTCATCCTCACTGCGTCATCCGATGTCAACATAGCCATTACCGGCATGAAGCTCGGAGCGACGGATTTTCTCATTAAGCCGGTAGCGTTCCATGCCCTGCTCGCTGGCATTCGCGAGGCCCAGGCCCGTAAGACGAGCCATGAAGAAAGCCTGCGGATGATCGAGATAAGCAAGATGGCCTCCTTTGGTGTCCTGGCCGAGGGCGTAGCCCATGAGATCATGAACCCGGTAAATGTGATGCTGACCACCGCCGGTTGGGTAGAAGATCTTCTGAAAGACAACCTGGCCGAGGACCGGCCCGAGATATTCGATTCACTGGTCAAGCTTCGCGAACATGGCATGCGCTGCAAGGATATTGTGGCCAAGCTTCTCGCCTTTGGCGGTCGCATCGACCCCACTCCCAAGCCAGTGCAGATAAACGACTCTTTTGCGACCCTGATCAAAAAAATCCGCTCCCGAGCCGAAGAGTTGCAGGTGGATATCCAAGGCGATTTTTCCCCGGATCTGCCGATGATTTCCCTGCCGCCGGCCGAGTTTATGGTGGCCCTTGAAAACATTATCGATAACAGCCTGGATGCCATGGAGGAAAATGGCGGTGTCCTTCGCATAACGACCTCCCTTGCCGACAACTGTTGTCATTTCAAGGTCTCGGACAGCGGCACAGGCATAGCCAAGGAGAACCTGGGCCGGATTTTTGAGCCATTTTTTTCCACCAAGGACGTGGGTAAGGGGACCGGACTCGGACTTTCAATCTGCTACCGCGTGGTGAAAGGCCTGAGCGGGGAGATCAAGGTTGAAAGCAAAGAAGGAGAGGGTACCACACTTTTCGTTCGCCTCCCTATTCCCCCGGATAATTGAGCAAAACGGAATCAATGTTTTCCTTGGCCCTCTCTTCACCAAGATATTGCCACCTGTTGAGCACTTGGCGATTGAATAGAGCAGATTGTAAGAATATGACTCAAGGAGGTACGCTGACTTAATCCCCTGCTGACCACCCCCTAAAGGAGCAACGCCCCATTAGGCTCTTGCTAAACCCAGCTTAGCAACCAGACACCATACCCCTCTGACCCAAGGAGAACAGCAATGCCCTTCCCCGAATACGATGAAGTTCATGTCATCTCCGACCTGCACATGGGAGGCAAGGCCGGTTTTCAGATTCTCAGCGAAACTGCAAAGCTTGCGGGCTACATCCGCTGGGTCGGCGAACAGCGCCCGGACGGACGGCTGGCCCTGGTTTTGAACGGTGACGTCATTGACACTCTGGCCGAAGAGAGCGGCGGCTACATCGCCTTCGACAATGCCGAGGCCATCATCAAGCGGATCATGGCCGATCCCTCCTTTGCGCCAATCTGGGATGCCCTGGCGGAATATGTCAAAACAGGAGGCCGCACCCTGGTCATCGCCCTTGGCAACCACGACCTTGAGATGTCCTTTCCCGTGGTCCAGGGTGCCGTTAGCGAACGGCTTGCCGGCACGGACCCCGAGGCCCTAGGCCGCATCCAGTTTTCCACCATGGGGGCCGGTTATTCCTGCCTGGTAGGGGGCGCCCGTGTTTTCTGCACCCACGGCAACGAGGTGGACTCCTGGAATTATACCCGTTATGAGGAGCTCGCCAAGGCCGGCCGGAGGCTGAACAGCGGCCGCAGTCTCAAGGCCAAGGAATGGGAACCCAATGCCGGCACCATGATGGTCAAAGACGTCATGAACACGGTGAAGATACGTTACCCCTGGATCGACCTCTTAAAACCGGAGATGCAGGCCGCCGTTGGCGTACTCCTTGCCCTTGACCCCAGTCAGCTCGACAAGATCCGTCGTCTTCTCCCGATCATCGGCGAGAAGGTAGAGGGCAGCTTAGAGGTCGACCAGCGGCTCTCCGCCGAGGGTTTCACCATCCCGACCAGCACAGTATCGCGACCCGCCTCTGTGGACAGCCTGCTCGGTCCAAGCCTCATGGCGGGACTGCGCCAGGGCCCAGACGGTAAAAGGCCCACGGCCGATGCCCTGCTCCTGGCCGCGGAAAAGGAATACAAGACCGGTAGCGCCATCACCGACCCCCAAGACAAAACACTCGGCACTGGCCAGTATCTTTGGGACCGCCTGACCAGCTGGTTAACCGGCGTCAGCAAGATTGAAGCCCTGCGCCGAGCCCTGCAGGACTGGCTCAAGGATGACAAGACCTTCGAGATAACTGACCAAGACGATACCTGCAAGGAGGTGGTGGCCTCGGTGGGCCAGGACATTCATTTCCTCATCACCGGCCACACCCACCTTGAACGAGCCATCGATCTGGGCGGCAGCCGTTTCTACTTCAATTGCGGCACCTGGATCCGTCTCCTCCGTTTCAGAGAGGAGATGCTTAAAGACGAAACGAATTTCCAACCGGTGTATGACTTACTCGTCAGTGGCCGGATACAGGATATCGATCAGGCCGTTTTTAATGGCCACCCCTTTGTCCTGCCACAACAGAGCGCGGTCTGCATCAAAACCAACGAAGACGGAACAGTGGTCGGCGAACTAACCCACATAGAAGGAACCGGTTCCATCACCCCCAGGATTATCAAACAGTTCACAAGGTGAAGAAATGTCCGAGATCCACACCATCAAACTGGAAATCCTGCGCCCCGGCCCGGCGCACAACCAGCTCCTTTCACCGCTGACGCCCTATCTCGTCCTCTGCGGTGCCGACGGACCGGTAACCCTGAGCCTGCCCTTTGAACAGCGGCAGTTGCTCATCCGCCTGGAACGACTGCGCTATTCTACAGGAAAAACAGCTGTCCCCGCCAGTCAACGTGAGGCGGAACTGCACGAATTGGGCGAGACCATCGGTGAGATGTTCGCTCAGGTTCCGGCATTACTTGCTGAACTCGGCAGTGTTCGCTCCCAAAAGGAAAAGTTTGTCCATCTGCGCCTGTCGCTTTCTGCCTTCGAACTCGCTCTCTTACCCTTTGAGACGGCTATTGCCCCAGAAGGTTTTCCCGGATCCGGTTCCCCAATTTTTCTCCAATCAAAGACCCCCATTACCCTGACCCGGGAGGTACGTCGCGGCCAGCCGCTGCCAGTGGAATGGAATCGTCTGCCTCGCATCCTCTTTATCTTTGCCTCGCCCGGTGGCTTGGCGTCGGTGCCCGCCAAGCAACATCTGCTCGCTCTGCGCCGCGCCATTGACCCTTGGATAAAGATTACCGACGATGAAGAAGAGCGCCTGATCGAGGTAAAAAAAATACTCACCGTACTGCCGGAAGCAACGCTTGAGCAGATCCGACAGGCCTGCATGGATACCGAGTATACCCATGTCCACATCCTGGCCCACGGCGCCCCCTACGATCATGCCGGTGACCAGCACTACGGACTTGCCCTGTGCAGCAGCACCAACCCGGCAGAGCTCGATGTGGTCGATGGTGAGCGGCTGGCCATCGCCCTTACCACCGATCGCGCCGCGACCTGCACCGCCCGACTTCGCCCCACCGTCCTCTCCCTTGCCACCTGTGATTCCGGTAATGTCTGCTCCGTACTCACCCCCGGCGGCAGCATAGCTCATGAGCTGCACGCAGCCGGCATCCCTTGGGTCTTTGCCTCCCAGTTTCCCCTGTGGATGCGTTCCTCGAATATCTTCGCCGAAGTACTGTACAAACGTCTACTCAAGGGGGCCGATCCCCGCTGCGTGCTCCACGAATTACGGCAACGTCTGCGCATCTCCTGCCCGGACACTCACGACTGGGCAAGTATCGTCGCCTACGCAACCGTGCCCTCGGATTTTGAAAAACAGGTCAGTGACTTTCGTGATCAGCAGACCCGTAAGCGCATCGAAACGAAATTCGAACGAATTGACGTTCTCCTCAAGGCAAAGAACTCTGAGGGCGACAATAAAAAGACCTTAGCACCAGAGATGGATACTCTCTGTGCTGGAATCCGTCAGGAACTGCAAGCATGGCGTCAAGAACTCGACGCCCAATCCTGCGGCAAGGAACTGGCAGAACGTCTGGGAGTGAGTGCTGCCAGCGAAAAAAGAATCGCCATTGCCTATGAGCAGATATCCAACAGGGAAAAAGAAAGAGTGGAGGCCTATCAAACAGCCTGCCAGTTCTACAGAAAAGCCATCGAAGCCGATATCTCCAACCACTGGGTCATCACCCAGTATCTGTCAATGCTCGCGGTCACCAAGCTGACAGAAGGCGGTGGCCTGTCCGGATTGGCCAGAGACTATGGGTATTGGTGGAACGCAGCTCGCCAAATCAGCCACTGGCAGTTGCCCACAGCAGTGGGGATAGAACGGGCCTGGGCCTACGGAACGCTGGCTGAACTGGAAATGCTGGGCGCTGTTTATGGAGGCAGAAAATATAACACAGAGGAAGGCAAAGAGACAATCAGCCGTTACTGCAAAGAAATTATGGAAATCTATGGTCCGCAGGATTTTCCAGTCCAATCAACCGTGCGCCAGTTCCGCCGCTATGTTGATATCTGGAAACAAAATAAATGGGATGAGCTGGCCAGGACCGCGCTTACCGCCCTCGGTGCCCACGGATAGAGGAGCAAATGTCCATTAGACCTGAAACTGATCCATCCTTAATCCCTCTCATGGTCAGCTGCAGATAAGGGGAGTTGCGGCCAGCTGATCAGGTAAGGAAGTGAACAGGACAAGGGAGAGATCTTGAGCACGACAGGAAAAAAGATTGAGACGCCTTTCGGCGAATACAAACCACGAATTGCCAGCCCTGAAGAACGTATGCGGGCTGCTGCGATCATGGGTGATGCGGTGGAGGCAATCGCCAGGGTCAACCATGACCAGTGGGCAGCGGAACGGATAGCACAGGGTTGGCGCTACGGGAGGCAACGTGATGACTCCGGAAAACTGCATCCTGGCCTTGTTCCCTATGAGCATCTCACAGATGGGGAAAAACAGATCGACGTAGAGGGTGCCAAGGCGGTGGTGGCTGAACTGATCAGGTTGGGAATCCTTCAGTACTGATTTTCTTCTCTGGCAAACTCTTCTCAGATGAGCCCATCAGTATGCTTCCGGAAAAGGAGGCATACCGTGCAAGGAGCCAGGGGCCAGTGTCCTTGAAGTACGCAGAGGAAAACGAGGAGGAAGTCATGACCATACGGGTGCTTGTAATCGACGACGAAGAGGATATCCGCCGCCTGGTACAAATCAAACTCAGCAAGGCCGGTTACGATGTGACTACCGCCAGTGACGGCGAGGAGGGGGTGGCTCTGGCCCTGAAAATCAGGCCGGACGTAGTGATAGCCGATATTATGATGCCCGGCAAGGACGGCTATCAGGTGGTGACGGAACTGAAAGGGCAGTTAGCCTTCGAACCACCGGTTCTCATCCTCCTCACCGCCAAAAACCAGAAGGCCGACATCATCCATGGTCTTGCCGGTGGTGCCGATGATTATGTGACCAAGCCCTTTTCCCCGCGGGAACTCATAGAGCGCATTGAGGTTGCCCTGATCAAGGCCGGCAAGACCTCACCTGGAAGTTAAGCCGATGTTTGTTGCCCTCCTCGGCCCTTCGTTTCTGCGGGTCGCTACAAGGTGAACTTTTGCAAGGGAAGAGCTGATGGCCGAAAGTGAAAAGGACAGCCTGGAGATGAACTCCAGCCAGCAAGAGATGGCCCCTTTCATGGAGCCTGCCGCAACCCCAGCCGCCAGATACTGGCAAGCCCAGCGTTTCGCCGAGGCCATACACCAGAAGTTCGAGGCCCACCTGGCCGCCGGCGAACTCGATGCCATTCGCCAGGAGTTTTACGTCCTTGCTCGTTATTACGGCCGCACCCTCGCTATCCTTCGCCATTCCCTGGCCAAAGGGCGTGAGCCCCTCCTGCGCGCCACCCTGAAAAACATTATCGCACTGCACCAGCCCATGCACCACATGCATGATCTGTCACCTTCTTCGGCGCCGGTAGTTCTGACCATGGACTCCGACACCCGGCACAACCTGACCGAAGACCTCATCATCGAGGTACTTGAAGAAGCTGCCAGGTCCCTGTCGGTAAGCACCATCACCCATCGGGTCAACAACCAGCATGTCCTGGCCAGAGCCACCACCGAGATTATCGAAAAACACCTGGAAAACCTCATGGCCTCTGGCTATGTACTCCCCGAGGCTGAGGGATTTGCCCGTTCCAAACGGGCCTATGACACCATCAACATCGACCGTAAGGGTCTCATGGCCCTCCTGGGGCCGGACCTCTACCATGTCTTCCAGGAAAATGGCTTCCACGGTCTGGTCGACCTGGCCAGCCGCAAGAATGCCTTCCAGCGTTTTTTTACAAAACTCTCCGGTGCCAGTGCCACCACCGCCGATCTCTTTGCCGCAGCCGCCCGGGAATTGACCCGGCTGCCCCAGTCCACCCCGCACTTCAGTCCCTGGCATCACGAGGAAGTCATTCACTCACCCCACCCACGACCCTATCAACATGACGCCTTTGCCGTGTTCCGTGGTTTCGGCTACAAAGGTCAGATCTTGGAGGCCCCTACCGGGAGCGGCAAGACGCTCATCGGCATGATGTGTCTGGATGACTGGTTTCACGCCCTCTCACCCGGTGAAGCAGTGCTTATCCTCGTCCCCACCGTCAACTACCAACAGCAATGGGTCAAGGAACTCTGCCACACCCCCATCGGCCTGCGGCTCACACCGGACGTCATCTTTACCGGGACCCCGACAGCCCTGGAAGCAGAGCGGGCCAAAGAGGGTCTGGCCCCGGCAGTGGTCATCATGACCTATACGGCTCTGGCCCAGACCGGATCCGGCTCCGGCAAGGGAGGTTTTGACCAGAACTCCATTGAGATTTTCCTCCAGGGCAGTGGCATCCAATACGTCATCCTCGATGAGGTGCACAAGGTAGCCGAGGATCTTAAATCCGTCTCGGCCCAAGTCACCAGTTTACTCACCGAGTGGCTGCAAGATGGCAGTCTGCGCGGCTTGATCGGTTTTTCCGGCACCGCTTCAGCTTACCGCAAAAAGTTTGAAAAACTGGGCCTGCACCTGGTCTACACCATGCCGGCCACCGATCTCATCGCCTACGGTTTTGTGGCCCCCTTTGCAGAATTCGGTATCCCCTTCGCCTATTCGGACAGGGAACAGCGAGTCCGCAAATCCATCAGCAACTACAAGAAACTGATGAAAGATTTTTTCGAACTGCTGGACGGCAACACCCTTCGGACCCAGTTCGCCTTCATTCCGCTGGAAGAGCGCCTGGCCGTGGCCCGGGATCTTCTCCACCTCTACAAAGGCCGCCGGGATCGCGATGCGGCCCTGGCCAAACATCTTTCCTCCTGGGAAACGGGCGGTGCGCTGAAGCTGAACGAAATCAGTTTGGTCATGATAATTCAGATCATCCACGGCTGCTCCGACCAAGAATTAGCAAGGAAATGCGCTGTCGGCCTGGACAGGGAGGGCCAGGAAGCGAAGCGACAACAGTTCCTCGACCTCCTGAGCCGCCTTGAAAGGGTGCGCTCAAAACTCAAAGAGGAGATGTATCTGCCTGATGTCCTCAGCAGACTCACGAGCCACGGATTTGGCCGCGAGCTGGACGCAGCGGCTCTCCGTGAGCTGCGCCAGTCCGCAGATCTGCCCCAAAAGCTGAAAACAGAACGACTCAAAGATCTGCTTGCCCAAACAGTGGTTGGCCTCTACAACGTCTTGAAAAATTTCTATCACCGCGTCGGCGAAGGACGGGTGGATTGCATCAAATCGATTATCGCTGCCGAGCGCCGGGCACGATCGGTGAACGGCATAATTGTTTTCGATACAGGAACCCCTATGCGCTGGCAAAAAGGACTGGCTGTACCCGGATATAAGGGTGTCGGCGGAGTTTTCGGCCAGATACTCGGCACTCCTGGGGTTACCCCCCTGGCCGTACTCTCCGGCGAGATCTATCTCCCCTGGCACAAGAACAATCCGCTGTCAGAACGCATTGCTACCTTCATCAAAAACGAGATCATGGTCCAGGAACTCGGCGAATCTTTTCTCAACCTTGTTCTGCATGGCCTCCAGGGCAAGACCGAGGACCTCGCCACTGTCCGGGCAACAGTGGCTTCGACCCTCACTGCATATATTACAAGCCTTACCGATGTCCATGCCCGACGTCCGGCCGAGTTTGAACACCAGGTCCTCCATCGTCTCCGGAAGGCGGTACAGGGCATACTGACGGTGCCAGAGGATGAAAAACTGATCGGCCGGCTCAGCCTGCGCCACCATCATCTCGGAAAATGGGTGGCGACATTCTACGACTATGCCATGATAGTCTCCGCCTTCACAGCTCCCCACACAGGAGAGCTGCAACAGGTCAACGGCAAGCGCCAGCAGTTCCTGGTGGTAACCATGGCCCAGGGCGAGCGCAAACAGCTCATGTATGACCTCACCGCCCGCATCATAGACGCCGAGTCCCTGCCCTTCAACATGATCATTGTCTCCACCTGGGCCCGGACCGGCTGGAACGTCATCCGTCCCAATGTGCTCATAGACGCCACTGCCACCAGAAACGTCACCGCCTGGCAACAGTTGCGCGGTCGAGCCATGCGGGCCATGCGGACCTGGAACAACGACTGCTATGGACTGGTCATGCTCCTCCTGGGATCCCATCCCCATGACAGCAAGGAACTGGCCAATCTGCCGCCAGATGTCTTGGAATCGGCGGATGAATTCCAACAGGCAATAGGGGCCAGTGCCCTTTTTGCAGAAAAGCATCGCGACTTGTTGCAAAGGGCCCACCAGGAGGCGGCCTCTCTTGCCGGCATCTCCCATCTCTTTCACAGTGATCATGACGAATTGACCCTAAAAATCGGGCGCAAAGACTGCCCCGACTGTCTCTCAAAAGAGGAAAAACTGCAACTGGCGGTAGAACTCTTGCTCACCCGCAACAAGGTAACCCATATCTACGAGATGGTTAAGGCCTACGGTACCCCCCAGGTTCGCCTGGACCTGAGCACCAAAACCTGGGGGCGCACCCAGTCCATCGCCGCCAAACACCGGCGCCAATATGGAGTGCACCCGATATCCGGGGTCTATGGGTCTGGTGAAGCACACGCACCGCTGATCTACGCCGGCGACCCTCGAACCAATCTTCCCGCCAAACTGCGCAGACTGCTGCTCACAACCTTATTGGAAAGCGACCCCTTGATTGTCAAAGGATGGCTCGAGACCGCTCTGGCAGAATCACCTCCCACTATGGGCCGGTAAGGGAACACCCTGGCTGAGATTACGCTTCCATTTGGGCCAGGTTCAGATGATGTAATTGCGCAAAAATCGCAGGCGTAGCAGGGTTACAGTGCGGATTTTGTGATTGAGTCACATTCAAAAAGTTAGCCCGAAGTAATGATGCAGGATTGACCAGATTATTTACTTACAGGCCCTTAGCCCTCATAACAGGTGCCTGCCAAATCCACCCCTGAGTATACCGATGCACAGTGCCCCCCTGCCCGACAATGAGGCGCAGCGCCTGGCAGAACTCCGTTTTCTGCATATCCTTGACACCCCGTTCGAGGAGCGCTTCGATCGCATCACCCGAACTGCCGCCAAGCTTTTCCAGGTCCCTATCTCCCTGGTCAGCCTGGTGGATGACAGCCGTCAATGGTTCAAATCATGCCAGGGACTGGATATCCGTGAAACGTCGCGTAAGATCTCATTCTGCAGCCACGCCATCCTCGCCGATGGTCCTTTTGTCATTGAAGACGCCAGAAAGGATTCCCGTTTTGCCGACAACCCGCTGGTCACCGGCAAGCCGCATATCGTTTTCTATGCCGGTCATCCGCTCGTCGGTCCAGGTGGCCACAAACTTGGCACCCTCTGCCTCATCGACCATCAACCGCGCCTCCTCTCTGAGGACGAAGACACCGCCCTGCGGGATTTAGCAGCCTGGGTCGAACTGGAACTTGGGGCAATCAGAATGGAGGCCCTCATCTCCTGCCTGGCCGATGCCATGCTCATCTTCGACAGCCAAGGTATTATCGAAGAGGCTAACCCAGCGGCAGAAGCGGTTTTTTCCAGGAGCCGACAGAAACTGCTGGGCCAGCAGATCGAGATATGCATCCCGGACTATACTCAGGCAGTCCGGGAGCAACTAGGTATGAACATGATGACCAGAGCCCACGCCCATTGTGGAGAATATTCTGGCCAGCGCCGAGACAGGAGCAGATTCCCTCTGGAGATCTCGGTCAGCATGACCCTCTGGGAAGGACGACAGATTTTCATCTGTATGGTCCACGACCTGACGGCGCGAAAGGAAGCAGAAAAAACACTGCACGAAACCCTTATCCAATTGAAGCGCCAGTTCCTCAAGGCCGAGCAGGCACGAAGCGAAATCAGCGCCATATTGGATGCCAGTAAAGAAGCCATGCTCCTGTTAGCCCCGGACGGTTCGGTTCTTGAAGTCAACCACCGTTTCGAACAATTCTTTTCTGTTATTGGCACAGAGATAAAAGACAAACCCTTCAGCCATTTCCTCCCCCTCGCCCAACAGATCTTCGTCGCCCCCCAGGCCTTTGAATCCCTTCTCACTGCCACCTGGGGCAATGATCATCGCCGCTTCAAGGAGGCCATCTCACAGGCCTGGCCCCAGAAACGGGAGCTTGAACTCTTTTCCACGCCGGTGAGTGCCGGGGAAGGAAATTTTCTCGGTCGGCTCTATGTGTTTCGGGATGTCACCAAGGAACGGCAGATCGATCGCATGAAATCTGAGTTCGTCTCCCTTGTCTCCCATGAGCTGCGCACCCCCATCACCTCGATCATGGGTTACATCTCCCTCGTTCAGGACGGTGATGCCGGTCCTGTAAATGAGGAACAAAAAGAGTACCTTGATATCGCCCTGAAAAACACCTCCCGCCTTTCTTCACTGGTAGGCGACCTTTTGGATGTCTCACGACTGGAATCGGGATCACTGCAGCTGAAGCTTGGGCCGGTGGACCTGCGTACCTTGGTGAGGGAAGCTCTTGAACTTCTCGGTCCACTGATCAGAGAAAAGGGGCAGACTGTTAACCAGGTGCTGCCCGAAGAACTGCCTCTGGTTTCAGGAGATAGTGAACAACTCACGCAGGTGATCATCAATCTGCTCTCCAACTCCTATAAATACACGACGGCCGGTGGTCGTATCACTGTTTCAGTGAAGGCCTCTGGCAATAGAATCGAACTTGCCGTGATGGATACCGGCGTCGGCCTCTCTCCCAAGGAACAGGGGCAACTCTTCACCAAGTTCTTCCGAGCCGACCATCCGGCTACCCGAAAAGAGGGTGGCACGGGTCTCGGCCTGTGGATCACCCGCTCGCTGGTGGAAATGCATAACGGCCACATCACGGTCAGCAGCGAACCGGGCAAGGGTTCAACCTTCACCGTCACTCTACCGATTCATAAGCACCTTGGCAGGAAGCCCGCAGGTAAAAGCAAGTAGAAAAAAGAGGGGAGATCTGGGCAAGAGAAGAGGAAGAGGATGGGACAGGCCCGAATGGCAGGATCTGCCCATTGCCCTTATTCCATAAGGGTATCAAGCTGATTACTCAGACAATATCCCCTGAGTTCGCGCCATTCAGGTCTATTCGTGATCAGGTTCCAAAGACCTCTTTTCACATGAGGCCATTGGCATAACGTATTGCCACAAGATAACATTTCCCAGCCCTGTCAGGATCAATTCCCAACTCTGCAAGTAATCGGGTGAAAACTGCATCCTGGTTTCTCTCAAAAGCTATGGGGATCTTGAGGAAGGTTGTATAATGGCCGGTTTTCAACAACAGGGCGTCCTTGATGTTTTTGCTGACCGGCAAATGTTCCATTATATCCTTCATTGGTCTGTTAAGCATAGTATCTAAGAGAGAAAAGAGCCCCATCATGAATAATTCCGAGGCATCGCAGGGGAGGGGACTGGCCAGGCCAAGCAATTCACAAAACTTCGCCCTCACGAGGACCAGACGAACCAGTTCCCCTGGCTTTTTTACGGCCAACTCGGAGACAATCATCAACATAATAAAGCGTCGCAGCTCTTTTTCCCCCAGATAGGCGATGGCATGCTTGACTGTTTTCACCTCCTGCAGACGATAAAAATAAGCGGAGTTCAGAAATTTCATGAGTTTATAGGTTATTGCCAGGTCAGTATTGATAATTTTATGTAATTTCTCGATGGTGGTTGTTTTCTTGGTGACCTCTGCCAGAAGAGCCAGGAGGCTGGCCTTATTCGCTGATAACTCTTTGATCTTTATATGTTCTGGTTTACAGAAAAAATACCCTTGATAATAGGTAAAGCCCAACTTGTTGGCTTTCTCAAACTCATCAAGTGTTTCAACCTTTTCAGCAAGGAGTTTCACCTTGTGCCTTGAGAGCAGGTTAAGCGTCCGCATAATAGTATCAAGGGGGGTCATTCGAATATCGATCTTTATGATATCTGCCAGTTCTATAAGCGGTTCAAGTTGGCGATGATAGACAAAATCATCTAAGGCTATGGTATAGCCGTCCTCATGCAGACGCTGGCAGGCAGAAATTACCTTCTCGGTCGGCTGGACATCCTCAAGTATTTCCACCACAATTTGTGATTTTGGAAAAGAGGCGGGAAGCATTTCCTCTATCAATTTCTGAGGAAAGTTGATGAAGCAGGGTCTGAATCCAGATATATCTTTAATATCCTTGGTCAAGAAAACGCTTGAAAGTACGCTGGCGGTTGCCCGGTTCCCACTTACCTTGTCCAGCGCATAATGCTTTGCTCCCCGATAAAGCAGTTCATAGGCAAAAAGCTTTTTGTGAACGTTGAGAATCGGCTGCCTGGCGATAAATTGATCCATAAGGCTATTGCTCTTATTTCTGAAAGAGAAGAAGTTTATTTGCGCCGTAGTTGCTGGGTAAAATAGGTTCTGATCAGGCTTTGGGTGGAGGGTTCGATAAGAATAAATTTGACGGCAAATTGGTCCTCCGTCGCCCGAACAACAACGGCCTTCGCTTCAACCATATTTTCTTTTTCCTCGAGTTTGATGGAGATAAGAACCTTTTCCTGCACAGACACAGGCAACGTGGCTGATTCAAAGACACAGCCTCCTGAGGAGATATTGATTAAACGCCCCTGGCCCTCATCGTATGCGGTTTTGTATGTGACGAGATGTCCATTACAAGACAGACGTAAGGCATTGCGTTTTGACTTTCTTGATCGCCTGGCAGCACTCACCCAAACACCCTTTTTTTATTCTTGAACAGAATTGATTCCAGCTGACTACCATACCTGCAACGTTCACAGATGAAGCAAGCAGATTTGTATGAGCCTATCCCGTTATATGAGACCGGATTTAAAAGTGTATCATTTTTCTCCATCTATTAATATAGGTACAAATACCTATTTCATATAAAATCTACCATGGCATTGATGATAGCCAGGGCAAGGTCATAGTTCCCCATCGCTCAGGGCCCGGTGCGCCCCCCAAAAAACAGTTATCAGGAGCCCGGCCCGGGGATTACAACTCACCCAGGTTACCGCAAAGGACATCCGTGTAGAGAAAGCCAGAGGTACGCAAATGGAAAAAAAAGTATTATTTTTTATTCGTGCAGTCTTTATTGCCCTTCTCCTTGCCTTCCCAGCAAAACAGAGCTCAGCCCATTCCAATTCTCTTCTCTTTGGGGTCATGCCGGATCAGAGTCCCAAGTCCATCATTAAAAACTTCTCCCCGTTGGCTGAGAAGCTTGAAAACGAAACCGGCAGACATGTAAAACTGGTCACTGCCCCTGATTTATACACTTTTCTTGATCGCGTATCCGAGGGAGTATATGATTTGATTTATATTTCTAACCGGGGATATCTTATGGCGACCCAACAGGGGAAATATCATGCAATTGCCAAAGGCATTCCTTCTATACGCGGTGGGGTGATTGTCCACAAGGACTCCAGCATATCCTCTCTTCGGCAACTCAAAGGCAGGCGGGTTGCAGCAGCGATCCCAGAGTCATTCGCCTGTTATCAGTTTTTGGAAATTAAACTTCAGAAAATGGGTATTGCAGAAGACGTTTCCTTTACTTTTCTTAAGAAAATTGACACGATTATTTATAGTGTCCTCAATAAAAAGTATGATGCCGGAATCATCAAATTGTCCTTCCTTAACAAAGCAGATTTTCATAATATCAGGCACAATTTGAAAATTATTGACACATCACTGGAAATTCCAAGAATGCCTTTTGCGCTCAGGAATGATATTGACAGAACCATGGAAAAAAAGATCGTGAAGACCTTTGAGTCGATTAATAGAAAGGACTCTATGGGAAGGAATATTCTGCAACAGTTGGGTGTACAAGCCATCATCCCCGCCTCCGACGATGACTACAACGAATTCAGAGAGTTTCTCAGCACACGAGGCGGAATTATGCTGGAAAAATTATAATGCCTGCGTTCAAGCTCAGAACATATCTGATCATTGCCTTTTCTCTTCTCACCTTTACTCTTACCTTATCAGCAATACTACTGCTCAGCCGTCAAGTCGATCAATATGGCCAAAAAGTCATGGCCATGTATGGCGAAACCCTTGCCAGAGATCTCGCATTTTCTGCGGCAGATCATCTGATTGTCCAGGAATACGGGCAACTTTCGGATCTTATTGCAGAGTTTTCACAACGGCCGGATCTTGGCCATATTTCTATCATTGGTGTTGATGGAATAATATTATCCGATTTACAAAAAGAGTTTCTCGGCAAAGATGTGGACACGGTTTATCCAAACTTTCTCTACAATGAATTTCTCGAGGTCATCTTTGCTGAAAATATGAAGAGCATGAATGTCTATGCCCCCATACATGTTTTTGATCGCCTGTATGGGTATGCAAGCGTTACCGTGCTCCTTGATTCACAGATAGCCCTTCAGCAACAAATCAAAAAAAAGGGAGGAATGGGCGGCCTCCTATTTTGGCTGGTGAGCCTTTTTGGCGTAATAGCCATTTCGAGGAAAATAACAAAACCTGTGTCGCAAATGCTCTTAAGCGCAAACAGAATCTCCGACGGTGATTTCAGCAAGCCTGTGCCAATAACAGGCCCTGAAGAAATACAACATTTTGCCGGCGCCTTCAATACAATGGCTGAAATTATTGGAGAACGGGAAACCAGGCTGCGCACTATCCTGGACTCCATCCCCGACGCCGTCTTTCTTGCAGATCGCGAAATGAAAGTGCTCTGGGCCAATAAAAAAGCACAGGAAATAAGCATGGGATCTATAGGTGCACCGTGCCACACCGTTTTTTGGGCCAGTGAACAACCATGTGAGAACTGCCCCTGTCATGAGGTGCTTGAAAAAGGAAAGGTAATAGAAGCAACCTTTCAGAGTCCCGTAACCGAAAATGAACAATCCAAGTGTCTTGAAATATCAGCCGTCCCCTTGTTTGACACCATTGGCAAGGTCAACGGTTTTGTCGAAATAGCCAGGGACGTCAGTGCACGACTCCAGGCTGAAGAAGAGAAGGCCATGTTAATGGAACAGTTGCTCCAGGCCCAGAAAATGGAGTCCATTGGTCGCCTGGCCGGTGGGGTGGCCCATGACTTCAACAATATTCTCAGTGCCATCAACGGATATGCCGAAATATGTCTGCTGAAGATGGAGGAAGATAATCCTTTCCGGGAAAAGATACGCATTATCCTTGAATCCGGAAAACGGGCAACGAGGCTGACTCAGCAACTCCTGGCCTTCAGTCGAAAACAGATCATTAAGCCCGAACTCCTTGATCTGAACAGGGCAATTGACGATACCCGTAAAATGCTTGAACGTCTGCTGGGAGAGGATATCGAGATTAAGATTATTCAGGACGAAGCGTTGTGGCCGGTAAAAGCTGATCGTTCCCAACTGGAACAGGTAGTGCTCAATTTGACGATTAATGCCCGTGATGCCATGCCGCTTGGTGGTAACCTCACCATCGAAACAGCTAATATCATGCTTGAGAAGAAGTCTGTGAAGGACCATTACATTATCAGCCACGGCGACCACGTTATGTTGACTATTTCCGATACTGGTCAAGGGATGAGTCGGGAAACCAGAGAACACATTTTTGAACCCTTTTTCACTACCAAGGAACAGGATAAGGGAACAGGTCTCGGTCTGGCCACGGTCTACGGGATCATCAAACAAAACAGTGGCGAGATAATGGTTTACAGTGAACAAGGCAGAGGCTCTACCTTCAAAATCTATTTGCCCCGGGCCGAAGAAGTCATTGAGACACAAGAGACCGGCCCGATAGATGAGAATACTGGCGTCAACCGAGGCACGGAAACGATTTTGCTGGTTGAAGATGATGAAATTGTGCGGAGGATGAGTGTCGATATCCTTACCGGTCTCGGCTATACCGTACTCGATGCGGAAAACGGCGAAAACGCCCTCTTGCTCTACTCCCATTACCAGAGTAATATTGATTTACTTCTCACAGACGTGGTAATGCCGAAAATGAGCGGTACAAAACTGGCCTCAACGGTGAAGGCACAATGGCCCAAAACAAAGGTCCTTTTTATGTCGGGCTATACGGAAAATGCTATTATCAATTATGGCGTAACAACAGATCATATTAACTTTATTCACAAACCATTCAGCCCTCAATCGCTCTCCCGGGCAGTGCGCACCGTATTGGATTGAGCTGAGTTCTTCTCCTCTTTCAAGGATAACACCTGGCAATGCTTCACATCAGGGGGGTAAATTTTTCCCAGCAGCAGACAACTGGAGACGAGTATATTTTTTTCTGCTTCAAGTAATCATAAGAGTATTCAGTCAAAGCCATCTTGCAACATTGCCTTTTCACTCAAACTCTTCGTTATGAGAAAAAGTTGATCCTCTGAGTATCAAACAGATGCCTGCGGTAAAATTCTTCTCACGCCTCGATTTTAAGGAAAATTCTAATGTTCCAAGGTACCAATAAGATTGATTTGGAGTCCGCCATGAAGCAACTTTCTTTGATCATCTGTTTGTTTTCATTCTTTGTGTCGCTACCAGCTTATGGGAGTAATAATTTCGTCATTGATTTTAGAGGTGAAAAATCTATCTGGAGCGGTGAATTCCTCTATTTGAGAGAACTTATTGAACGGAACGCCCCTGACTATGCAAGACAGCGAATTACTCATATAATGCTTTATGCTAATTCAAGAAATCGTCATTCCGATGGCTATGTCCAACTTCTGGACGATAACAGAAGACTCATTTCTGAGGACTTATTGGCAAATGGGTATGCGTCGTTGCCCATTTATGAGAAGTATCAGAGACCTGCCTTTCTTTATTTTGAAAAGGATGTCTCTTTGGACCGAATTGAATTTATTACGGAAAGCTACCAAAGAGACCCCAGACAAAGACGAGAGAATAGAGAGAAGAGAGAGAATAGATTCCGAAATCAAGATCAACTCATTGAAATCGGTAATTTTGTGAAGACAAGCTATGAATCTGAAGTCAAAAAGTTCTCTTTTCCCTCTGGAGGGTTTTCAAAAATCAATTTTAGAGTCCATATTGGCGAAAAACATGCCGTGATTGTCAATTCGATCCTGGTGTTGTCAAACCAAAGAAAACTCAGTTGGAAAACCGTAGGAAGACGATTGGCCAGTGGTGATAATGAGTTCACCCTCGATGTACCAGAAGATGCAACCGATATTCAGGTCTCATTTGCCCATGGCCAAGGCTCTTCGGTACAAATTTTCCTGCTTCCTTAATCCATAAGCCTGAGGGGTATATTTTAAAAAAATCGTAACTATTCAGCAGCACTTCATCTTCGTCTATTGAGGTCTTCTCGAAGAGCACGAGTATCCTGCAAAGGCCTCACTGAACGAAAAGAAAGCACTGTTAAACAGTTACAGAGCGGTTGTTTGGCAATTATTGGCCATTCCCTGAATAGGTACAAAAAATCGTATAGTTGAGACAACTCATCATCCATGCCTATTTGTTGCTATCTACCAGTATTGCCAGGTTCAACAGTTGGGAACTGAGCTTTATTTCCTGCTCTGCTGCCGTCTCCCTGTTGATTTCAAAACGCAGTTTTTTATCTTCAACGATGAAGTTTATCCCTCCGCCATCACTGGCAAAATTTTCCGTTTCACCAATGGTCAACACCGCTTTTCCTTTAACATCTGCAAACATTTCAGTAAACGTAGAGCGCCTCACCTCTTCACTGAAAAAGAGCATATGACAGCCCTCGACATCCTCTTTTTCATCCATGTAGCGAACGTCGAGCTCTCGACCGCCAATAGTTACGCCCTCAATACTTGCAAAAAAATGTCTCATCCTTTTTTCCCTTACAACACAAAGACTTAATGGATCATCTGGACTTGCAAAGGCCTCTTTCGGCCACTGGCTGAATTTGGCAAAATTAACAATAAATGCCGCTTTAAGCCGATACTCTTCACTGGTTTGGCCAAGAGCGGTCCCATTCAGCCCAAAAAACAAGGCCGCCAGCAGACAGGAAATCCTGCCTGAGCGAATGACTGCCCGTTTTATTTTCTCGACTGTCAATTGCATGTCTTGAAAGACTGAAAAAGAATTCACATTAAAATCGAAAAGACACTTGCAAACGGAACGTTCTCCCATCCTGCGGAATATTAAAATAGGAGTAGTCATCCGCATTCACATCATAAAAATAATGTTCACCTGATGCCGGAACCTCTATGCCCTTATCAAACAGGTTATAGATATTGAACGACAGGTCAACAGTGTCAAACAGGGTTCCGCTGGTGATGCTCAGGTTGGTCAGAAAATAGGCTCCTGCATCCTCTCCGCTGTACGTTGACTTGCGATCAGCAACAAACACCAATTCAGGTGATATGTACATTTTTTTTCGAGAAGAGAGGAATTGAAATCCCTCCAGAGGCGCTTACCGTTGGAGAATTATCCAGGCCTCTATCATCATCATAATATGTTGTGTCCACCCAGCTCATACCTAGATGGCTCTTCATGTCATTGGCGAAATGAGATTCAAGGTGTATTTCCGCCCCATCACTCCTTACTTTGGATGTGTTTTGAAACTGAAGAGCCGTGTCCTCGACCTGGACAATCAGATTCTCGATGTCAAATCTATACAGACTGCTAACAAGACGTGTATGCTTGAACAGCTTCTGTTCCCAGACAAATTCCCAGGTCTTGATTTCTTCAGGCAGCAACTCTTCATTACCGATTTGCCATCCACCATCATCATAGAATTTTTCATAGTTGTTGGGGGCACGGAATGCTTCACCGTACAACAGTTTCAATGTTGTTGCTGAATATGGCGAATAGAGGAGAGCAACTCGTGGGCTCCACTGCTCCTCAGCGGTCGAATAATCATCGAGTCGAATTCCGGCAAGCAGACGTAAATCGTCAACAAGAACATATTCCCCCTGGGCATAACAGGCTCTGTTATGATAGGTATTGTTTTTTGTCCCTGTATCCAAGGTTAATGCGTAGTTGGGGAAAACATCCCAGTTTTTTTGATTAATTTCATAAACATCCACATATTCAACCCCTGCTGTAACAGCGAGTTTCTCACTTATATCCATGCTGTAGCGAATTTCCATTCCCCACTGTTTTGAATTGCTTTCATCTTTATTAGTGATGTATGTCCCTGACCATCCACCCTCTTCAAAGAAAGGATACTCGCCAGAATAAGCAAAGGTATCATGATAGAGACGTGCCGCAAGCTGGCCATTCTTTTCTGGAAAGAGCGTGGTATGATAATTTACTTCAAAGGAGGTCTGCTCGTCGATTGTGTACATACCGCTGTCATTGAAAGATCCATCCCATGCTGCGGTAGGAACGGTCTTGGTACGCTTACTGCTGTATACTAAAAACTGCCAATCCTTATACGAGAGTTTGAGAGATCCCTTATATGCATCCTCATCGTCAACTCCTGAGGCCACTCCGTTGTTGAAACCATAGTCTACTTGATCCCGTTCCGGGAAATAGATACTCTTTTCTCCATCAGATTGGAGGCCGCTGTGAGACCCGGCTATATCGAGGCCATTAGCGAGCACCTTCCCATACTCTATATATCCTTTGTGCCGGTTGTGGCTTCCAGTCTCTGTTGTAATTCTCCCCCCGTCAATATCGTCTCCTGTGCGGGTAATGATATTGATCACGGCAAACAGGGCATTGCTTCCCCACAGGGCCGAACCGGGACCTTTAACGACTTCAAGGCGTTCTACGTTTTCAATATCGACGGGTAAGGCATCTTCGATATAGGCTTGATCATAGAGAGCATTATTGACTCGATGCCCGTCTATGAGGATGAGGACTCTCGTATTGTAGTCACCCGGGAGACTGAAACCACGTACCCCCGGTAGCTGTAGTTGCGATCAGAGCTCTGATAGAGGCCGGTGATTCTTCTTAATGAGTCTGCCAGGGTGCGATCGCCGTAGCCGCGTATATCTTCGCGACTGATTACGAACGCCGAAGCTGCAACCTCTGATATTTCCTGGGATTTCTTAGAGGCAGAAACAATCCTGATCTCCATCAGTTCCTCTAGACTGAACTCGGTGTAATCTATTTCTTAGGCCTGGAGAGAACCTATCGGACTCAGCAATACTGCTGTTGACAAAAAAATTAACAAGGGGTGCCATCTATTCAATATTTGTTTCATTGGAGCCATACCCCACCCTTTTTGAGGGTGTTGTCTTCCTTTTCCCAAACGAGGAGAAAATTCCTTAAGATGATTATTCGAATCTCTAGGAGCCTGTCGGACTTAGACATAAAACCATCATATCTAGTCCTTTTCTAACTTACTTACTCACAAAGGCTCTCCCCTCGCAACAATTTTGATCAGTATGGAATTTATGGAGATACACAGACATGGCGCTCAATATAATGCATTAGAACGATAGGTTTTCTGGTCATGAGACAGGGGAGAAGCTACCCACCTGAGTGATAGCCGGCAGGGATCTGGAAGAGAATCAGCGCCGCGAAAAAAAGAGGCGTAACAACACGTTGCTCACAAAACGAAAGGCTTCTTTTCCTGGATGATGCGGAGCAGGTTGTTTAGGCGGCTGATTTTCTCTGCAATCCTTTCCTGGTCCCTCTCCTCCCTCTGCAGCTTGTTAGCCAAGGTGTAAAATTCCAGGGCCTTGCTGATATCCAACTGCTCCATAAACAGGTCGCCAGCCTCTTCTCTTAATCGTGCCTCTTCCTCTTGCTCCTTGTTCTCCATTGCCTCCTCAATTGCGGAATTGACAAGGAGCAGGCGCTGCTGAATGGTCTTATTACGGCTGGTAATCAGGTCCAGGAGCTGACTGTAGGGGATTGCATCCGGATCCAGGCCCAGGGCCTGAGCCAGTTGAACCTTTGTTTGCTGACGAAGCCCTCTTGCGTGGCAGTAGTGGGCCAGAAGAGCATGAAAATAGGGTTCCTCCGGGTATTGCCTGAAAAGCTGCTGAAAATTCCCTTGCGTCTTTTCTGTCCGTTCCTGCTCTTCACCATTTAAGAGATAAAAGTAGAGTCGCCCCTTGCTCAAGGCAGCCTTTGATTGCGAATCGTAGACCATCCAGAAATAGAGCTCTCCCGCCTGGAGAGGTACGGCATGCTCGGGATATTGAACCCGGTTCTCCCTTGTCGTCCATTGAAAAACTTCCTCGCTTCCCTGTTCGGTTTCCCAAAAAACCCGGAGCAGGTAGCTTTCAACAGCCGCCATCCTGTCCCACTGAAAAACCGGGTGCGGATCGGAAATCGCCTCCAGAGGCATTAGATCCACCTGCTCGCCGCGAAGTCCTGCCAGCATCTCGAGAAGGCTTTTCAAGGTCACCTCCGGCTCTTCTCCCGCATGTCCGAAGGAAAAAGAAATACAGAGGAGGACCGTTGCGAACAGAATGATTTTTTTCATATACCCCTTCCCCCTCTCAATTAAGATAACTTGTCTGATTAAAAATCATTTTCCTGCCTTCCAGTTCCATATATCTTACCAGATTTTTATCCAACAGGATGACCCTCTTCAGAGGATAATCATAAGCCACCCATCTCCCATATCGCTCACCAAGAAGGGCCACATGGAGAGTCTTACTCGGACCATCCCCATACTCAAGGAGGGCAATGGGGTATTCATTGGGATGCGACAGCCCACCATGATATGCGATCAGAATCAAGCTCTGAAGCCCCATCAGCAGGCTCAAGACCACCGTAATAAAACGCTTGCCACTCAAGGGCGCCCGTTCCTTGAAATCCGCACTGATAAGTTGCCAGCAGGCCGCACCATAGAGGAGGGTCATCAGCACGAGACAGCCGTATCCCTCCTGGTTGTGCGGAGACACCCCGGTAAAGAGCATATTACTGCCCGGGTTCAACGATACATAGTGAGACAGAATAAAAAGAGCCTCGACCAGGAGGGAGAGGGCCATAAGTATCCATAACAAAGGGTACGTCCCCTGGGAGAATATCTGCCTTTTTTTCAGGGTGAAGAGCAACAGAAAGGTGATGAGAAGAGCAGCCGGAAGTATCCAGCCTACCTCCCGGACACGATCCACTACGGCCAGCAGCATGGCAAAAAGTGAATTAAAGAAAAACATCCCCCCCTGATACAACAAATCCTGGGCTGTAATATCCACCTGAACCCCGAGAACATGATTATGAGAGGCAACTGAAAGATAGCCAACCGCTGTCAGAATACCGGCACTGCCACCGGCAATTTTCAAATACGAATCCAGGCTGTATCCGCTCCGGCTTTTCTCCTCTGTCATTTCCATCCCCCAATAAGAATAAAGGGTGCCCAGTAACAGGGCTTATCCACTGTTTTATCGTTTATGAACTGCAGTTGGGTACGTTGCAGGGCCTCGGCCTTCTCATAATGCCTGAGGTTCTGGTAAAAAACATCCATGAACCTGGCTGTGGAACGGTCATCCACCTTCCAGAGACTGACAACCAGAGAGGCAGCGCCGGCATAGAGAAAACTATTACTGAGCCCAACCATATCCTCCCCCGACGACAGGCTGACAACACCTGTTTCACAGCCACTCAAGGTGACGAGGGAAGACGGCAGATTCAGGTTAAATATCTCACGAACTTCAAGATGTTCCTCTTTAGCTCCCAGCTGCAGGTAGGATAAGAGTGGGCTTTGACTGAGAAATACTCCATGCATGGCAAAATGGATAAACCTGAATTTTCCATCCAATTGGCGGATGTTTTCTCTGGTAACATCCTCTCCGGTCAGGATAAGTGAATCGGGGTACAAGCGCTTGATACTCTCTACTTCAAGGCCGACAAACGGAAGAGAAAGATCATCGGCCAGGATAACCGTGTCCTGGCCTGATTTTTTCTCGTTGTCCAGAGAGAAGCCAATGACGCTTGCACTGGGAGCAAAAGAGAGGCGATACTGTTGAACAAGATAACCCTCTGCGGTTTGCAGGGCGGCAAAAGGGACATGGTGGAGAAGTCCGTGCGGAATGATGCTCAGGTGCGTTTTGTTTGTCAGGTAAGGGGTGATGGGGGCAATGAGTGTGGTGGAGAGAGAGCGAAGGATTGCAGGCATGCGTTTACTTAGCCAGGGATTTTGCCCTTTGACAATCTCGGACAACTCCTGTATCTGCCCGGCCAGGGCATCAAGCTGTCTCTGGGGCACGTAGAGAGTATCCACCCTCCCCTTGCTCACAAGCGACTGTTCCTGGAGATCGGCAAGACCAATTAACCTGACAGCACGGATATCATCCCTGGTCACTATGAAAATATTCAGGTTCCAGATGCCCTCTCCTGTTCCGAGCCCGGCGGAAGGATGGCCAGCACTGTGGTATTCCACCAGGGCACTGTCCGGACCGAGAAACTGTTGTATTTTTGTAAGGGGCAGGGGATTAACTGCTACCAGAGAGGTATACGCAGGATCTTCTACTCGTATCCTGTGCTGGAACATCTCATAGTCACGGTAGGCCTGATTCACCTCATTGCTGTTATTTTCTTTCTGCAAGCGGCCAATTCTCGCCAGGAGAACCCTTCCCTCTTCCGCCAGAGCCTGGTCTGTTTCTTTTTTGGGAACTATTTTTTCGTTCCCGAGCATGTCGAGCAGAGAGCGTGATTTTTGCCTCTCCAGGTAAGAGAATCCCTTCTCAACTTCCTGCCGGGAAAGGCATTCGTAAATCATGGAATCATAGAGGCTGGAGAATTTAGCCTGGAGAGAGGTCTTGAATTCTGTCAACCCAGCTGTCTCCCTGGCCCGTTCAAAGGCATCAATTCCGCGCTCCAGAGCTCGAAAAGAATCCTCCGCTCTGCCAAGGCTGCCATATGCGGTGCTCAAAGCATCCCAGGTCTTGCCTGCTTCGGCCCAGAGGTTGTTCTGTTCATAGTATGAAATCGCTCTTGGGTAAAATCTGAGCGCAGTAGATAAGCGTCCACCGAGTTGATAACTGCTGCCCACCAGATAGGCCATATCGGCAATTTTGCTCTGCTTACCGGTCTGTTCAAAGAGGGCCAGCGTCTCTGTGTAACAGATAATCGCCTCCTCGTATTTCTCGAACTGGAGGAGGATGTCCCCCATCCGCATATAAACAGTGGCCAGCACCTCTTCATTGCCGCCGCGGGCGGAGAGGATCTGTTCCGCGTCCAGGAGAAGATCTACCGCCTGGCCATACCTTCCTTGTTGGGCATAAATATTTGCCGAACCCGCCATGAGCTGGGCCGCTGTCACAAGGTCTCCGTTTTCAGTGGCCAGAGTGACACCGGCCTGGTAATCGACCAGAGCCTGATCATATTGCTTGAGACGTTCATAAAGACCGGCCCGTAAGGCAAGGGCATTGGGGAAAAGCCAGGGACTTGCCGATTTTTGTAATTCCTTCACATATCGATCAGATACGGACAAGGCCTTTTCATATTCACCGATTCTTGTATAGAGCGTAATCAGACTTGTTTGGATCAGGGATATCTTGTGTCTTCTCTGCCCTGATTCTGCAACCTTAAGCGCCTGTTGAAGGGAGGCGAGTCCTTTCTGATACTGTTCCTCCTGGATCAACAGGTCGCCAAGAGAATAGAGGACATCCGCCTCAATCGCTCGGTTCCCGCTCTCCCGGGCCATATTTGCCAGCTCCATGAGCAGCAAGGCCGATTTTTCCTCTGCAGCTGGACCCTGGAATTCGGCCAGACTGATTTTAAGTGATATCTCGTCAGCGATGGCCCCGATTTCCTCAGCAAGAACCAGCCCCTTTCGCCAGAGCATCTCGGACTTTTCATAATCACCTGTCCCGTAATAGAGGTTCCCAAGCAGTGAATATATCCTGATAGTCCGGGCTTTGTTTTTATTTTTCTCATGAAAAACCAATACGTTCTGAAAAACAGTCTTGGCTGTCTCGGGGTCGCCCTGCATCCAGGAGTACATTCCCCTGGCCACATTTACCATTTCGACACCGGGAAAATAATCGACTTGGCGATACAGATCCTCTGCCTGCTTCAAGATCTTGAGATAAACATCATATTGGCGGAGATAAAAAAAGGCCGGCCCACCTGCAAGGAGTGCATCAGCCGCGTCCTTTGGCCTTCCCAATTCTCCATACAACGAAGCGGCTGCCTGGGCCTGAAGACAAACCTCCTCCAGGTTTCTCTCAGCACTTAATGGAAACAGGGATGCCCGAGCGAGCTGCGCAGTTGCCAGGGTATACTGGTCTTTATTTTTGAGCTGTTCAGCCAGCGCCTTGGCTTTTTCAAGATAGGATTCTGCTGCCTTGAGATCAACGTCCGTACTGTAGCGTATCAGTTCGGCATAGACTTCTATCTCGGTTGCCAGTCTGTCCTGCAGGTGATACCATGCCAATACCTTCTCCAACATCCGAAGACTGTCGAGTAAATATCCCTGTTGACCCCTGATTTTGGCCTGGACAAAGAGGGCCTCCATCTCCATGGTTTTTTGACTCTCTCCCATTGCCGATTGTCTGGCGTTTTCTGCGCTTGTCAGGGCCTGTTTGAACTGACCGTTTTCCAGCAATTCCCTGGCATTCTGCAACAGGGCATGGGCGTCATGGTGGGCATCGGTCGGTGCAGACCTGGCTTGGAAGAGAAATACTGGGGAGGCAAAAAAAAGAAGCAAGATGATACCGATGGGTACCTGCGGGTTCAATCGTTTCATCTCTGTTATCCCTCTTAGATAACGATTCTATTCTTTCTATACTCTCACATGACAAAAGAAAGAATAGGTTAACACTGCATCCGTGTTGTTGGAAGCGCTTTGTTTGCCTTCATCAGCCGACAATAACACAATGGAATCAGCTCTTGAAAAATTCCTGTTATTCTTTGCCCGTTTGAGGATATGCAGGAGTCGCCCCCTGTTGCGAGGCAACCCATGCACCCTGTCGATTCGCCTGCTGCAGACAGTCGGCAAGTGGCAGTCCTGACAGATAGCCATTGATCAGTCCTGCAAAAAAGGCATCACCGCTGCCCACCGGATCGGCAACCTTTACCTGAAATCCTCTATGCTCAACACGTTCATCCCTGGTAATGAGCTGAGCTCCCCTCTCACCATCTGTTACCGCCAGCAGTGAAAGATCGAAAGAGACCAGCAGATCTCGGCCCATATCCTCAATCAGTCCTTTCTTCCCTTCCATAAACCAGTCAGCCAGGGACATGAGTTCTTCCCGGTTGACTTTGACAACATTTGCAACCTGAAGGGAGGCATGGACCAGTTCCGGCTTCGTATATGGAGGACGCAGGTTGACATCATAAAATGTTGTATCTGCCTTTTTCAGGAGACGGTGGAGGGCACTGCGACTGGTTTCATTGCGTTGAGCCAGGGTTCCGAAGAGCAGATGGAAGGGAGCATCTGCCAGTTGCGAGAGCACTGGCTCCGCCTGAATAGTATCCCAGGCCGCAGGTGCTGCAATCTCGAAACTTGGTTCATTGTTTACGTCAAGGGTAACCAGTACCCGCCCGGTAGGGAGGTCTGAATCCTGCTGAATGGTCGTAACCGGCAGTCCCAGCTTTTTTATCGCCTGCAAGGTCTTCCAGCCAAGCTCATCGTCACCAACCCGACTGACGATATGGACTGGCCATCCTGCGGCATGCAGGTGGTAGGCCACATTTAAGGGCGCTCCTCCCAATATTGAAGCATCCTTAAACTGGTCCCAGACAATTTCACCAAAGCAAACAATTGAGTTTTTCATCAGTTCCCCCTTCCTGACCTGTCATTTTTTTGCTACCATAGGCATTCTAACTTTCAAAAGAAGTATAAACAAATGTGGTTTCCTTCGCAAAGAGAATAGAGGCTGCCATCCTGAGGAGAAAAAAATGCTGACCAACTTACTGTCTTTTGTCCAGGAAAATCGAGATACTGTATACAGCCTCTTTCGACGCTACCAGAGCCGGGGTAAAGCTCTCTTTCTTGGCAGCGAGATATGGGATGAATTCAATACTTTTTGCACAGAAACAGATAAGTCCGAGTTAATCCATTCTCCCCTTGCCAATGCATTACAAAAGACCCAGGAGGCTGCAGTTGCAGACGCCTGGTTCTATCTTGACATCCGTCCTGCTGTCGCCCAGTGGCAATATATACGCTATCACTTCGAAACCATGTCCTTTGAGGAGGTTTCGGTGGCCGAATTTCTTGCCTTCAAGGAGAACCTGATCAACAGCCAAAAAGATGAGCGCATTCTGGAAATCGATCTCGCCCCCTTTGAACGGGATTTTCCCAAGATGAATCAGACCCGCTCCATTGGCCACGGGGTGGAATTCTTAAACCGCAAGTTTTCAAGCCGCCTGGCCAATGAGCTGACAAAAGGTGATGAACTGCTCCTTGAATTTTTACGGGTGCACGGCTATCAAAATACGCCCTTTTTGATCAACAGCAGTATTACAAGCGTCAGAAAACTGCGGCAGGCCCTGATCCAGGGAATGGAGTTTGTCAGTCGGCAGGATCGGACTCTGCAATGGCAGGACCTGGAGCATGAGTTGCGGGGGATGGGATTTGAAGCGGGCTGGGGCAGAAGCATGGAGGGGATTCAAAAGACCATGAGTCTGCTGGCCGATCTTCTCGAAGCGCCGGATCACCAGAATCTGGAAAACTTTCTTGATCGCATCCCCATGATTTTCAACATCGTCATCCTCTCGCCGCACGGCTATTTCGGCCAGGATAATGTCCTTGGCCTGCCGGATACCGGGGGCCAGGTTGTTTATATCCTTGATCAGGTCCGGGCCCTGGAACGTGAGATGCAAAAACGAATTTACAACCAGGGACTGGAGATAGAACCGCAACTCCTGATTGTCACCCGTTTAATCCCTGAGGCAGGAGAAACGACCTGCAACCAGGCTGAGGAACTTGTCAAAGGCACGAACAACGTCCGTATCATCCGTATCCCTTTTCGCAAGGGAGATGGATCGATTATCCCCCAATGGATTTCAAGATTCGAGGTATGGCCCTATCTGGAAGAATTTTCTCGGGAAGTGGAAAAAGAGGTTTTGTCCCGCCTCGGCCGGAGGCCGGACCTGATTATCGGCAACTATTCAGACGGAAATCTTGTGGCAACCCTTCTCGCCCAGCGCCTCGCTGTAACCCAATGCAACATCGCCCATGCCCTTGAAAAAACAAAATATCTCTATTCGGCATTATACTGGCGACAAATGGAAGAGCAGTATCATTTCTCCTGCCAGTTCACCGCCGACCTGATCGCCATGAATTCAGCGGATTTTATCATCACCTCGACCTACCAGGAAATCGCCGGCTCAAGCGATGTGGTGGGCCAATACGAAAGTTACAGCTCCTTCACCATGCCCGGCCTGCAGCGAATTATTCACGGTATCGATGTTTTTGACCCCAAGTTCAACATCGTTTCGCCCGGCGCCGATGGAGAGGTCTATTTTCCTTACACGAAGAGTGCGCGTCGCCTTACCGGCCTCCATGGTGAGCTCGAAGAGCTGCTTTTCGGCGACGCCCAACCCGACAGCCGCGGCAAACTGGAAGATACGACAAAACCGATTATTTTTTCCATGGCCCGCCTGGACCATATCAAGAACCTCACCGGCCTGATACAGTGGTTCGCGGAGAACAAAGAGCTACGCAATCTCAGCAACCTGGTGATTATCGGTGGAACCGTGCATCCGGATCATTCCGGTGACAGCGAGGAACGAGAACAGATCCTGAAGATGCACGAACTGTTCGAAAAACACGGTCTTGAAGGGCAGGTGCGCTGGCTGGGAGTACGATTGGATAAAAATCTGTCCGGTGAACTGTACCGCTATATTGCTGACCATAAAGGGGTCTTTGTCCAACCCGCATTTTTTGAAGCCTTCGGCTTGACCGTTATCGAGGCCATGGCATCCGGTCTGCCGACCTTTGCCACCCGATACGGCGGCCCTCTGGAGATTATTGAGAACGGGATCTCAGGATTTCACATTGATCCCAACCACGGCGACAAGGCCGCGGTAATACTGGTCGATTTCTTTGAACGCTGTCTGCTTGATCCTTCCCACTGGCTGCGACTCTCAGATGGGGCAATCAAACGGGTGAAAGCAAAATATACCTGGGAACGTTATGCGAAACGGCTGCTCTCTCTGACCTGTATCTACGGCTTCTGGAAATACGCCACCAACCTGGAGCACCAGGAGACAAGCCGTTACCTGGAAATGCTCTACCACCTCCAGTTTCGGCCGCTTGCTGCGAAAATTCAAATAAAACCGTAATGGCCCAGACCGTCGATGATACCGGCGGCATATTTTTGCGCACTGAAGTAGATATTCCGCCGCCCTTTCAGTTTCTCCAGCTCTTCGCTGTAGTTGCCGACAACCAGTGCACAGGCCTGACCTGAAAGCATATCTTCGTCATTGCCGGAGTCACCTGCGACCATCACGTTCAGTGGTGAAAATTCATACTTGTATCGCAGGTAGTCAATGGCCTTGCCTTTGGATGCTCGTACCGGCAGGATATCAAGGAATTGTCCGTGCGAATAAACAATCCGGCAGCGAAGACCGGCCTCTTGGATCGTATGATAGACCCAGAAGAGGTAATCATAATCATCTGCCATGTAATAGCTGATTTTATGACTGCGTTGTCCTTCAGCTTCCTGAAAAGTCAGAAAATCGATATCCCCCAGTACCTTCTTGATCTCTTCCGGCCTCCACTGATGGGAAATATGCTGCTGCCATCCTTTGTCCATGCGCAGATCCGGACCATAGTAAATTTCAGTGCCTACAGAGCAAATAATGATATCGGGCATGGGGATATTGTATTCGGTCATGGCACTGATGGTCAGTTCCAGGCTTCGACCAGTGGACATGCCCCAGGCAAGACTGGACCGGTGCTTTTCCAACAGGGTAAAAAGCTGACGCATACTCTTATCGTCACCGACCAGAGTATTATCGATATCGGTTATCATCAAGCGGTTCAAGCCAGTGAGCCGTTTGCCAAACGAAGGAAGCTGCAATGCCGATTTTTTTTCCCTGGATTTTTCAGCCTCCACCTCCATAGCCGGCAAGAATGTTCTGAATTGCTTCATAGTTTTTTCACAATGAGCCGGCCAGGAATAATGACTGCGGACTCCGTTGATTCCATTATTTGAAAATTTCTTCCATTTATCCCCATCAACAAGAATGGAGAGAAGAGCATCACCAATCTCGGCAGGACTGCTCGCATCAACGAGGATCCCGTTGTCACAGCTTGCAACAATGTCAACCGGTCCGCCATCATTGGTGGCGACGATGGGGAGACCGCAGGCAGATGCCTCGATCAGGGTAAGACCGAAAGGCTCGGTCATAGCCGGATTGACAAAGACCCCACCACTTTCAGCGCACAATCTGTAAAGTTCCGGAACCTCTGTAGAAAATTCATGCTTTTTAGGGATAGCCAGTTTTCCGTACAGGTCATAGCGATCCATCTGCAGCAGCATTTCGGTCAGAACCGCCTGCTCATTTTCTCCCATCAGCAGGATATTACTGCGAATGCCTGCAAAAATGGCAAGGTTGGCGATGGCTCGTAATTGTTTGTTGGTGCCGTAGGCCTCAATCAGACCAGCAATATTTTTTCGATGATCCGGCCGACAGAGAGCGAGTATAAAAGGCTTTTCCGGACTGCCCCAAAAACGATGCAGCTCTTCCAGCAGGGTGACCCTGATCTGCTTGACCTCCTCGTTGAACAGATCGCTGTCAAGCTGGGGGTCATAATAGGGATAAAAGGTGTGCAGATCGATACCAGGAGGAATAACGGAAAATCTGTGGTGGCCGCCGTTATCATAAAGCCCATACTGCTTATCTATCTCCTGCTGGGTGGAGGTGATGATCAGGTTCGCTTTTTTTATGATCTCTTCTTCTATCTGAATACGGGTGTTGATTTTATACTGCTTGTCGATCCTTGCCTCACTGAGGCCGTCCTCCAGAAGTTTGGCCTTCTTGTTTTTGCCCATGGAGTGGCCGGTGAAAACAAAAGGTGTGTCAAAAGCGGCGGCAAGCTCCATGGCGATGTATCCGGCATCGGCATAGTGGCCATGGAAGAGGTCCGGAATTCTATTCTGAGACTTGAGGAAACGAATGCTTCCGTCCATAAATTCTTCAAGATGCGACCAGAGGAGTTCCTTTCGTATATATTTTCGGCCACCGCAGCGAATACGAACAATTCTGGAGTTCCCTGAGAGAGCTTCAATGGGCCTGGCATATTCGGGGCCGACAGCTTTGTCGTCAATGAGCCTGGTGACCAAGTCGACTTGGCCGACATCATCCCGTTCGCCTAGTGCCCTGGCAAGTTCCAGGACATATTTTACCTGACCACCGGTGTCGGCATCTCTGCCAAGCTCCGGCATGTTGCCACGGATCAGACCGTGGAGGCTGAAAAGTTGAATATACAGTCCTTCGTATTCCATGCGTGCTCCACTTATCAGAATTTTTCGGTTACTCATGTTCCCTGAAGTTCAGGTGATTGGTGTTATCCAGGTTTAGCTCTCTTTTAACGGAATCAGGCAAAACCAGAACATGGAGGAAGGATAAGGAATTATTGCATTATTGCACAATACTAAAATTCAAGCAATCACTTATTTACTTAGCAATGAGTTGCCGCCTTGAGAGAGATGGATACTCAGGACAAGGCTTGAAAACAGAAAGTGGCCCAACAGAGGAAAAACGGGTTTGCTACTTCCAGCAAAATACCAACTCCCAAAAACTCTCAGCGACACGAGGATGCAAACAATCCCCCCAAGGCACAACCCTAGTCCGAACAGAAACCTTATCCCTTTGCAAAGGAGATTCTACCGGCAGCAGCCTCATTTTTGAGTCTGAAGCAAGAGAAAAATTACATCTTTACTGATAAATAGTTTTCAGGTACCATCAGCGCCGGATACAAGAGAGAGAACGAACACCGGTGATGAACGATTGGCCGGCACTCAATACAGTCCCCCCTTGAGGGCAGAAAGTACCTTCTTGAAATTCTTTGCAAAAAGACGAAAATAATTTCTAAGGTGCTACAGATCTTGTTACCGATAATAGGAAGATTGCATGAACCTCTTGATTTACGGTGCTACCGATCTTGGCTACATGGTTGCCCTGAGACTGTACCAGGAACACAGTGTTACCCTCATTGATAATCTGGAAAGACTTCCTGATAAATTCAATAATCTTGATATCAGTTTTATCAATGGTAACGGTACAGATGTCAGTGCACTGGAGCAGACCAATGTGAAAAAATGTGAGCTGTTCATCGCCTGTTCCAACCTTGATGAAGCCAACATTGTGGCCTGCTGGACCGTAAAAAAGATTGTCGACATCGAGACCATCTGTTTTGTCCGCACCATGGAACTCTACCAGAATCTTGTCGCACCGAAACAGACCCGCTATATAACTCGATATGACATCGATACCGTTATCTGGCCTGAGCAACAGCTCACCCAAGATATTTTCCGCATCATTTCTGTACCCGATGCCATTGATGTCGAATATTTCGCCGAAGGACGAGCAAAACTCTTTGAATACCGGATAAAAGAAGATTCCGTTCTCCGCGATACTGCAGTGATGCATTGCTCCTTTCCCAAAGATGTTCTTATTGTCGGTATCACCCGCGCTCACAAGCTCTTTATCCCAAACGGATCAACCGTGATCCAAATAAACGACAAGGTGATCTTCATGGGTACGAGCCCGGCTCTGGATAACCTGGCTGCAAGTATTTTTCGCTCATCTAATCACATAAAGACAGCCGTCCTCATTGGTGGAGGCAGTGTCGGTTTTATGCTTGCCAAAAAATTCGAGCAGGCCGGAATCCGTGTAAAAATCATTGAACATGATAAGGCCCGTTGTCTGGTTTTGGCCGATAAACTGAAAAAAAGTCTTATCCTGCATGGAAACGGCACCGACCTGGAACTACTGGAAGGGGAAGCTGTGGGCGAGGCCGATGTCAGTGTCTGTATTACCAACAATGATGAAAAAAACCTCCTCTGTTCCCTTCTGATTAAACAACTCAGCTCCTCTGGACGGATCATAACCCGAGTCAGCAATGCTCGAACCGGGCAACTTTTTGAGAAAGTCGGGATTGATGTGGTGGTCTCTCCCATGGAGTCAGCCTTGAAAGAGCTGCTTAACCGGGTGCAGGTCCCGAATGTGAATATCCTGGCCCTGGTGGAAGGAGGCCAGGGTGAAGTATTGCTCCTCACCCTGCCGGAAAACTTTCCAGATACCAGGGTAATTGATTTAAAATTTAAGGTCCAAGCGATCATTGGAGTAGTGAAGCGGGGACGGCGCCTTATTATTCCCTATGGGGAAACCGTTATTCAGGCTGGCGACCAGCTGAAAATATTCACCACGGCAGAGGATGCCGAGACCGTCAAGACGCTGTTTACCCGATGAAGACAAGTAACATTCTCAATGCCCTGGGAATCATCCTGGTTGCCTTTGGCGTAATACTGTTGACGCCCATTGCCGTCGCCGTCATGGAAGGGGAGTATCGCTCAATAATCCCTTTTGTTACTGCCGCGCTGACTTCCATAATCCTGGGCTTGCTTTTCCAGAAATATGGGGGCTTTTCCCGCAATTTTGATGATCTCAGGCGAAATGAAGGCTTATTGATTGTCTCCCTGGCCTGGATTATTACCGCAGCCATGGGGGCGATACCGTATCTCTTTTATGGTCTCCATCCCCTGGACGCCTATTTTGAATCAGTGTCCGGTATTACCACCACCGGCGCAACCATCCTCACTGATTTTTCCCTCTATCCCAAAGATTTTTTCTTCTGGCGCAGCCTCAGCCAGTGGCTGGGCGGCATGGGAATAATCGTCTTATTTGTGGCTATTTTGCCGCAGTTTTCCGTTGCTGGCCGGCAGATGTTTTTTGCCGAAGCCCCCGGCCCCACCGAAGAAAAGGTGACACCGCGCATTACCCATACAGCCAAGGCGCTCTGGTTAGTCTATGTCCTGTTGACTGTGGTGGAGGTGATTCTGCTCGTTGTGGCCGGAATGCCCCTTTTTGATGCTGTCTGCAATGCCCTCTCAACCATGGCTGCAGGTGGTTTTTCACCCCATCCCTTGTCTATCATGGGATATGATAATTCAGCGGTTACCTGGATTATCACCTTCTTTATGTTTTTGGCCGGCAGCAACTTCGCTCTCCAATATCGCGTTCTCATGCAACAAAAACCCCTGGCATTGCTGCAGAGTGAAGAATTCCGTTTCTACAGTGGGATAGTACTCCTCTCATCAGGAGGTCTCTGTCTCGCTCTTCTCGCAACAACTCAGCTCTCCTTCCATGACTCTATTCGCGACAGCTTCTTTCAGATTGTCTCAATCATCACCACCGCCGGATTTTCTTCAGCCGACTTCGCCCTGTGGGGCGTTGTCGCCCAGACTGTGTTATTTACCGTCATGTTGGTGGGTGGCTGTGCCGGTTCTGCTGGTGGAGGCATCAAGGTAATACGCGTCATCTTCGGTTTAAAATATCTCAAGCGTGAAATAACCCAAATCATCCATCCACAAGCAATATTACCGATCAAAATCGATCACAAAAGTGTCCCCGACGACGTTCAACGGCAAATGCTAGGATTTCTCCTCTTTTATTTTGTTCTCATGATCTGTTCCGCCTTGGCCGTGACTGTCCTTGAAGGTGATGCGGCCATCGGCCTGGTAGGTACTGCCGCCACCATCGGTAATATCGGTCCGGGATTTGGTGAAATTGGACCCATGGGAAGTTTTGGGGGCTTATCGGTGGCAACCAAGATTATTTTTATTATCAATATGATTGTCGGTCGGCTGGAAATCATTCCCTTTCTCGCCATGCTGCATCCCGATTTTTGGAGTTTCAGAAAAGAGAGCCCAAAGGGCCTTGATTGAAAACTCACTGGCATAACCAGTCTCTTGGCCCTCGATTGGATATCGAAGTACCAGAACCAGGAAGATGACCCTAGGTGAGAGAAAGGTACTCCTCAATCTCCTATTTTCCTCTCTCCTCAATCAAAAGAACCGGATCATTGCCAGCCTGCTTCAAAAGCAGGTCTGCTCCAGACAGGGCAGGAATCAAATCCGCTGGTGAGACTGCCTCTTCGCTTCGGGGCAGATACATCAGCTTCAGATAGTGACGAATCCTCATCCGGCTGAGCGTACCGACCCAAAGAGGAGTCGTATTATCCAGTACACTATCAGCAGGCCAAAGCCTCAAGGCCAGAAATTCTTTCTTTTCTCCTGGCAGAGTATGAATCAGGAGCAGGGCTTCATGGCGACCATCATGGGCCTGGGGAAGGAGAGGAAGATCCCCCACCACTGGATTGACCATCAGCCAATGCAGGCTTGAAGCCGGGGTCAACGGCATAGGCTCCTGCCAACCGGACTGTTGCAGCAATCGATGGAGTTGCGGCAGTGTCCCGGCATACTGCAGATTGAGAATCTGTTCCTCCTCTCCTTCCATATCAAGACGATGAAGAGGGAACTCTTGCCAGCCACAATCACGCCAAATACCGGCCTCCATTTCCCCTTTTTTGTACTGTTGCTGATAACGAACCTTGTTGTCGGCAAAACCGATTGACCAGTGCACAAGGGCAGAAAAGATAAACAGCAGGAGAACAAAGGGAAACAATCCATGGCTGCTACAGGGACGTTTTTTGTGCAGGTAAGCAATGGTCATGAGAGTCAGCCATGCCGCCCCCAGGCTGAATCCTCCGGCGACATCGGAAAGCCAGTGCGCCCCAAGGTAAAGCCGGGAATATCCAATAGTAATGACAAGAAACAGGGAAAGAGCGAAGGGCAGCCAACGTCTACCGGCAATCAGTTCCCGGCTGCAGAGCAGGGCGAGAAAGCCAAAGATTACCAGGCTCATCGTTGCATGACTGGAGGGAAAGGCCCAGTGCACGGCACCACCATACAGATCCATCGGCCTTGGAATGCGGGTAACCTCTTTAACAATGGTGACCAGAAGGAAACTCCCCACTGTCGTCCCGGTCAGGAACAAAGCGCTGTAACGATCTTTTTTCCAGAGCAACCAGAGGACAGCAGCAAGGACAAGCGGCACAATGACCACAGCATCACCTAACATGGTCAATGCCACCATGATCGTGTCCCCCCAGGGCGTGCGAAGCCCTTGCAGCAAATGATAGAGGGATCGACCCGATTGGAGCAGAGGGTCACCGCTGACCACATCTTCCGTGATACCAAGAAAGAGCCAGACGGCAGCGATAAAGAAGAAGGTCAACAGAGTAAACGGGCCCAGCAGGGCAGCATCTTTAACCAAAAACCCACTCAGCCAGTGCTGGAGTATAGCTGAACGGCTGATAGTGGCGACCAGTTTCTTTTCCCATTGCGGAACGTTACTCAGACCAAGAAGAAATCCTTTGCGAAAAAGTCCGAAAACCAGCCAGCTTATCAGCATGAGAAAAAACAGCAAAACCGCCAATCGTCCGGCGACCTCTCCTGCCAGAGCCAAAGATGCGCCAAAGGCCATGCCGGGCAACAGATAGGCTGGTGCCCACCCAAGGGCAGAGAGTATATTATAGACAGTGAAACGGGTATGCCCCATACCCAGCATACCGGCAATAAGGGGAATAACCGGCCGCACCGGTCCGACGAAACGCCCCAAAAAAACCGACTTGCCGCCATGCTGATGGAAAAACGTTTCTCCCCTGGCCAGTATTTTGGGATAACGGCCAAAAAATGAAAAAGAACGGATACGGCCCTGAAAATGATGCCCCAGCCAAAAACTGATTCCATCGGCAAGAACCGCACCACCGACAGCCCAGGCCATGGTTGACCAGAAAGAAAGGGCACCTGTGGCTACAAGGACACCGGCGGTCAGCATTAACGCCGCTCCGGGCATGATCAAACCGACAAAGGCCAGGGATTCGGCAAAAGAGGAGAGAAAAATCACATACCCGGCCAGATTCGGGTGGTTGGCGATCCAACGTGTCAGAAAGGAAAGAAGTTCGTGCATTTTTATTCAGCTTGTGACGTTGCCATACTGGCAGACCAGGGACAACAGGACCACCCTGCTATCGGTATCCGGTCAGGAAACGGATGTGAAAAAAACAAGTTCCGGTGAGCAATTCAGGCAGAAAGAAGATTCTCTTACCTGATACCAGACAGCAATCATCCCACAACGGTCCGATCTCTGGCCACAATCAACAAAAAACTGATCCGCCTTGTTGCGCTTTTTTTCTCACTAGAATATATCTCTCCCATACATCTGGCACAGATGGGAAATATTCACATTCTCATTCCATGGGCCACCACAAGGTTTAGTACCTTAGAAATTCTTTTCGTGTTTTTTGAAAAGAATTTCATGAAGGTGCTTTCACCCCCCAATGGGGTACTGTACCGAGAACCGGCTTACCGTTCTCACCGGTGTTAGTTCTTTAGCCTGTGAAGATTACCAGAAGGCCAAGCAACAGACAGTAAACAGCAAAGACGATAAGAGAGTGTTTGCTGAGATAAGCAATCAGCCAGCGAATGGCGACATAGCCGGAGACCAGGGCCGCCAAAAACCCTGCCAGCAGGGGAAGAAGAAAATTATCCGTTGCCGGCAGAGCAAAGAGGTCCTTAAAAGCGAGTACGCCTGCCCCCAGCATTACAGGAACAGACATCAGGAAAGAAAAACGGGCAGCAGATGAGCGATCAAGATTTCTCGTCATCCCTCCGGCAATTGTGGCTCCGGAGCGAGAAATCCCCGGGAGTAAGGCAAGGACCTGTGAGCAGCCTATCCACAGAGAATCAACCCAGGTGATCTCCTCCATGGATCGCTTTCGTTTGCCAACAATCTCGGCAAAAATAAGCAGAACCGAGGTGATAAGCAAAAAGAATCCGGTGACTTTGGCGTTGGAGAAGGCTGCTTCAATAAGATCTTTACACAGAAGACCGACCACCACCGCCGGAATAGTGGCAAGAATCAGATACCAGCCCATACGGGCATCTGCTGTGGCAAAGGGTTTTCCGGCAAACAGTGCTCTGCTGAATGCGGATATGATATGGATGAGATCCCGGCGAAAATAGATAAAAACTGCAAACAGAGTCCCCCACTGTACCAGAACATCAAAGATAAAGGCCTGGGAGGAACTAAACTCCCAACCCATCAGGTGGGGGACAAGTACCAGGTGCCCGGAACTGGAAACGGGAATAAATTCGGTCAATCCCTGGACGATACCAAGAATGATTGCCTGCAAAAAAGTCATGAGTTGTTCTCCTGAGGAGCTAAGCCATTGTTTGCCAATTATTGAGCATTACCTTCTAAGTAACAACACAAGCTGGCCTGAGCAATGCTTGGAACAGCATAAGCATCCGTAACGAAACGATTGCAAATGGCCAGGTTATTTCGTAACAGCTCTTAAAAATTTCCCTGCTGCAAAGGGCTCCAAAGCGACCGACCAATGCTATGATCCACAACCTTGTTCCCTGCCCAGCGTTTTCCGAAAGGTCCCATATGGGGTTGCCTTTCCTTCATTGGTGAATATAACCAGGCCACATGAAGAAAGGATGAAACTTAGGGAAAACAGAAAAAAAATGATCCGCTCGTTCCGGTGATTTTTCATGCAATCCATTAGAGTTACCCAACATAGCCACTCCTCCAGATAACAATAAATTTGTTTTTTCGAAACCTTCTTCATCGTTTCTTCATACCAAGGCTGTAGGATATTTCCTCGGTAAGAAAAATTTATCTCGTAACAATTAAGTCTTGGAGAAGACGGTATGATACTACATCGAAATATGAAGGAACAGACAAACCTTGCCTCTGGCAACAAGGCAGGAGACAAAATTGGTTTCCTTAATCGGTTGCCCTATGGCGGTCGCTATGCGCCGCTCTACTGGCTTGGTTTCTGCTATTTACTGATTTCCCTGGTTCTGCGACTGGTTTTAGTTGCATGCTTTGGCCCTGCGGCCCATGTTTCTCTTTGGCATGTGCCAGCCATCCTTGGTTTGGGACTGATCAACGATCTGGTTTCCCTACTCTACCTGCTTATGCCGTTCTCTCTCTTTCTCCTGCTTATACCGCAACGCATCTATTGCTCACGGCCCAGTCGTCTGTTTATGGCCACACTCCTCTGGCTCCTCCTCTTCGGCATCCTCTATCTTAGCGCGGTCCAGTTTTTTTTCTTTCAGGAGTTTGATGCCCGTTTCAACCTGGTGGCAGTGGATTACCTCATTTATCCCCATGAGGTCCTGGTCAATATCTGGCAATCCTATCCCGTTGGCCGAATACTGATTTTTATGGCATCACTCAGTGCTGTTGTGATGTTAGTTTGTTGGCCGCGTCTTCAAGGCAGCATGGTTGAGCAAACAACTTTTCGTCAGCGCATGCTCACTCCCTCTCTCCACCTTATCCTTCTGACGATCGTCATCACCGGTTTTTCAACCAGTACCCTCGCATTATTCGAAAACAGGGTCAGTAATGAATTCACGACCAACGGACTCAGTAGTTTTTTTCGGGCCTTTCACACCAATCAGCTTGATTATACTCAATTCTATCATGTCGGAAATTCAAGAGAACTGTTCAGCCGTCTCAAAAAAGAGTTGCTGACTGGGGGCGGCCATTTTACAACGACAGAGGCCGATGCTATCAAACGCAGTTTCCCCGCCACCACATCTGGACTGGGAAAACTGAATGTAGTCGTCATTGTCGAGGAATCCCTGGGATGTGAGCATATGGATGCCTGTGGTCAGGGACTGGATATCGACTCTGCCCTGGCAAAGAGCACCGTTCGTCTCACCCCCTTTCTCGATGAATTTGCTCAGCAGGGACTGTTCTTTAACCAGGCCTATGCCACAGGCACCCGCACCGTACGGGGTCTGGAAGCAATCAGTGCCTCATTTCCACCGATCCCGAGTGAATCTATCGTCAAACGGCCAGGCAGTGATAACATTGCCACCTGGGGGAATGTTATGCATGAAAATGGCTATCATACAAGCTTCCTGTATGGAGGATACGGACAATTCGATCATATGAACGCCTATTTTTCCGACAATGGGTTTGCCATCAGCGATCGGCTCGATATCAAGGATCCGGTCTTTGCCAATATCTGGGGGGTATCAGACCAGGATCTCTTCCGACACGCCAGGGATTATTTTGATCGGCTCTCTGAGGACGACACACCATTTTTCTCTATCATCATGACAACCTCCAACCATTCTCCCTTTACCTTTCCAGAAGGGATAGCAGGCATCCCGCCACAAGGGGGAGGACGAAATGCCGGAGCACTTTATGCCGATTATGCCCTCCGCGACTTTTTCACCGAGGCCAAAAATCACTCCTGGTATGAAAATACTCTCTTTGTTATTGTCGCCGACCATGGAGCCAGGGTCTACGGTGAGGCGCAGGTCCCCTTACCCACTTATGAAATACCTTTACTGATCATAGCAGCCGATCATCTCAAGCCCCGGCAAATCAAGACACCACTCAGCCAGATAGACATTGCCCCCACCGTAATGGGACTCCTGGGACTGCCCTACGAAGCGCCGTTTTTTGGCCAAAATGTCCTGGCTCAAAATCCAAAGCCCCCTATTCTCCTTTTCAATCATAACCACAATGTGGCCCTCTACCAGGAGGAACAATTAGTGGTCCTAGGACTGCTTGATGATATCAAGACCTATCACTACAAACTGGGAAGCAATGTCTTTGCCCAAATCCCGAACGATCCAAATCTGACCGAACTGGCGACCGCATACTATCAATGCGCCTTTGAACTCTTTCAAACACATCGTTATCAATAATAGCAGCCACTCTGCATGAACAGAGTATCTTCTTTGAAAACGACTTGTTTGGGCATCTCTTTTGTGAGTGTGACTCACCAGCATATGGAGTATTTTCAGGCGAGGAAACAAAGAGATTTGCCAAGTCCTGTCACTTCAGTTTCAATAAGGCCAACCTGAGAGAAAAATATGCGCATTCTCATTGTAGACGATGAACCGGAGCTCGTTGAACAGATCCGCCAAGCCCTGGCTAAGCAGAAATATACCGTCGATACGGCATTGGATGGGGTGGAGGCCCTGGACAGGATTTTTGTCGACCCCTATGACCTGATCCTCCTGGACATCATGCTCCCCAAAAAAGACGGATTTGGGGTACTCCTTGAACTCCGGAACGAAAAGAAAAGCACCCCGGTATTGATGTTGACCGCAAAGGGAGGAATCGAAGACCGAATAAAGGGCTTGGATCTGGGCGCGGACGACTACCTGGCCAAACCCTTTTCAATGGAAGAACTCCTGGCCCGGATCCGGGCCCTTCTCAGGCGCAGCAACGAGCTGCTGACATCGGTTCTCCAGATCGGTACCATCACCCTGGATACCGCAAGCAGGGAGGTCAAAAAAGAGGACCAAGCCATTGATCTGACACCAAAAGAATTTTCCATTCTTGAATTCTTACTCTATAACAAAAATCGGGCAGTATCCCGTTTTACCATCGCTGAACACGTCTGGGGGGACGAATTTGATCCCTATACCATGTCTAATTCCATTGACGTCCACATCAAAAATCTGCGTAAAAAAATCGGCGATACCGACGGCAGCCTTATTCGTACCATCCGCGGTGTGGGCTATATGATCAGAGACGAGGAGGCATGAAGATTCGAAACAGGATTACCCTGTGGATAACCGGTGCCGGCCTTGTCGCAGGCCTCCTCTTTTCCCTTGTCATTTTTTATGAGTTGGTTGAACAGCCATTTGCATTGCTTGATGCGGAACTGGACAGTCAAGCCCATACCTTGCTTACAGGGCTCGCTCCTCAGGACGGTAAACGAATCAACCTGCCGGACAACGCCATGCTGGACGCCATTGGCAGCTTATACTGGTTCAAGGTCTTTACCCTCCAACATGATCTCCTCTACGCCTCCAGCATGACCCATGTTATCGACTTACCACTCAGGGAAAAAAGCAGCGCCTACACTCTCAACGCCCAAATCACCCCCAAGGCAGGCGACCTCAAGCGAGATGACAGCGATCAGATAACCTTGCGAGTCCTCTTTTTGACTCTCCCTTTCGAAGGCCAAAAGTATCTCATCCAGATTGCCAGGCCCATGGAAAAACTGGATGAAGAAATCAGCGAACTGATCCTTACCATTACTGTTGGACTTGTTTTTTTCACCCTGGTCCTGATACTGCTTGGATATTTTGTCGCCGGAAAGATATTACAGCCCATTGCAGCAATCAATACCCTGGCCCTACAGATCAGTGCCCAGACCCTGGACAAAAGAATTCCCCTGGCAAAGACTGAGGATGAGTTGTATGCCCTGTCCTCGTCCTTAAACCAGATGTTTGACCGCTTACAGTTTTCCTTTCAACACCAGAAAGAGTTCATCGCCAATGCCTCCCATGAACTAAAAACTCCCATTGCCATGCAGCGCCTCTTTTTTGACGAGGCTATCCAGCGAGATGACCTCCCTGAAAGTTTTAAAAGAAGGTTGGCAAGCCAGGCTGAGAGCCTTTTTCGCATGAAGCAACTGGTGAAGAATCTTCTTGACCTCTCGGCCCTGGAACAGAATGAAGTACTGCACTCAGAACCCATTGATCTCAGCAGACTGGCCGCATCGATATTTGCAGAGTTTGAAGAAATTATTCAGGAAGCCACTATCCGCCTGTCCCTGCACATAGAAGACAAGGTCCAGTTACTTGCTGACCGGGAGAAAATACAACGCCTCCTGATCAACCTGATTGACAATGCCATCAAATATAACTTCAAGGACAACGGTGAAATCCGCTTTTTCCTGAAAATGAAACAAGAGAAGGTGTTGATGGAGATCTACAACAGCAGTCAGGGCATTCCCGCAGAGGAACTGAACTTGGTTTTCGACCAGTTTTACCGGCTTGAAAAATCACGGGCCATCAGCCTGGGCGGCTCCGGACTGGGCCTGACCATTGTCAAACGGATCATCGAACTGCACCACGGCACTATTCATATCACGAGCGAAGCTGGCAGCTGGGTCCGAGTTACGATCCTTCTCCCATGTATTCAGCCCTTCCAAAGACAATCAGTAAAACTCGAGGACTAGGAGCTTGTCGGACTTAGACATAAATCCGACAGACTCCTGGTCATTGAATAATTCATTAGCGCCATTCTCCTCTCCATCCCCAGTGGAGTCCAGAATGATCCATATACCAACAACTGCTCAGATCCATGAGAAATGGATGCATTACAATCAGTCTCTGAAAGAGAAACGGAAAGCGGGCAGACATAAGTGATTGGCATGAACCGGAACACTTGTTGAAGCAAAACCAGTCAAGGTAGCCAATATGTTTGTCAGCAATCCGTTCAGAAAATTAAACTTCCGGGATCTTCTCTCTATGCGAAGGCTTTTTGAGCATAAAGTAAAGTACCGGCACCGCCATACGGCTCACCAGCAGAGAGGCAATCTCCCCGAACATCAAAGAAATAGCCAGTCCCTGGAAGATGGGGTCAGCGAGGATAACCGAGGCCCCGACGACTACGGCCAGGGCTGTGAGGAGCATTGGCCGGAAGCGGACTGCACCGGCCTCAACCACGGCTTCGGCCAAGGGGAGGCCGTGGCTGATACGCAGCTCAATAAAATCCACCAGGATGATGGAATTTCGCACCACGATGCCAGCTCCAGCCATGAAACCGATCATGGAGGTGGCCGTAAAAAAGGCACCGAATCCCCAGTGCGCCGGCAGGATTCCGATGAGAGAGAAGGGGATGGCCGCCATGACCACCAAGGGAGTGAAGTAGTCCTTGAACCAGCCCACCATGAGCATATAGATAAGGATCATGACCACGCAAAAGGCCAGCCCCAGGTCGCGAAAGACCTCCAGGGTGATGTGCCACTCACCGTCCCACTTGATAGCGGGCTGGGCCGTGGTAAACGGCTGATTGAGATTATAGAGTTCAATCTTGCTGCCGCTTCCGCCAAAATCGGAAGGGACCAACTCGGCCAGGCGCCTGTTCATATCAAATATGGCATAGACTGGACTTTCCACGGTTCCGGCGACATCACCGGTCACATAAATGACCGGTTTCAAGTTTTTGCGGTAGATGGCCTGCTCCACTGGTATCTCCTCCACCACCACCAATTCTCGCAGGGGCACCAGAGGCGCCTCCGGATCCATGGAGCAACGGAGGCCGATATTGAGCAATCCATCGACAGAGGCTCGCAGGGCCCTCGGTAATTGCAAAATAATATTAATTTCTTCCTTGTCACGGGGCTGGTGAAACAGATCAATGGACATGCCCTGCATTCCCATCTGCACCGCTCGCGTAATTTCCCCAACGGAGATATTATTCAGGCCCGCCTTTTCTTTATCCACTGTCAGGACCAGACGGCTCCGCTCGCTCTGCCGGTACCAGTCTACATCCACGGCCCCTTCAGTGGCCTCGAAAATGCGCTTCACCTCCCCCGCCAGTTTAACCCGATCCGCGTCACTGGGTCCATAGATCTCTGCCACCAGGGTCTGGAGTACCGGTGGCCCCGGCGGAACTTCAGCCACGGCCACAGCCGCTCCGTATTTCTTAGCGATCTCGGCAATGGCAGGACGAATGCGTACGGCAATATCATGACTCTGCAGGGAGCGTTCCTGCTTGGGCAGGAGGTTCACCTGAATATCGGCCACCGTAGGTCCCTCACGCATGAAATAATGGCGGACCAGACCGTTAAAATTATAGGGAGAGGCGACGCCGGTATAGACCTGATAATTGACCACAGCCGGGTCTGCCTTGACCACCGCTGCCATCTCCAGAGCCACCCTGTTTGTTTGCTCCAGGGTTGAACCCTCCGGCATATCAAGAATAATCTGGAACTCACTCTTGTTGTCAAAGGGCAGCATCTTCACCTTCACCAGCCCCAGATAAAACATGGAGCAGGCCGCAAGGAGCATGGCCATTATGGTGACAAAAAAAACAAAACGGGCCAATCCACTGGCCAGAAGCGGGTCCATGATTCGGTGGTAGAGGCGGGTGAAAAAGTCATCGGGGGCATGATCCGCGTCTCCTTCCTCAAGATCGCCAACACACTCCCTGGAACTGCACTTCTTTCTCAACACCTTCACTGCAGCCCAGGGAGTGACAGTAAAGGCGATGATCAGAGAAAAAATCATGGCAGCAGAGGCACCAATAGGGATGGGACGCATGTATGGACCCATGAGTCCGCCGACAAAGGCCATGGGCAGGATCGCAGCAATCACCGCCCAGGTAGCCAGGATAGTCGGATTTCCCACCTCAATCACCGATTCCACAGCGATCTTGACCAGTGGTTTTTCCTTGTTTCCGGGGAGACGCATGTGGCGGACAATGTTTTCCACTACCACGATGGCATCGTCGACCAGGATACCGATGGAAAAGATCAGGGCAAAAAGGGTGATGCGATTGAGGGTATAACCATAAAGATAAAAAACAAGAAGGGTAAGGGCCAGGGTGGAGGGGATGGCCAGCATGACCACGGCAGATTCCCGCCAGCCGAGAAAAAAGAGGATAAGGATGGCCACGCCAAAGACTGCAATCCCCATATGAAGGAGCAGTTCATTGGATTTTTCGGCTGCCGTCTCTCCGTAGTTCCGGGTGACGGTAACGGAAATATCGTCAGGAATAAGTCTCCCTTTCAGACTTTCCACCTGTTCCAGAACCTCTTCAACCACACTCACGGCATTGGATCCCGGCCGTTTGGCAATGGAAAGGGTAACGGCAGCATCTTCGCCATGCCCTCCTGCCTCACCAAAGAGGACGTAATTGTTCGGTTCCTCAGGACCATCAAGGACAGTGGCCACCTCATCGAGATAGACAGGTCTGCCGCCATAGACGCCCACCACGACACGGCCCACATCGGCGGCATCGTGGAGAAAGGTTCCGGTCTGGAGGAGGATTTCCTTATTCATCGCCTCGATCTTGCCACTGAATATCTGACGATTGGCCTGCTGCAGGGCCGGGACCAACTGAGCCACGGTGAGATTACGAGAGACAAGGAGCAAGGGGTCGAACTGAATACGAACCTGTCTTCTGGTTCCACCAATCAGGGTTGTCTCAGCCACATTATGGATACTCTTGACCGCATCATCCACCTCGGCAGCGAGACGCCGGAGAATGAAGTGATCGTAATTTTTCCCGTGAAAAGTGAGGGCAAGGATGGGAACATCATCAATGGTATGCGGTTTGACCAGGGGTTGGGAAACTCCATGGGGGATGCGATCAAAATTGGTGGCCAGTTTCTGGTTCAGCCTGACGATGGAGGTTTCCAGCTTCTCTCCCACATAGAAGCGAACAACGAGTAAACTCTGCCCGGCCATGGAGGTGGAGTAGATATATTCAACCCCGGGAAGTTCGTAGAGGAGTTTTTCCATGGGAATGGAGAGCCGATCTTCCACCTCCTTAGGCGTTGCCCCGGGCATGGAGACCATGACATCGATCATGGGTACCTTGATCTGCGGTTCCTCTTCCCGGGGAAGCATGATGATTGCCATCAGGCCAAGGAGGAGAGAGGCAATAATTCCCACCGGAGTCAACTTCGAATCAATAAAGGCAGCTGCCATTCGTCCGGCAAAACCAGGATTTTCAAATTCTTTTTTATTCATGAGATCCCAGGCGTAAAAGTTAAGCGTCCGCTGTCAGACGTTCAACGGTGAAGATCAGTTAAAAGAGAGTGTTCTGTATCCATATGGTTTCCCCGCAAGACGTGGAAACAAGAATACGATGATGGGTATTAGTCCGCTAAGAATTCACCAGAGTCTCAGATTCGTTCCCTCTGGCCTCCAACGCCACAGGTTCCTCCATGGGCCAACCTGAGCAAAAAGAGATGAAGCCTTTGTAGAAACTCTTAGTTTGTTTCAATGGTGAGGGGCTGGCCATCCTGGAGCTTTTCTGCACCGCGAACAACCACCACCTCTCCTGGATCAAGTCCGGATAGGATCTCCACATTGCCATCATAAACCGCCCCTGTCCGGATCAGACGCAAGCGGGCAATATTTTCTTCAACCACAAAAACAAGATCCATCTGCCCCCTGCTAATAACGGCAGGCTGAGGAACAACAAGGGTCATTTCAGCGGAACTTTCAAGGGTGACCCTGGCAAATTGTCCGACCCTGAGGTCAGGCCCCACCGGAATTTTGATCTTCACCGGGGCAGTACGGGACATGGGATCAGCAGCAGGTGCCATCTCAACCACCTCACCCAGCAATGTAAGGCCCGCTGCCGGGATATGAACCGGCAGGCTGTCGCCAATGGTAACCTTGAGGATCAAGGCCTCTGGTACCTGTGCCAGAACCTGCAACGCGTCACTGTTTTCAATCTCCAGCAGGCTCACTCCCGGAGATGCGAGATCGCCGACATTGGCCATCTTCCTCGTAACAGTCCCGGAAAAAGGAGCAGTAATCAGGGTGTAATCCAGCATTGTTTTGACCTCTGTATAAGCTGCCTCGGCAATACGCGTGACATCCTGCAAGGACTTGACGGTTTCCCTGGTGGATGCCCCTTCTTTCTGCAGTTTATTTTCACGAGCCAGGTTGCGGCGGGCTTGAGCCAGTTGGGCCTCGGCCTGTAAGACCTTTGCTGAAATCTCATCGGCACTAATCTTGACCAATAAATCTCCACTTTCCACCTCAGAACCAAGAACTAACGGCAGTTCAACGATCTGCCCTGAAATTCTCGCAGAAAGAGAGGCCTTCTGGACGGCCTCAACAGTCCCTACCACTTCAACCCGAGAGCGGCCAACCTCCTTATGAACCTCTCCGACAGTCACCGCCAGCGAAGGCAATGGCAGGACCTCAGCCTCTGTCTTTTCATCCTGACCTTTGCAACCGGGAATGACTGCAATTCCACTGAGAAGTATGACTCCTGCCATCAATGCGCTCCAGTTCATCACCTGTTCTCCTCTTCCCCTGTCATACACTCCTCAAACTGCGGTACCCCCATGGCCCGTCGCAGATCCGCTATGGCCACCTTGATGCTCGCCTTGGCCACACTCTCGCTCACCAATGCATCTGTGAGACGCATCTCAACATCAATGAGATCGGAGGAAAGAATCACCCCCTCCTTAAAACGACTTCGACTCAGACGCGCACTCTCTTCCGCCTGCTCCACCATCTTTTCAGTCACATAAAAACGCTGCTCTGCCTGGTGGTAACTGAGGTCTGCCTGCTTTATCTCCAGATCCATAGCCAGCTCAGCCTTTTTCCGCTGCGCCCGGACCATGGACAATTCCGCCATGGCCTTGGCCACATCAGCAGAGGTCTTGTTCCCCTCGAAAAGGCGATAGTTGACCTTCACTCCAGCCATCCAGGAGTCACCTTCTCCCTCCAGGACGTACCCCTTGTCATACTGGTAGGAGGCAAAACCATCGACCGTTGGCAAATCCCCCCCCCTTGCCGCCCTCAACATCGCCGTTGCAGCCTCCTCTGCCGAGGCCAGACTTTTGAGCTCTGGACGTTTGGCATAGGATCGATCCTGGGGCAGTCGCTGTTCACATTCCTGGGAAGTATCAATCTCCACCGTTCCCTCCTCCAGGCCCAGGAGGTTGAGGAAGATCCTTCGTGAAAGTTCCAGACCATGTTCGGCGAGAATAAGGTTCTCCCTGGCCTTTGATTCCAAAACCTCCAGGTTGAGCAGATCTGTCTTGAGCAGATCACCAGCCCTGTAACGTGCCCAGGCTACGGCAAGCGAGGCCTGGATGGCCTTTAAGGAACCCCTGCGGGCCTCAAGCATCTCCCCGGCCTGAACCATGGACTGAAAACTACGCACCACCTCGAAGGCAAGCCGGGAGTACACCACATCAAGGTCCATGCGTGACCCCTCTACCGTGGCGTTTGCCGCCTCAACAGCAGCCCTGTCCCGACCTCCATTGTAAAGACGATATTCAATACCAGCGCGCAAATTCAGATCATCGGTACGACCCGGATCATTAAAATCCATGGATGAGATGAAAGTGCCCTGGTTAAGAATATTACCAAAAGAGTACATGGGGTTGTTCGTCTGGCCGTAGAGGGCAGAGAGGTCAATATGGGGATAATATCCAACCCTGGCCTGGTCCACTGCAGCCTGGGCCATCTCCATCCGCTGCAAGGCAATGCGACTGTCAGGACTGTTTGCCAGGGAAAAAACGACACTGTTCCTGGCAGTCCATCTCTCTGGAACCTCCTGGGCAGGAGAATACCCTGCCAAAATCACAGGACTCAATAAACTCAGGAGCAAGAGAGCCGTGGTTCTCATTTTGATCATAATCACACTCTGTTAATAAGCAGTAAACTTGGATCGACCACACCCAGATATTTGTCTGAGAATGGAATTTTTAAAAAAATAAGGCTCTCGATAAATTGAACCTTAGACATCTGTTTGATATTCCGCAAATTAAATTGGGAAAACGACGAAGAGTTAAGCAAAAAGAGCCAGTTATGGACATGCCCTCATGGGACCACTATATATTGGCCCCCGCACCAGACCACCACACTAGGAATTTAAGCAAATGCTTTATCTTACATTATATCACATTTCAACACAAGGAACAAAAAAAAAGACTGTTGGCGACACGACAAAAACCGGGAACAACAGGGACTTGTCTTTTTCTTCACTTGAGAAATACTATCCGCAAGAAATGTAAACAACCGACAAGGATTGGAGGGAAGAGAAGAATGAATGCCAGGAAAGGAGGAAAACTATCCTGAATGTATCATGCACAGCCAGAAACAATGGGGACCGAGCTCGGCGCCGATCAGGTCTTCTTTTTTCCTTTGCGGCGCTTGGCCTCCATGTGACCCAACTCCAGATTCAAGGCCTCCATGGAGAGGAAGATCTCTTGCAAAGAGATGCTCAGCGAGGCAAGGAGAAGAAAGAGGCTGGCGGCAAAGGTAAGCTGACCCAGAAGGTTCCAGCCGGCAAAGAGGACCAGGATACAGAAGACGCAGAGAAAGAGGCCAGCCACTCCGCAGGCCTGCATATTACGAATCAGGACGGCCCGGTGACGAAGGCTGGCGATCTGAGCGAGTACGACTTCATCCGGCTGGTCATGATAGCGGTCATGCAGATTGCGAATCCTGGAACCAATAGCAAGAAAGCGATTGGTGTAGGCCACTAAAAGGAAGGTAACAGCCGGAAAGAGAAGGGCCGGGGTTGTGATCGTAATTTCCATCGCGTTCTTTATAGTCGTTACAAAAGGGATATTGAGGTTTTTTTCTCACTCGAAACAGGATGAGGTTAGAGGATCTGCTCCAAAAACCTTCGACTGCGTTCATGCACCGGGTGGTCGAAAAAACGGTTCGGAGGAGCAATCTCCAAAATCTTTCCTTCGTCCATGAAGACCACGCTATCGGCCACCTCCCTGGCAAATCCCATCTCATGGGTGACCACCACCATGGTCATCCCCTCCCGGGCAAGGGTCACCATGACATCCAGAACCTCACCAATCATCTCCGGATCCAGGGCAGAGGTGGGTTCGTCAAAAAGCATGATCTTTGGATTCATAGCCAGGGCACGGGCAATGGCCACCCGCTGTTGCTGCCCTCCAGAGAGCTGCACCGGGTAACTTTCTGCCTTATCGACCATCCCCACCTTTTCCAAGAGCTTCATGGCATGGTGTTCGGCCTGGTCACGAGGCTCTTTTTTCAGCTTGATCGGGGCCAGAGTCAGGTTGTCGAGAACACTCTTGTGACGGAAGAGATTAAAACTCTGAAAGACCATGCCAACCTCTGCCCGAATACGGTTGATATCACTGCCTGGATCATTGACGTCTTGACCATCAACTATAATGGAGCCGGAACTGATGGTCTCCAGGCGATTGATGGTTCGCAACAGAGTCGACTTGCCAGAGCCGGATGGGCCAAGAACGACCACCTTCTGTCCTGCATTAACGGTCAACGAGACGTCATCCAGGGCCTTGAAAGTACCGAAGAATTTATGTACCTTTTGAATCGAAATAATGGGATTATCGGCGTTCATAATGGTTGAGTCGGTGTTCCACATTACTGAGGATTTTGGAGAGAATAAGAGTGATGACCAGATAAATCAGGGCAATCATGGTATAGGTCTCGAAATAAAGAAAGGACTCCGAGGCAAACTCGCGCCCCCGGCGGAGAATATCAGAAACAGCCAGAATAGAAACCAGAGAGGTGTCCTTGAGCAGAGCAATGAACTCGTTGCCTACGGGTGGGAGGATTGTACGCCATGCCTGAGGCAGAACGACATAACGCATGGTCTGCGAACGATTGAATCCCAGCGACAAGGAGGCCTCTGTCTGCCCAGTGTCAATGGAGAGGATGCCGGCCCGGAAGACCTCACCCATGTAGGCACCGTAACAAAACCCCATGGCGACAATGGCCGCAACCATATCAGGCACCCGAACCAGATGCCCCAAGGCGAAATAGATATAAAAAAGCTGAACCAGGAGCGGAATTCCCCGAACCACCTCAATATAGGTAGAAGCGGCCAGGTTAAAAAAAGTGTTTTTAGAGATACGGCCAAGTCCGGCAATGAGACCAAGGACCAGAGCCAGGGCAATGGAGGCAAAAGTTACCTGAAAGGTCACCACAATGCCATCCGGGAGAAACTTGATAATATCCAGATAAGGATCCGGCCTGAAAACCACAAGGTAGGCAATAATAGCAAGGGTCCCAAAAAAAGAAATCCGCCAGGCAGTAAATAAGCCCTCGTCTCGAGGGTCGGGTATAGCAGCCCCGTCGCCCACCTCAATTACTACAGGTTTATCTCTCATATCAAGTAGGTGCTAAAATTTTAAAAGAGTTCGGAGTGGAATCATTCACCGGTGTTTCGGAGACTAACACTCCCCTGGCCTCCAAGCAGACCAATGGGGGGTGCTGCTGAATGCTTACCTGAAAACAAAAATCCGGGTGGCTTCAGCAGGAAGCGTCACCCGGATAAAAATGTGGCTTAGACCTCTGTTACTGACCGATCCATTTGTGCTGCATTTCCTGAACATAATCAGTCTTGCTGACAGACTCAATACCCTTGTTTAACAGATCCAGCACCTCTGTATTTCCTTTGTTTACCGCAATGCCATAATATTCCACCTCACCCGTCTCAATAATAGTTGCGATCTTGAGGGTCTCCTTATACTGGTCCATGGCGTAGTTGGCAGCAACCGGATCATCACAGACAACAGCGGCAATACGACCCACGCTGAGGTCTTCCATGGCCAAACCTACTTCATCATAAGACTTGGCCTCAACCCCTTCGGCTCCCTTGATAGCAAAGTATCCGGTGGTACCGATCTGTCCTCCCACCTTCTCCCCTTTCAAATCAGCAAGACTCTTAACAGGAGAGTCCTTGGCCACGATCAAAGCCTGACGCACCTTGAAGTAAGGTATGGAAAAATCCATGACCTTCTGACGCGCCTCGGTAATGGAAACAGAGGAACAGACAGCATCGTACTTGCCAGAGGCAAGTCCTGCAAAAATTCCATCCCAGGCAACATTCTTAAATACCGGGGTAAAACCGGCAGCTTTGGCTGCAGCCGTCATGTAATCGATAGAGTAACCGACAACCTGCTTATCGCTGTTAACAAATTCCATGGGCGGCCAAGTTGCATCTACGGCAAAGACAATTGTTTTCTCTGCCATGGCAGAACTGCTTACACAAAGCAACATTGCCAGAGTCAATACGATTTTTTTAAACATGTTATCTCCTCACTAAATGAATTAACAGCCAACAGAACCGTCCTGCAGGCCCCTGTTATTATGCATATGGTAATAAAAACCGATACCATGCTGGTCTTATGGTAGCAAGAGAATTTTGTCCATGGTGTCAAGGTAGCCGAAATTTCTTGACCTCTTTCTGAATATGACTACAATGCAGCATTGTGGAGAAATGATACTTTTCCAAATTCCCCTTACTTTACATGTTAAGAATGAGGCCCCACTATGAATCCAATGATCAGATCCGCAATTGTAACCACAGCACTTCTCACCTCCCTTGCCCTGCTCAGCACAGGCTGCAGTAAAAAATCTGTACTTTCTCCGGATTCTTCTTCCTCTGGTATGACTGGAGGAAACAACATCAACTACCCTGATGCAGATAGTCCTTATTCCGAAAGTGGATTGGCTGGAGAAGAATCCATGGACAATAGTGGTAGCCAGGGAATGGGAAACCTGTCAATCAATAGTGGAGAAGATATGCAGTCAGAAGAATACCGGCGTACCCATGGTCGTTCTTCTATAAACTTCAGTCCTGTCTATTTTGATTTTGATCAAGCAGGTGTTGCAAGCGATATGCAAACTATCGTCTCCAGCAATGCCAGCTACATGAAAGATAATCCCGATTCCGTTGTTGTTATCGAAGGCAACTGTGACGAGAGAGGAACCAACGAATACAATCTGGCATTGGGAGAACGACGAGCTATCAATGTCAAAGAGTACATGGTTAACCTCGGTGTCCTCCCGCAAAGAATCCGCACTGTCAGTTATGGTGAAGAACGCCCCCTCTTCACCGACTCGAACGAACTGGACTGGGCCCAAAACAGACGGGCTGATACCATTCTCGAATAGTACTCAGCTACGCGAGAGACAAAAAAGGGTTCGATGATTCACGTCCGAACCCTTTTTTTATTTCATCTCAGCTCCCCACCCGGCTGAACTCTTTTCGAATCACCTCCAGCATGGCCGCAGTAACCTCCTCAATGGTCAACCCCCCGGTATCAATAAGCAGGGCATCCTTTGCCTTGCAAAGGGGAGCAATGGAACGGGCCTGGTCATCTCGATCACGCTTAATGATCATCTCCAGAAGTTCTTCCTCATCCACACTCTCTCCTTTGCTGCGAAGCTGTTTTGCCCGTCTCTGCATTCGCACCTCTGGGGCAGCGTCAAGGTAAAATTTCCAGGCAGCACCAGGGAAGACAACGGTCCCGGTGTCCCTTCCCTCGGCAACAATCTCTCCTTTTTTTCCAATCTCCTGTTGCATATGGGTTAATTTTTCCCGAACAACCGGGAGAGCCGAGACACGGGAGGCTATCATGGACATTTCCGGACTGCGAATTTCCTGACTCACGTCACGACCGTCCAGAATCACCCCCACATCGTCACTCCCCTCTGCAGCGGGAAAAAGATCGAGGGAAATGGTGTCCAGACATTGACGGAGGGCGGATTCATCATCACCTTTGGCAAGACCTGCATCTTTGAGCTTCAACCCCACTGCCCGGTACATGGCGCCTGTATCGAGGTATGTAAAAGAAAGGGCCTGGGCCACTCGCCGACTGATGGTAGACTTCCCCACTCCAGAAGGCCCGTCAATGGTTACAATATTCTGCCTATGCGACATAACCCAGCTCGTCAAGACAGTCAGCCAGGGCCCCAACAAAACGATGGTTTTCCTCTTCCGTTCCCACGGTTATCCGAATAACATGGGAATACCCATAGGGCTTCATAGATCGTATGATTACCCCTTTATAGAGCATGGCTTCATAGAGGGCAGCAGCGTCACCCTTCACGTCGATGAGAAAAAAATTGGTCTGAGACGGATAGGTCGTGCAGCCTAGCTTTTCAACCTCCTTCCGCAACCAGGCGATACCTTCCCTTGTTCCTCGCAGAGTCTTCTCGTAAAACGCTGTGTCAGCCAGGGCAGCAACAGCAGCGACCTGGGCCAGCTTATTAACATTAAATGGTTGTCGTACCCGCTGCAGGGCACTGGCAATTTCGGCATCCATCAAGCCATACCCGACACGTATTCCTGCAAGACCGTAGGCCTTTGAAAATGTACGCAGAACCACCACTCCGCAACGTCCCTTGGTGTTACGGATAAGGGAATATGCATCCACCTGCATCTCGGAGTCCATAAAATCCACATAGGCTTCATCCAATACGACAACGACCGTCTCAGGAACGTTACTCAGAAAAGTATACAGTTTTCCAGGGGAAATGGCCGTGGCTGTTGGGTTGTTGGGGTTATCGAGAAAAATGAGACGCGTACGGTCAGTAATGTTGTTAAAAATGGTCTCCAAGTCATGACGCATATCCTTCAAAGGGAGAATTCTGTTCACCCCCCCCCTGACCTGGACCACCTTCTGATACATAAGAAAAGAGGGATGACTGGTGATCACCTCATCCCCTTTCTCGACAAAGGCTTTAACCAGAAACTCAATAATCTCATCGGACCCATTGCCAATCATCACCTCGTCCGGGGAAAAACCAAATTTTTCTGCAATAGCCCGTACCAGATAGTAGTTGGAGCCATCTGGGTAGCGATGGAGGTTGGTAAGGGCCTCACGGATCGCCTCTATGGCCTTTGGTGAAGAACCCCAGGCGTTTTCATTGGACGCCAGCTTAATGGCATTACGCACTCCATATTCCCGTTCCAGTTCATCCATGGGTTTTCCAGGAGGATAGGGAGTAATGGACTTTATGTACTCAGGAACCAGTATTTTCAAGGTGTTGCCCTCTCTTTTATGACTGATAAATTAACCAAGATCGGGACACCTGTTTGCCAAACCAGTACCCTTTTCCAAATTATATGCTACCCGAAAAAGTGTCTCCTCACCAAAGTGCGACCCCTGCAACTGAATACCGATTGGCAACCCTTCCCTGCTCAAACCACCAGGTACTGATATACCGGGGATACCTGCAAGGTTGGCGGATATGGTCAGAATGTCAGAAAGATAGAGAGACAGTGGATCATCAACATGGGCCCCACGTTTCCAGGCGGGTGTTGGGGTTACTGGAGAAATGATCACATCGCAGGATTCATAGGCCTTTTTAAAATCATTGAGAATAAGGGTTCGAACCTGTGATGCCTTCTTATAGTAGGCATCATAATACCCAGAAGATAAGGCATAGGTGCCAATCAGAATTCGGCGCTTGACCTCTTCGCCAAAACCATGGGAGCGGGTTTCCCGATACATGTCTATTATTGAATCTGCCTTCGCATCACGATAGCCATAGGCCACCCCGTCATAACGAGCCAGGTTAGAGCTGGCCTCTGCCGGAGCAATCAGGTAATACACAGCCACCCCATACTCGGTATGGGGCAGAGAAATATCCACGGTCTCAGCTCCTGCACGTTTGAGAATTTCAATCCCGTTTTTCACCACAGCGGCAACTTCCGGATCCAATCCTGCACCAAAATACTCACGGGGAATCCCCACTCTCAGCCCCTGCAATCCTTCGCTGAGGGACGCGGTGTAATCGGGTGTCTGCCGTTGGATAGAGGTGGAATCCCGTCTGTCATAGCCGGCAATACCATTCATCATCAAGGCACAATCAGTCACGTCTCTGGTCAAGGGCCCCACCTGATCGAGGGAAGAGGCAAAGGCCACCAGGCCGTATCGAGAAACGCGCCCATAGGTCGGTTTCATCCCCACCACCCCGCAAAGCGATGCCGGTTGTCGAATTGAACCTCCGGTATCCGATCCCAAAGAGGCCAGACACTCCATACCTGCAACAGAAGCGGCAGAACCACCAGATGACCCCCCAGCCACATACCCTTTTTTCCATGGATTTTCAGGAACCTGAAAGGCACAGTTCTCAGAGGTGGATCCCATGGCAAACTCATCCATCGCCACCTTACCAAGGATAACCGCCCCCTGTGCCTTCAGTTTTTCAATGACCGTGGCATCATAGGGGGGAACAAAATTTTCCAGGATCTTGGATCCACAAGTGGTCACAACACCCTTGGTACAGAGGAGGTCTTTGATGGAGAGAGGAATACCGCAGAGTGGAGCTCCTCCACCGCTGCCAATTATCCTGTCCGCCGCATCGGCCTGCTGGAGAGCCTCTTTCTCTGTAACAAGAAGAAAAGAGTGCAGCTCCCTATCCACATCTTTTATACGATCAAGACAACTGACCGTGAGCTCACGGGACGAAAGGTTTCCCTTCTCCAGTTCAGCCCTTGCCTGACCAATTGTCAGCTCAAAAGGATTCATCATATGCCTCAAAATAAAAAAAAGGCCTCTCGGCCTATAATTTTTTCACTACAGTTACCCATCATAACGTGTAAGTTACCAACCACAGATATACTGGCCGTAAGCCACCACCAGGTCAGATAATGCGAGGAACGACAAAGGCCTCACCATTTTTCTTTGGTCCATTGGCCAGGGCTTCCTCTCGAGGAAGTGAGGGCATCACCTCATCTTCTCGGAAGGCATTCGTAATGGAAAAGGCATGGGTAGTCGGCACCACTCCTTCTGTATCCAACTCATCCAGCTTGGCCACATAGGCAAGAATGGTATCCAACTGTCCTGTCATTTTAACCAGTTCCGTCTCACTCAGATTCAGCTTGGCCAGCCTGGCCACATGTTCAACTTCTTGACGCGTTATTTTCATATATCTTCTTCTCAATACATTTTATTTTGATTATTCAAAACAAGAGGCAGAAAGTGAAACTTTGCAACCGATGCCAAACCGAGCTGTACCAACGAAAGAAAACTATCCTATCGAACAGAGTTAAATCTCTTCACCGTCACTCCACAACCGATAGGGAACCAAAAAGGAATCAGTTCTTCCGCTCAAGATTAAAGTTTTCCAGATAATCACGGGAAAACGCATCATCGGTGGCAATGAAATCGACAATGGCCTCACTGAAGGCCTGCACACACGCCTCATCAAACTGTGTCCCTGCACACCGGTGCAGTTCAGCCACAGCCTCCTCCATATCCATATTGCGACGATAGTTTCTTCTCGATGTCATCGCATCATAACTGTCAACTACGATCAGAATTCTGGTCAACAAATCCAGTTCGTTACTTTTGAGCCCATCCGGATAGCCCTTCCCGTCCATCCGTTCGTGGTGATGACGAATGATGAACTGCTCTCTCTCCATAAATCCCAGAGGTTTTATGATATTTGCGCCAACAACCGGATGTTTTCTGATCAGAGTCCACTCCTCATCGTTCAGCTTGCCCGGCTTTTGGATACAGGAAAGATCTATCACCAGCTTACCAATATCATGAAACTGGGCCGCACGACGCAAAGTAACTAATTCATTTTCCGAAACTTTCATTGCCAATCCGAGCAAAACAGCATATTCGGTTACCCTCATGGTGTGTCCAGCTGTGTAAAAGTCCTTCTCCTCCATGGCGTTTTGAAGACTGGACATCAACTGAATCGTAGCGTTTTCCAGACTATGACTGTAGGTCAGCAAGAGCTTATTTGTCTCTTCCAATTCTGCAGCCTTAACCCGGATATCCTCCTCAAGCTCCTTTTTGTAGAGGCGCTCACGACGGATAAACATTCTTTTTTCGATGGCGCGGCGGATCTTGACATTAAAAATATCAAGATCCTCTATGGGTTTGGTTAAAAAGTCATAAGCCCCGAGGTTGATGGCCTTGACTGCATAATCCATGGAACCAGCCCCGGTGAGAAAGAGAACAGGGATATCATAGTCAAAGGTATTGAGAGCAACAATGGTCTCAAAACCATCCATCCCAGGCATGTTGATATCCAGGATAACGACATCGTAAGAATCGTCAACCGTTTCGATGACGTCCCTTCCATCAGAAACCGAGGTGACCGTATGACCAAACATTTCAAGAATTTTCGACACGGTGCTCCGCACCATAGTATCGTCATCAGCGACTAGTATTTTTGCCTGTGTCCCCTCCAAAAAAAGCCTCTTCTTTTGACTCGACAAAGTAGCATTTTCTCCACAAAAAATGCTACTTATTGAAAATGATTATATAAAATACGTAACTCACAGTATAAAAAGCAAAACAATTACTTATGAGATACTCTTAAAAGCGAAAAGGTAACCTCTTACCTGGGAATTCTACAAGTTCCAATATCTTTTTGCAACCTCCCTTGCCTGATCTATGGCAGGATGCTGGGATTTTTCCTTGGCAAGCGCATCTGCACTCTTTTTATCCAGATTGATGGCGTATCCGGTATCCAAGGGGTGACCGCAGAGTTCTGAGAGTACAGCCATGGCTCCATCGCGCATCCCCTTGAGATTATATCCCCCCTCAAGGGTCACCAGAAGTTTCCCTCCACAAACCTCTTCTGCCAGGTGAACCATGCTCCTCGTCATGTAGGCAAATCCCTTTGCCGTGACCTCCATTGCCCCCAGAGGATCCCCTTGGCTGATATCAAACCCACAGGAAACAAAGATCAATTCCGGTTTATATTTTTTACCAATTGGGACAATTATCTCATTAAAAATAGCAGCATAATCCCTATCCCCCTGGTGGCCGGGAAGAGGGATATTAACAGTATAGCCTGCCCCCTTTCCTTTTCCTGTTTCGTGGAGAGCTCCCGTTCCTGGATAATATGGGTACTGATGGGTGGAGAGATACAAGACCTTATTCGAGTTATAAAAAGAATGCTGGGTGCCATTTCCGTGGTGAAGATCCCAGTCCACGATCATAACCCGCTTCAGCCCACACCGTTTTACTGCATAGTGAGCACCAATAGCAACATTGTTAAAGAGACAGAACCCCATGGATCTATCTCCTTCGGCATGATGTCCCGGAGGACGCACCAGGGCGAAACCGTTATCAATCTCGCCTCCAAGCAGGAGATCCACCCCTCGAATCAAGGCTCCCACAGCCTTACAGGCGGCAGCATAGGATTCCATAGATGTTTTGGTATCCGGATCCAGGCTGTCAAAAATCTTTCCAGCCGTTTCTCCTACCCGGTCCATATGATCGGCTGTATGATTGAGGCCGATTATTTTACGCGAGGCTGGAATGAAATCCGGGTAGCTAAAATTAGCCCCAATTTCTTTCTTGTCCAGCACCTCATAAATAACCTGCAGACGTTCTGGTAGTTCCACATGGCCAAAACCTGGGTCGTGGGCCAGGAAAAGCGGATCTCTAAATACAGCTGTCTTGCGCATATATTTCCTCCTCTATGCGATCACAGACACCGAATATTACAATTTCTACTCTCTGTCGTTATAAAAAAAGGACCACAGGGAACCGAAGATCATCTCCCCAATATGGTACGCTTTTCAGTCAAAATCAAATCCATTAATTCATCATGTTCCTGCAGAGGGGCCCGATCCACCATTTGCAGCTCATAAGCAAGTCCCACTCGCAGAGCCTGCGGTGCCTGAGCCGAGACGAAGCGGTCATAATAGCCGCCACCGTACCCCATCCTTCCACCCTGCTCATCAAAAACCGATCCTGGAAGAAAGATGATATCAATGGTTTCTGGAGAAACCAATTGACGTTCCCTGATAGTAGCTATCGGTTCTGGAATCAGACAATAGCCCGGCGCCAGCTCTTGCTCCGGATCCTTGATATAGACCGGAAGTAAGGCTTTTTCCCGAACCAGAGTCACTGGAACCACAACTTTTTTTCCCAATACCAGCATATGATCAATAAGTGGGCGCGTTTCCACCTCAGAACGAAAATTGACATAGATAAAGAGCGTGTCTGCGATGGCAAATTGTTCTAAGCCAATAGCCCTCTTCGTAATCAATTGACTGTATTGAAACCGGTTCTCCTTACTCAACGTATCACGCCTGGTAAGTATATTTCGCCGCAAGGTTTGAGGATTCATAGGGTGGTGATTACTCAAGTATATGAAAAAAATAAGTTAAGACCAAGAAATAAAGCTTGTTAGCACTCTAGCACAAGGCCTGATCAGAGGTAACAGATCATATTGAGAAGGTAATGAATAATTCTATCCTATTAGACAAGGAACAGAAACTCAAAAAAAAATCGCAGTTTCTGATTAACAGAAACTGCGATTTATCTCCATGTTCAGCTCGAAGCAGAGAAGAATACCCCTGACACTTTTATTACATGGGGATGATAAGTTTGTTTGTATCTTCGTTCCAGGTCACAACCAGATACCAGATCATCATAACAAATGCAATCAAGGCCAAAGTCCATCCATATCCCATAACATCTGGAAGATACACATAGGAACCAAGTCCACCAGCCCTTTCCAAGTTGATCTCATCAGGACCAAAATTCTTAAACCAGGTAACCATCAGGGAATTAGCTATACCGAAAAAAGGTACAACAAGTATGAGTTTAATCTGGCCTTCACCTACGCGCCACAGGGTACCGGAACCACAACCACCAGCAAGCATGGCGCCAAGACCGAAAATAAAACCACCAACAATGGAGCCCCAACCAAAAGTCCCACGAACATAATTAGAGGGAGCAAGAACAGCATCTCCACCATGGGCAATCGGTACGCTGTACTTCAACACTGCAGCACCAATGGCAACTAACAAAATAGACAAGGCAACAGATTTTGCCATGGTACAGTCACCGGTCATGTGCGGTTCACGAAATCCCTGCACCATACACCAGCGACCACGTTGCATGGTGTAACCCAATGCGGCAGCGATCATGATGACACCGCCAAGCGAGGCAATATAATCACTGTCTTCATTTCCAGCATAGGTATAAGCACCCCAGATCAATGCTGCAATAGCGCCTAAGCCCAAAATGTTTTGCACAACATTGGGAATATCAATAGTGGCCGAACCATTATTTCCCCAAGATATATATTCCATCTCCAGATAGAGCAGCTTTAGGCCCAGAAGGACACCAAAAGTCAAGCCAATCCACATGGTAAAACCGTTGGCGGCAAGATTACCTATAGCATTGTACATACCACCGACATTACAGCCTCCGGCAAGGGCTGCTCCTATACCCATAAGGATACCGGCAATAACTGCCTTTACCAACTCCCGGTATGGGGGAAAACGAAAGGCAAAATCTTTACCGAGACAAGCAGAAATAAAAGCGCCGCCTACAAAACCAATACCGATTACAGAACCAGAGCTTATAAACATACTTTTAGGAGCTTCATCGTAGTAGCCAAGTATCCCCGACTCAGCTCCAACAATGAGATTCAGTCCATAAATTATCCAATCACCCCAGTTCCTTATGGCTCCAACAGCTCCCCAAGGACGCCACCAGGCCATTATCAATACAGAAAGAAACGCAACAATAGCACCGACTACTGTTGCATTCCACTCCGACTGACAACATGTCTTGTAAAGTGATTTCACTTTACCTACCATCACACTTTCTTCACTCATTTCACTCCTCCTTCCGTCAAAATAATCTTAGCAACGGTAACCCGAATATCAATCTGGCTTTTCTACTCTTGCCCAAACCTTTTGTCAAGTATCTATGGGTCAAATATCCTATTTATCAAGGGGTTCAAATTCAAATTTGTAACATTAAAACAATTGCTTATAAATCAAACACACGTTTGAATGGCCATTCATTTTGCTCTTGACATATTCTCCCCCCTAAAGTATTAGTCTAGACTACTATCCATTCAGGGTTCTCTACGTTACCTGAATCAGGTTGTTTTAGCTAAGTAAAACAGTCACATCGAAGCCTACCGAACAATATTTTTAGGAGGAAAATCAAATGAGTGAATACAAAGTTGCTGCAGACGGGATTGCCGTAAATTTTACGCTTGATGCAAAAGGCCTGAGTTGCCCTATGCCTCTTCTTCGTACCAAAAAAGAGATCGGAAAAATAGCTTCTGGCGAAATTCTCCAAGTCGATGGTACCGATCCAGGCTCACGTAATGATATTCCCGGTTGGTGTGCCCGTGCAGGACATGAGTACCTCGGTGAGAAAGAGCAGTCTGGCTATATTAGCTTTTTTATCAAAAAAGGTTGATCTCTTACCAATTTCGATTCTACATGGAGGATAAAGCACATGGCTGCTGATCCAAATAAATTCGGTATTTTTGTGACCTCTCCGCAAAACATGAGGCACGTGGTTGGTATTGCTGAAGCTGTCAATAAGAGCGGCAAACAACCTATGATATTCTTTACCTACAAATCAATTCACCTGACTAAAGATTCCCGTTTCAAAGGCCTTGCCGAGATGTGCGGAAAAGACAATATCGCAATATGTGCCGACAGTTACACCTGTGAAGGATACGACTCAGTAGCCGATATCCCTGCCGGTCTGTCCGACACCCAGATGCGAACTCAAGCATTCCACGGCGCTATACTTGACGAATGCGGAAAGTACATCGTATTATAAGGAGCTTATGAAATGGAATCTTTAAAAGTATATATTTTGATTGCTAACCGTATGTACAATGACGGTGTACGCTCCGGTCTGGGTCTGGCTGTAGAGAATCACTACGGATACCCTGTTATTTTTAAGGGTGAATTTCCCTCTTTCTCCACCTACATGAAAGAGAATATTTCCTGGATTATGGATATGGAAGGACAGGTGTACAGCTGTGGAGCTCCTGTTCCTGAGGAAACTTATGATGCCGACCTGGAAGAGAATCTGATCAAAGAGATAGATCTCAAGGAACTTGGCGAGGCCATGCGGGAAGCCGATTTTATTATCCCTTACGGCCTCCCGAAACAGACCAATGAGCCACCACCAGCCTGTGCTGAATAAGGAGAAAGATAATGAAAATTTTACAAGTGTATCGTTCAGCACCCAGTGAAGAAACAAAAACACTGGTTGAAATTCTGAACCGTGATCGTGAAGCGGATTCTTTTGATCTGAATGTTGCCGATCCCGATTACGATCTGCTCGTTAAAAAAATTGTCGATGCTGACCAGACTGTTTGTTGGTGGTAATGTAACAATTTTTTTTATTGTTCCCCCCCCTTGCCTTTACCCGCAACGGGGGGATTTTTTTTGAAGAGTGACACCTCTATTATTTTGTCTAAAAACCAAAGATCGTTGAAAAATGAAAATTTTTTCCACGCTCGAGAAGCAGACAAAAAAATATTCGCAGCCTATAGATTGTAGCTTGAGTATCGTTTTTTTACTGTGACGAAGAGCGAGGGCAAAAAGCAATTTTTCGAGATGGCCTGAAAAGAAATCCCTTCACTCTAACTAATTAATCCCCTTCACCTCTTTTTTGTAACTCCTCTCATAAGGATATCATGAAAGAGCGGCCTGAATTGACGGATCATCTCATTCTCCCTGGATGGATGAACTCGGTTTGTCAATAGTACTGCTATACACTCCTTTTCCGGATCTATCCAGAAACTGGTCCCGGTAAAACCAAGATGTCCAACACTTCTCTCTGAAAAAAAGATCCCGCTACTTGAACCCTGTTTCGATGGAGTATCGAACCCCAGGGTCCATGTCGATCCTCTTTCCCGGGTTAACACCTTCCCGAGGAGTGTATTCGCATACGCCGGGTGCTGCCCTCGCCCCTGCCATTGATCAAGCAACTGTTCACAAAATAGAGTGACTCCCTGAAGAGTACCAAAAAGTCCTGCATGTCCAGCCACTCCTCCTATGGCCCGACAATTATCATCATGAACACTTCCACAAAGCATTTTCTGGCTCCATGGGCACTTTTCTGTACAAACATATCCCTCACCATTAATTTTATTCATACCTGCGAAAAAAAGGTCTTTATGGAGCCGCAAGGGGGTATATATGGTTTTATCTGCTAAAACATCCAGACCTTCGCCGCTAATCTTTTCGATAATAAAACCAAGAAGTATAAAGCCAAGATCACTGTAACAGTGTTTCGTACCTGGGTAACTATTTAATTTTTCTTCTAAAATTTGACAAAGGAGGGCTCTTTTTCGTTCTCTTTCGGGAAAAGTAAGAAGAGTATGATAATACTCTCGGTGAGCTGGCAAACCGGAACAATGAGACATGAGGTTTTGAATGGTAATTTTCTTTTTATCCGGAGGACAAAAAGAAAATATTTCCTCTATGGTTGTAGTCAATTGGAAACTCTTTTTTCCAAAAAGAGAGAGTAAAACAGGGACAGTAGCTAAGGGTTTTGTCAGTGAGGCCAGGTCAAAACAATCAGTTTTCTTCAATTTTTTTTTGACTGGGGTAAGCTGAGAATATCCATAGTGCTTTAGACTGCGCTCATATTCCCTTCCCTTCCATTGGGAAAATCCAAAGCCAGCACCAGGAAAAACTCCATCATTTAAGGAAGTTAAAAACAACTCGTCGAGCAGTAACCCTCTCTTTTCATCCATTGCTCATTTTTCCCACCCTGGCTTTTTATATTCACCTTTTTGAGAAATAAAAAGTCAGTTAATAAATCTTGTCTTTTAACCCCATTTGAACTAGAATAAATAGAAGCTTATTCAAGTATTATCATGCTGTTTTTCCATATTAATATTTGCTTATATTTCTCGTTTTCAACAACTTTTTAACACCCATTTGTTGATAAAACATTAAAAACTCTGTTGATAAGCTGTTAAAAAATAGAAATAAACAAAAAACCTCTTTTTTTTCACAACTTATTGTTCACAATAAATACTTTTATTTTAATATGTTATAATTTTTTTTAACATATTAACTACCTTAATAACAATAATAAAAAGATTATTTTAATAAACGGTTTTCCCCCATGACACTAAAATGTACCGTATTACGATCTGATTTGATAGAAGGACTGAATAGCCTGCAAAATATAACCGGCAAACGAGCAACACTTGCTATTCTTTCCAATATTCTCATTGAAACCACCAACGACAGTTTAATTCTGACTGGGACTGACCTTGAAATTGGATTACAGCTCCATGTCTCTGCTGAGATCCATTCTCAAGGAGCACTGACCCTTCCCAGTAAAAAACTGTTCGAGATTGTTCGAGAGTCAGGATCTGAATCTATACAGATCGAAGAAACTGAAAACAGTTGGGTTATCATCTCTGCTGGATTCAGTACGTATAATCTGGCAGGTATGGCAAGTGATGAATTTCCCGAATTTCCGGAATTCGAAGAGAACAGTTTTGTTCCTTTTGAAGCCAGTGTTTTTTCGGAAATGATAGATAAAATTATTTTTTCAGTGGCTAATGAGCAAGAGAATATCTATTCCCTAACCAATGTCCTTTTTGAGGCGGAAAAAAGAGACGAACTCTCTTATATTCGAATGATATCCTCGGATGGCCATCGTCTTACAATCATGGAAAAAGATGTAGTTGCAGACATAGAGCGTCTCAATCTCAATCCTGTAACGCTTATTCCCAAAAAAGGAATACAAGAATTAAAGAAATTTTGCGATACCCTCGACACGGTTGAAATTTCCTTTGAAAAGAAACAGATGGTTGCCAGAGACAATAAATCAATTATGGTTATTCGCCTGAAACAGGGAGAATTCCCACAGTACAAAGCCATCGTTAATGCAGTCCAATTGGAAAATAAGATAGAAATAGAGCGCATTCCCTTTCTCGATTCACTGAAACGGATCAATATTTTCACTGAGGATATATTTCATACCATCCAGCTAGAAATAGAAAATGGTAAGATGATTCTTACTTCCCAAAATGCTGATCTTGGAAATGCTAAAGATATACAAGAATTAAATTATGAAGGGGAGCCCCTTGTTCTTGGCTTTAATTGTCGTTATTTTATAGAAACATTACAAGTAATGGAGTGCGATGTTGTAGAAGCTTACATCAATTCCAATAACAGCCCCTGTTTGATGAAATCCGATGTAGATGCCGGTTTTCTAAGTATCATTATGCCCATGCAATTATAATAGCTCAGCTATATATCAATAAAAATATCCATTCATTCGAAAATGAATGGATATTTTTATTTCTTCAAGAAAAAAGGAAAAACGAGTGACTGAAGAAAATAAAGAATACGGTGCGGAACAAATAAAGGTCCTTGCTGGTCTTGAAGCTGTCAGAAAACGACCTTCCATGTATATCGGAAACACTTCTGAAACAGGTCTTCATCATCTTATCTGGGAAGTTATTGATAATAGTATAGATGAAGCACTAGCCGGATACTGTGAACGGATCCATGTCATTATTCATGGAGATAATTCAATAACGGTTCGTGATGACGGTCGAGGGATACCTGTTGATATGCATCCCACAGAAAACATGTCTGCCCTCGAATTGGTTATGACCACCCTCCATGCAGGCGGGAAATTTGATCATTCTACTTATAAGGTTTCCGGTGGACTTCATGGCGTGGGCGTATCTGTTGTCAATGCCCTTTCCATCAAAGCGGTTGCTGAAATAAGACGTAATGGAAATGTGTATCGTCAGGAATACAGGTACGGAGCCAAAGTAGGAGAATTAGAAATTGTTGGTCAGAGTGAAAAAACAGGAACATCTATTACCTTTCTCCCAGATCCTGATATTTTTTCTGAAACAACAACTTATAACTATGACACAATAAATACCCGCCTTCGTGAACTCGCTTTTCTCAATAAAAATGTCCGTATCTACCTGAAAGACGAACGCACCGGTGCCGAGGATAAATTCCATGCCGAGGGGGGTATTGTCGAATACGTGGAATATTTAAACCGCAAACGTACTCCAATGAACGCTGAACCTATCTTTCTTTTTGGTGAAAAAGATATGGTACAGGTGGAGATCGCTTTTCAGTATTTTGATGGCTATTCAGAGAGACTTTTTTCTTTTGTAAATAATATTAATACAAAAGAGGGAGGAACCCATGTTGCTGGTTTTAGGGGAGCTCTTACCAGATGCATAAATAAATATGCAAGTGATGATATTATTCCTAAAAATCTCAAAGAAAAGATGGGTGGTGATGATGTCAGGGAAGGATTGACCTGTGTTATTTCAGTACATGTCCCTGACCCACAGTTTGAAGGTCAAACCAAAACCAAACTTGGAAATTCAGAAGTTAGGTCTATCGTTGAATCCATCTGTACTGACAAACTAACCTTGTATCTTGAACAAAATCCCCAGGAAGCAAAAAAAATACTCATTAAGGTTGTAGAAGCAGCACGGGCCAGGGAGGCAGCAAAAAGGGCCAGAGATCTTTCTCGGAAAAAGGGATCAACTTCACTTCTCATGGCTGGAAAACTTGCTGAGTGCCAGGAAAAAGACCCGGCCAAGCGTGAGATATTTATTGTCGAGGGTGATTCCGCCGGTGGTTCTGCAAAACAGGGTCGTGATCGTTCAATCCAGGCTATTCTTCCCCTCCGTGGTAAGATTATGAATGTCGAAAAAGCCAGGTTTGATAAAATATTAGACAGTGAAGAGATAAAACAACTTATTGGAGCCCTTGGCTGCGGTATTGGTAAAGATGAGTTTGATTTGGAAAAACTTCGTTATCATAAAGTCATAATAATGACTGATGCTGATGTGGACGGTGCTCATATCCGTACGTTACTTCTCACTTTTCTTTACCGACAAATGTTACCACTTGTCCAAGGCGGTTTTGTCTATATTGGTCAACCTCCCCTCTACCGCTTGGGAAAAGGCAAGAAAGAACAATATTTTCTCGAAGAAGAAAATCTCAATTCTCATATGTTTAATGAGGCCAGTACCATCTTGAAAATAATGACTGAAGATGAAGAGAAAAAGGTCATTGAACAAGAATATCTGGTTAAAGTATTAAGACAACTTTCAATTTATCAAAAAGTCGTCGCGTATCTGGGAAGAATGAATATCTGGGAAGACATGCTCTATTTTCTCCTCAACAATAATGTTCGTTCGGCCGATCAGTTTACAGATGAATCATTTGTCAAAAATCTCATAGATCAACTCTCTCTAGAAAAAAATATAATTGGTAATATCCGTACCTGCCGCTGGCGGCCCAGTTGCTATGAAGTCGATATAGCTATTAAAGGAAAGGCCCAGATTATGATGACTCTGGGACCGCAGATTCCTCTTATCAATGAATATCGAACGGCTCTCGGTCTATTTGATGATATTAAATCACTCCTCCTCTGTTCTTTTACTATTATGAGAATAGTCCAGGGAGGAGAAGATAAAGAAGTTCGAGCTGTTGATTGGAAAGAGATGATAAAGATCATACGGAATGAAACGTTTAAAGGCAGTCATCTCCAGCGTTATAAAGGTTTAGGTGAGATGAATCCGGATCAGCTTTGGGAAACCACCATGAATCCGGAAAATCGAACGCTTGTTCAGGTAACTATTAATGATGCAGAACAGGCAGATGATATATTCACAACTCTTATGGGAGACAAGGTTGAACCGCGTAGAGAGTTTATCCAGAATCATGCCCTAGAAGTCACGGAATTGGATATATAACCGATGTATCCAATTCCGAGCACTCAGAGAAACGAGTATGATAACTACTCTGCTTGTATCTGTTTTAGATATCTCACCTCAAAGGGGCTGTAGCTCAATATTTGAAACACACAAAGATGAAGCACAGGTAACCTTTTACCATGTTACGTTTTAAGCTGGTTGGGAGTTGGATCTGCTTAAAACAGACGAACCTATATTGGAAAAAAATTTCTTATGAGCACTGAAGAACAACATCCCACTATCTCCATTGAACAAGAACTGAAGAAATCTTATCTTGACTATGCCATGAGCGTCATTATCGGCAGGGCTCTGCCCGATGTTCGTGACGGTCTGAAACCTGTTCATCGCAGGGCTCTGTTTGCCATGCGGGAACTTGGGGTTTTTTACAATAGGCCTTATGTCAAATCAGCTCGTATTGTCGGTGATGTCATAGGTAAATATCATCCTCATGGTGATACTGCAGCATATGACACCATTGTTCGTATGGCCCAGGATTTTTCCATGCGTTATCCCCTGGTAAATGGTCAGGGAAATTTTGGCTCCATGGATGGCGATTCACCTGCAGCCATGCGTTACACAGAGGCAAGAATGACCCGTATCGATCGGGAGATAGTTGCTGATCTGGATAAAGAGACCGTAGATTTTATCCCTACCTATGATAATTCTATGACGGAACCGACAGTTATGCCTAGTAAGGTTCCCACCTTACTGATTAACGGTTCTTCAGGTATTGCCGTGGGGATGGCCACGAATATACCACCCCATAACCTCACTGAGGTTATGGATGGTTTATTAGCCATGGTGGATAATGCTAATATCACTGTTCATGAACTGATAAATATAATAACAGGCCCTGATTTTCCCACAGGTGCGATGATTTGCGGCCGTGCAGGAATTCGGGAAGCCTATGAGACAGGTCGTGGTAGTGTTCTCATGCGTTCCACCATCCATATAGAGCAGATAAAGGGAGGAAAGCGAGAGGCCATTGTTATCGATGAAATTCCATATCAGCAGAATAAAGCCACTCTGGTGATGAAAATTGCCATGCTCGTAAAGGAAAAGAAAATTCAGTCTATATCTGAAGTTCGTGATGAATCAGACAGGCAGGGACTCAGGATTGTTATTGAATTGAAAAAGGATGAGATAGCCGATGTGGTGATCAATCAGCTGTATAAAATGACGCCCTTGCAGCGCTCCTTTGGTATTATTTTTCTGGCCATTGTCAACAACAGACCTGAAGTGCTTAATTTAAAGCAAATTCTTGAGCACTTTATTCTTCATCGTAAGGTGGTGGTATATCGTCGTACTGCCTTTGAATTGAATAAGGCTGAAGAAAAAGCCCATCTTCTCGAAGGGCTCAAAATAGCTATCACCAATCTTGATGAGGTGGTGAAACTGATAAGAAGTTCGAAGAATCCAATTGAGGCCAAGACGGATTTAATTAGTCGATTTGCGCTTTCACCCATTCAGGCCCAGTCTATTCTTGATATGCGTCTGCAACGTCTTACCGGTCTTGAACGGGAAAAAATAATCAATGATTATAATGAGATTATTATCGAGATTGATCGATTGAAGAATATCCTCGGTAATGAAGACCTGGTCATGAAGATAATTCGTGACGAGTTTGTGGAAATCAAAGAAACCTATGGGGATGAGAGACGTACCGAAATTATTGACGCTGTTGATGAAATTCTCCCAGAAGATATGATTACCCCGGAAGATATGGCGGTAACCGTTACCCATTCCGGTTATATCAAGCGCAATCCGGTAAGTCTGTATCGTTCCCAGCATCGTGGTGGTAAGGGAGTCTTTGGGGTCAAGAATATTGAAGAGGATTTTGTCTCTAATCTTTATGTAGCCTCAACTCACGACACGTTTCTTTTCTTTACCAATCATGGCAAGATTTTTTGGCGCAAAGTATATCAGTTGCCGCTTGCCGGTCGCACTGCACGTGGAAAAGCCATTATTAATCTCCTTAACCTCGCAGAAGGCGAGAAGCTTGCTGCCATCCTGCCCATTTCTGAACTGAGTGATGAGGGGTCTGAGAAAACGATTCTGATGGTTACCCGTCTGGGCAGAGTAAAAAAGACCAGCCTTCAGGAATTTGTCAAACCTCGTAAACGTGGTAAAAAGGCCCTGACCATCAACGAAGATGACGAGATCATCGCCGCCCATATCCTAAACGGTGATAATACAATATTTCTTGTTTCTGAAAATGGGGCATCTATCCATTTTCATGAATCTGATATCCGAACCATGGGCAGAACAGCGGCTGGTGTCAGGGGAATCAGACTGACAGCGGATGATGTTGTTGTGGGTGCCATTGTTATTTCTTCTGATAATTCTATTCTCACTGTCACTGAAAATGGCTATGGAAAGCGGACTCCAGTAGCGGAACATCGTATTCAGGGACGGGGCGGAAAAGGGATTATAGCCATTAAGGTCAGTGAGCGGAATGGTAAAGTCGTGGGCGCCATGCAGGTTGATGAAGAAAATGAAGTCATGCTCATTGCCGATTCTGGTAAGATGATTCGCATGCCTTTGCAGAATGTCCGGATTATTGGACGTACAACTCAGGGTGTATGTCTTATAAATCTGGCTGACGAAGAGCGGGTGGTGGCAATGGATCTTGTGGCCCCTGAAGATGATTCAGAAGACGGGGACGAGGAAGGACTAGCAGTAGACCAAAGCACGGATGAGTAAGTCGACAATCAACAAAATAGCGGTCATTGGTGCCGGTTCCTGGGGAACGGCTATTGCGGGAGTTCTCTCCGCAAAAAAACTGGATATCATACTCTGGGGTCATAACAAAGCGCATGTGACTGCTTTGGCTAAAGAGAGGGAAAACAGAAAATATCTTCCTGGTTTTATTTTTCCTCCTTCCTTGAAAGTAACAGATGACCTTGAGGGAGCTGTGAGGGGAGCTGACGTAGTCTGTATGGTTGTCCCCTCTCATGGCTTTCGTTCAGTTTTTGTAAAACTGATTCCCTTTCTTGAACAAGAGGCTTTTATTGTCTCCGCTGTGAAAGGTATTGAAAACGACTCCCTGATGACCATGACCCAGGTTATGAAGCTGACCCTTGGGGAAGCCCTTGATCGTAAAAATTTGACCCTCTCAGTGCTGTCAGGACCGTCGTTTGCGAAAGAGGTTGCCTTGGGACTTCCTACTTTGGTTACCATAGGCTGTGGTGATCTGGACAGGGCAAAGGTTTTACAGAAAATATTTGGCAGTGAGCGCTTCAGGGTCTATGCCGCCCAGGATATGATTGGTCTGGAGATCAGTGCAGCTTTGAAAAACATAGTGGCTATTGCCGCAGGGATATGTGATGGTCTGGGGTACGGGTTGAATAGCCGGGCGGCCCTTATCACCAGGGGGCTGGCCGAGATTACCCGTATGGGAGTAGCCATGGGTGCCGATCCTGTTACTTTTTCCGGACTCAGTGGTCTTGGTGATCTGGTTCTTACCTGTACGGGTGATCTCAGTAGAAACCGCACTGTTGGCTTAAAACTCGGTCAAGGAAAAAAACTTCCTCTGATCCTGGAAGAAATGGAAATGGTCGCAGAGGGGGTCAAGACTACTAAATCAGTTCATGATTTAGTTCAGCGTATGGGAGTGGATATGCCCATTCTGGAGCAGGTCTATAAGATCCTCTATGAAGAGAAGGATTGTTCATTGGCTGTGAACGATCTTCTTACCAGAGAATTGAAGGTTGAGTAGATTTCAAGGAGAAGGGCAGGCAGTGTAATGAATGCTCTTTTCATTTACTTGGATAAAAATAAGCAATTACTTCTTCTGCAGCGCTTTTTCATCTTGTAATCTAAAATCATCACAAAGAGATATGATATATGCAGTTGACAAATGGTGACGAAGGTCTTCGTTTTCTTTCCTATCTTACCCTGTTTCTTGTTGCTGCCTCACTCTATCTCTTCTCTTCTTACCTGCATTACATCCTTGTGGCTGCAGTTCTGGCACTCTGCACCAGTCATGGATTTTCAGCACTGACTAGGCTGTTTGAGCAACATGCCCTGCCCGTTTATATAAAAAAACGGAGTCACATTCTTGCTTCCACCCTTCTCACCCTTTTTTTTCTCTGCCTTATCTTTGCCCCTCTGGTCTACTTTCTTTCTGAGACCTATACCCAGATGTCAGGGGTGGACCTGGAACATATCAAAAAGGTTACAATGGATATGGTGGATAAAGTGGTGGCCTATACAGATTCTATTCCGGTTCTTCATAATTTTCTCGAGAAATTAAAGACGGAGGGGAGTTCAATGTTGGCTGGTGTTTCCATGGAGGCTCTCTATAAAACAGTGAACGGAGTGGCCTCCGGAGCTGGTGGATTGGTGGTGCAGATTGCCTGGATTCTCATTTTTTATTTTCTTTTTAATCTTTATGGAAAACAAATCCTTGTTTTTGCCGCCCGGGTTATGCCCACCAGCCTTGAGCATGAAAAATATCTCTACCGTGAATGTACCGGTACGGTGGCTGTAGTCTTTTATGGCACTCTTTTTAATATGATGGCTCAAGGTATTACCTTCGCCATTCTGATGGCCTTTATTGGAGATTACAATGCCTTTTACCTCGGCGTACTTGCTGGTTTCTGTTCAGTTATTCCCCTTGTCGGGGCCGCTCTTGTCTATCTCCCTGTGGTGGCTCTTGAACTCTTTGCCTCCAATTATATGAATGTGGTGGTTATCTTGATCGTTGTCTGGGGTGTTATGGGGTTTTTTATTGATAATATATTGCGCATGATCTTTATCGGCTATCTGAAACGAATTTTCGGTTTTGAATACACTATGAACGAGATTCTTATCCTCCTCTCTATTCTTGCAGGAATAGCCAGCTTTGGTTTTTGGGGGTTGATTATCGGTCCATCGGTGATAGCTCTGACTCTTGCTGCGGCCAATCTTTACAGTTCACAGACGACCCATACTGGTTTTCCGGAAAAATAGAATGAGGCTGGTAATTTTTTTGAACAATGAAGAGAAAAAATAACTGCAGGTATCCATTACCTTCTTGTGACGGATATTGAACGCTATCCGGCTCTTTTGATAAAAATATGGATCAGCTATTGAGAGGAGGGAGAATAATACTAAGGGCCTTATTCAGTTCTTCCACCATAAACGGTTTGGGTACAACCCCGCAAAAGCCATATTCTCTATAATTGGCCATAACTGGATTATTGGCATAACCACTGGAAACCAGGGCCTTGACCTCGGAATCCAGGATTCGCAGCCTTTCAAGGGTCTCCAGTCCACCTAAACTGCCTGGTATGGTCAAGTCCATGATCAGGACATCAAAGGGGGTGTTGTTCTCCTTAGCCTGCATGTAGAGGGTAATGGCTTCATGACCGTTGGCTGCAACAGCAGTTTGACAACCGAGACACTCAAGTATTTCCACAGAAATATCACGAACAATTTTTTCATCATCCATAACAAGGACATGTCCCCTGATTGGAGAGTGGAGGGGAGCATCTTTGGACAGGCTGAGTTGAGAGGTTGATTTCGAACAGGCAGGGAGATAGATGGTAAAAATTGTTCCTATATCAACTTCAGATTGAACAAGAATGAGTCCGTCGTGATTTTTGATAATAGAATAGGATATTGCCAAACCCAGGCCGCTACCTGACTGCTTACTCGTGAAATAAGGATCAAATATTTTAGAGAGATGTTCCTCTTTTATACCGCATCCCTTGTCTTCAAATTGAACTTCTATATATCCTCCGGGAGGCAGAGAGGGAATAATCCCATCATTTAAAATCTTATTTCTGGCCCGGATGGTGATACTGCCCCCATTTGTCATAGCCTGACTGGCATTGATTGCAAGATTTTGGGTAACCTGGCTAAGTTGTCCTTCGTCAACATCTACAGGCCAGAGATTTTCGGCAATATCGTATATGCAGTTTACATTGGACCCTCTGAGAACAAAGGTAGTGGAGTCTGTGATAAGGTCTCCGATGGTTGTGGTGCGTTTGATGGGAGCTCCACCTTTGGAAAAGGTGAGAAGCTGCTGGGTCAAACCTTTGGCTCGTTGGCTCGCTCGTTCCGTGTTTTCAAGGTAATTAATTACCCTTTCGGGGGAATTGGTATGCATTTTGGCTAAAGAGATGTTTCCCAGGATGGCAGTGAGAAGGTTGTTGAAATCATGGGCGATACCTCCGGCCAGAACACCTAGTGATTCGATTTTCTGTGCCTTGTGCAATTCTTCCTCCATTTTGTTTTTCTGAGTTACATCACGGAAGATACATTGGGTCCTAATGGGCTTACCGTCTACAAATTTGCAGATGGCATTGCCTTCGATACTGATTTTCCGTCCATCCTTGGCGGTAAAAACGGTGTTGATATAGTTTATTTTCGGTATGGTGATAATTTCTTGAAAAACCTGTTCACATTGGTTTTGGCAGTCGGGCGAGATCAGTTCGAAGATGGAGAGTTCTGCGATTTCTTCATCACTGTAACTGAACGTTTCTCTCCAGGCTTTGTTGACATAGAGAATGTATCCATTGGGATCAAGTATTTGGATGAGATCTGTTGTGTTTTCAAAAAGATCTCGGTAGCGTTCTTCGCTTTCAATAAGGGCCTTGGCGTTGATCTGATGCTCGCTGAGATCGCGAAAAATCCCTGTCATGGCCACAGCCTTGCCGTTAACAAAACGTGTGTTACAGCGGCCTTCAACTGATATTTTTCGTCCATCTTTGGCCAGAAATACAGTGTTGTTTCTGTCTATTTTCTGCCCTGTATGCAGATCATTGAAGATAGTTTCACAATTTCCCAGACATTCAGGGTGAATGATATCCATGAGAGTTAGGGTTTGAAGATCTTCATCACTGTATCCCAAGGTGTTCTGCCAGGCCTGGTTAACAAAGAGAAAATGTCCATCCGCTGTAACAGAATGGATGGGGTCGGAGGTATTATTTTTAAGGGAATCGAAAGAGTTAGCTTTGTTTTCAAGGGAGAGAATGATTTTTTTTTGCCGGGCAACAGTCTGTTCCAGTTGTTCAATTCTTTTTGCAAGAGTTGTTGCCTTGTGTTCGTCTGTCATTCTGGTATCATCTCCTACACGATAAAAAGGAAGAATTCCAAATTGTTAAATAGTTAACCAGATCATTCGGGAAAAGACAAGGTAAAGCTCGTTCTCAATCGCACTCTTATTTTTGAAAGGAATTTGTTGCTCTCTTGCTGTTTTTATGACAGTTTTTGATACAAACAGGGTGTGGGAATAACTTTTTCGGCAATATGATAAGGGAAAGAATTATGAGTATTTTGAATAAGGAATCCATCTTCACTTCAATGCTCCAGGATGGTCCTTTTGCGGTCAAAGCGATGCCTCCTTTCGTTCATCCTTTTTCTAGAGAGGCAAAGGAGTGGATTAAAGGTTTTCAAGGTGATCAGCTGATGAAGACTAAATATCGCGCTGTTCGCAGCCAGATTTTTGATTTTCTCGGGGTGGCTGGTTTCGACGAAATACTTTCCCTCATATACACGCCATCAAGGAGGGATTTTGCTGCCCAGCGTGCCAATGTCCTTCTTGGGAATATGTTTGCGGTCGATCAATCGAGTCAGGATGTCAGGCGCTACCTTCGTGATTACGCGAGAACCGCCGATGATGTTGTTAACTCACTGCGGGCCAAGGTCCTGGCACCCTACAGTTCACATATAGAAACAACAAATGAGATTGAAACAACTCATGATCCCGTAGATTTGCTACTTATTTTTTTTGATGAGCATTTTCACAAGAAAGCACGTTTTGAGGCCAAAAGAAAATTAGTCCTCATGAATCTTGCCGGTTCCATTGATCAACGTGAACGGGAAACTGATATCGAAAAAAAGTTTTCCGATTTTATCACCTTTCTCAATGCCCACGTCTGGAGTCCCAGTCTACAAATTGGGGATCTTAAAATTCACTATCTCCATAGCAGTCATCGTCAAGATGATTTCAGTTGTGAGCAGGTCAATGTCCTTTCTGAGGATCAGGCCCGTCAACTGACACCAATTGCTGGTGAAAAACTAACCCTGATCAAACGCAGAACTTTCCGCTATCTGGGAAGAGAAATTCCAATCTATGTCACCATCCGTAAAAAGCCTCCTTCTGATAAGGTTATAAAACTACTCAGAAAAAATGAAAAAAATCCTGCTACTGCCGTTGATGATGAGTTGGGTTTGATGGCTGTTCTAAATTCAGTGGGAGATGTGAAGTGTTTTCTTCGTCACCTCACTCGCAGTGCAGTAGAGGCAGGTTCATTTATGACCCTGGAGGATATTTCCGATACCCTGACTGGTGGTAACTATACCGGCACCGCCACGGGAAGTTCAATAAAGACTCCAATGCTCAAGTTTTTTGCCCGGCTTGGGGGAATGCGGGTGGAGTTTATCATTCATACCAATCGGTCTTACTTGAATTATATCTATCAGCGCGATGTGGCCCATGACGAGTATGAGGTCAAGCGTGTTTTCGATACCGGAGTAGCCGAGTTTCTCTTCCCCTGGGATATTTATCGCTTAAGTATGAATGAGATTCGCAGCAGACAGCTTCAGCTTTTCAGGAGGCGGATCGAAGAGTGGTAATCGAATATTCCTCTGCTCCACGGATCTTGTGAGCAGAGGATGTATTGTTATTTCGACCAGTCATTGCCCTCAAACTCACTATGATCGGGTTTGGGTGGTTTTTCTTCTGCCAGGCGCTGATTAAGCCACTTTAAGACCTTGTCAAATTCGGAGCTCAAATCAGCCAAGGCCTTTCCGCGGTGGCTGTACTTGTTTTTTTCTTCCATGGTGCATTCAGCGAAGGTTTTGTTAAGTGGCTCAAAGAAAAAGAGAGGATCATAACCAAAGCCTGATTCTCCACGCTTTTCATTAAGAAGTACTCCTTCACAGCTCCCTTCGTAGGTTAAAGCTGGACCAGATGGGACGGCAATAGAAAGAACACATTTAAAAGCGGCCTTTCTGTTTTTATTGCCAGCCATCTCCTGGAGCAGTTTTTCACAATTTTCTGCATCCGTTGCTGATTCTCCGGCATATCTGGCAGAGTAGACCCCTGGGGCTCCGTTCAGTGCTTCAACTTCAAGACCAGAATCGTCAGCTATGGCAGGCAGGCCAAGGATTTTTGCTGTGTGCAGGGCCTTTTTGTAGGCGTTATCGTCAAAAGTCTTGCCGTCTTCGATACACTCCGGAAGAGGACCAAAGTCTCCAACTGATCTGATTTCAATGGGAAAATCTTTGACGATCTCCTGAAATTCTTTAATTTTATTTTTATTCGTTGTTGCCAGTACCAGTATAGTGACCATGTCTTTCCTCTTTTTTCTTCTTTACCGCTTTAGGTTGTTAAACGTCAGGATGTTATTGTTGAGGCAGTTCTTAATTTCTTCTGTAGTTTTTTATCGTATCGTTCCTGCTCGCTGTAAATGCATCCACAATAGGGCTGGCGGTACAGTTTCATGGCGATGGATTTATCTATACCCTCCTGCCAGCCCACGCGAAAATCTTCATAATAGAATGCGATACCGTATTTTTCAGCTATTGTCTTGCCAATTCCAATAATGGCCTGGTGATTCTGATACTTGCTGTATAAGAGTGTCGTGGAAAATGCCTCGGCACCGATTTTTAAGCCATACTCTGCCGCTTTTTGCAAGCGCATTGCATAGCAGAGAGGACACCGTTCTTTTTCATGATAAACAATCTGTTGCAGATAGTTGGTCAAACCGTATTCAGTCTCGATTTCCACCTTAAAGTCACTCCTGTCGGCCATATCTCGCAATGAGGTCAGGCGTCGGTGAAACTCCCGATACGGGTGGATGTTTGGATTGTAAAAGAAACCAGTGACGTCAAAATCCTGAGCACGCAATATCCTCAGAGGATAAATGGAACAAGGACCGCAACAGAGATGGAGGAGAAGGTTCATGAGGCACTTATTTTAAATTTTTTCGGGTCTATGTTATATTGATGAATCTTGTAATTAATGATTCGCAGGCTGGTGTCCAAATACAGTGCTGTCTTTGTTTGATTTCCTCTATTTTTTTTCAACCCTTCAATAATAATGTCTTTTTCAAAATTTTCCACCGCCGATGACAGAGAGAGTGGATTTTGGTCGGAGTTAATAGATTCAGAGGTCTGCAGAGTTGGCGGGAGATGAATTCCCTTAATGGTATCACCATCACAAATCAGTACCGCCCGTTCCATGCAATTCTGTAATTCTCGCACATTTCCTGGCCAGTGGTATTGGATGAGCATGTCAATGGCAGGGGTTGATATCCGTTTTATGGATTTGTTATTTTCCTTTGCGTATTTATCGAGGAAAAATTCTGCCAGGAGGAGAATATCTGTTCTTCGCTCGCGAAGAGATGGCATAAATACCGGGAAGACATTTAAGCGATAATAAAGGTCCTCGCGGAAGCTTTTATCTTTTACCGCACTCTCAAGGTCTCGATTTGTTGCGGCAACCAGCCTTACATCGCAGGCGATCGATTTCCCCGAACCCAGTCGTTGAAACGTTCGTTCCTGGACGACGTTCAGCAGTTTTATTTGTACGGCATGGCTGATTTCACCAATCTCATCCAGGAACAGGGTACCCCCTTCAGCCTGTTCAAACCTGCCAATTTTTCGTTCCGTGGCTCCAGTAAAGGCCCCTTTTTCATGGCCAAACAACTCGCTTTCAAGCAGGGTCTCTGGAAGGGCTGAGCAGTTAACAACAATAAAGGGTTTTGTCTTTCGTTTTCCATTATAGTGGAGGGCCCTTGCCACCAGTGTCTTTCCTGTACCCGATTCACCACGGAGAAGGACGGTGGCATTGGAATCAACCACCCGATAAACCATCTCATACACTTCCTGCATTCTGCTGGAATTCCCGATGATGTCATTAATTTTGTTTTTTTCTGAAAGCTCGCGTTTGAGTTTGAGATTTTCTACCCGTAACTCTTCCTGTTCTTGGTTTACTTTCTGAATTCTATGGGTAGTTTGAGCAATCAGTGTGCTGAGAATTATGAGAAAACGGAGATCTTCCTCGGCCTGGCCAGAAATACCGTCTTTATAAAGTCGGTCTACAGAGAGGGCGCCGATTACCTGTTTACCACCACGTATAGGGACGCAGATAAACGAACGCATTTGATTGCTGAGGTCGCCGCGCGATCTCGTTTTATTTAAAAAGTTTGGCTCGTTAGCTATATGAGGAACGATAATGGGTTCTCCTGAGGCCACAACTCTTCCCGTTATCCCCTCACCTATCTGATATTTTCCCCGTTTTCGCCCTTCAGCGTTTATTCCATGGGCTACTTCAATTTCAAGTTTTCCGGTCAATGGGTTAATGATGGTCACGGTACCGTTTTCCATCTTTTTCATTGAGTCGAGAGTTGCCATGGTTCGTTCCAGACATTCTTTTAAATCAGTTGATGAGGCGAGGCTTTTGCTAATCTCATAGAGACAACTAAGGTCTTCAAGTTGTGCCGAGATATCTATATGTTCTTGCATGGGCATTTATTCTATAAGGTTATTTGGGAATAATTGTTTATTTTATCTCTCTTACCATTTTTATCGGCATTTATCGAATCTTTCTTACATATTTGTTAATGTATTTGTTGTTTTTGTTGCTTTTGTTGTTTTTTCTCCACTTTTGTAACGTCTCATTTTTCTATATCATTTTTTTCATGCCCCTCAATATTGACACTTTAGTGCTCAAGTGGTAAAAGACCTCGAGTGGAGGAATGGCCGAGTGGTTTAAGGCGGCGGTCTTGAAAACCGTTGTACGAAAGTACCGTGGGTTCGAATCCTACTTCCTCCGCCACTCTGGAGAGGTGACCGAGAGGCCGATGGTGCTCGCCTGCTAAGCGAGTGTGGGGGTTAAACTCCACCGAGGGTTCGAATCCCTCCTTCTCCGCCAGACGCAATAAAGCCGTCTGTAATCAATAGGTTACAGACGGCTTTTTTGTTCACTGCGCAATGCGCTGTTGTCGTTCTGCTTGGTTTTTTAAATTTTTGTTTCAACTTGAACTCGTGAGAGATTCATTTCTCCACATGTCAAAAGGGGCCTCCGGCTCTCTTGTCCTTTTTCGCTTGCCTTGTTTCTGCAGCCTTCCAGTGGATTGATGTTGTGAAGTTTGTTTGAATGACTTTCTTAATTTGCAATCTCTTGATCTCCTCTAGGTTCCTCCTGTGAAGCATCGATAATAAAGCTTTACTTGGCCATAGGATTTGAGAAAAAGAAATTTAGTAAGGGGGGGATCCGCGCGGCAGCGGAGTTTGTCGCTGTTCCTCTCCAGCGTGTCTGCTGCCTTTCCTTCAAAATACGATCAGGATTAGGGGATTGGACAATAGTTGCTACACCTTTATTTCATGAGGTCCCATAGCGGTGTTCATCAGGTTCTCTACAGGTGGGATAACAGAGGTTGAAGTGTTGTAAGAGTTCAACTCTTAAATACAATAAAACAGACTCTCCATAAACCTGAGCTGGTGAATATTCGTCCGGCAAAAACGTACTGTAAGGTTGGATAAGGGAGGCATTTTTCTCTCCCAGAAAAGAGAAAAGCCGCATTTCATCCTATAAAGATGTGCGGCTTTTCTCTTTTGATACGATTTGGCTTTTGAATCAGAATCCCCAGAGCAGGCTCCGTTTTATCCATCCTATCAGGCCTGATTCATGTTTAATCTTGACCCATCCCTTTTCTTGCGCAAGTGTCTCAAAAACAACTCCATAGTATGCCTTACCGACTATTTTGTAACCAACGCCTGGGCCGGATCTGATGTTAATTTTTGTTTGCTGGCCCTTATTGACTTTGACAATCATATGGGGGGTTGAATCCACATACTCATTAAATATCCAACCAGAATCATCTTCAAAATCCTTTACCTTGATCCAAGCGCCCTTCTCTGAGAGGATTTTGAGGGGAATTCCATTTCCGTATTCCCACTTGACTGAGTAGTTGGTTCCGGGTCCAGATCGTAGTTGAACCTTGTCTCCTTTGATACTCCCCATTTTCGCGCTTGCTGAGGAGGTAACCACCAAAAAGAGAATTACAATGAGAGGGAGGATGAGTCTAAGTTTTAATGGTAATTTATTCATTCTAGCTGACCTTAATCTACTTTTCTTGTGAATGATCATAAGTTATTTTTGGCTGTGGAGAGAGTACGATTATCCTTTAGGCCCACATACTTCATCGACATCTACTGCGAAAAACAGCCGGGTACAGTACACCTCCTTCGTTAAAAGGATAAAAAACATACCCCCCCCAACTGAGAAAGAATGGATGTTTTTTAATTCCTGTGCCTCGAACTTACAACAATTTCAGTTTGTTGATGACGACCTTGTTAAAAAATATGAGCCACTACCGCTATTTTATAGCTTCTTTTAATACAAACTAGCCTATATCAATTATCATTTCCAGAATTTATTGTTCATAATTACCGATAGTTTCCTTCTTACTCAGGTATCAGAGGTTTTTCTTTTCCTGGTAACCTCTGGTTCGCGGTTAAAGGAAAGCCGCCAAGGGTGACTTGAATAGCCGCGAACTGGCATGCCTCATTCATACAACGCATGCACATAATGCACTCCGGGCTCCCGGCCACTTCATTAAATTGTATACCCATGGGACAGACCTTGGCACAGGCCCCGCATTTCGTACAGTTGTCCTCTACCAGTTCAAGTTTAATGAAAGATATCTTGTTTAGAATGCCATAAAAGGCACCCAAAGGACAGGTCGTCTTGCAAAAAGGCCTTGAGGTGACAACACTCCATCCAAGGAAAAGGATCATCCAGAATAATTTATTGTAGAACAAAATCCCTAGTGTCGCCCTGAGGTCTGGCTGAAGTAGGAGCATGGGGATTCCCGCTTCCAGGGTGCCAGCTGGACACACATACTTACAAAACCAAGGTTTCCCCATTCCCCAGTCATTCGTGAGCAGGAGGGGGAAAAGAAAGACGAATACGATGAGCATGAAATATTTCCCGTATCTAAAGAAATACGGTATTTGGCGTTTTTTGCCAAAGGGTATTTTGTAGAGGAGTTCTTGGATGAGGCCAAAAGGACAGAGCCAAGCACAGGTTATTCTTCCACTCAATGTTCCTATAAGGCCAATAGATCCAACTACATAGGACCCAAAATAATACGATCCGGTTTCAAACGAGAATCTCACCCCCAGGAGCAATTGTTGAATGGCACCAATGGGGCAGGAGGTTGTGGATGCTGGACAAGAATAACAGTTCAGGCCTGGCGAACAGATTATTTTTAAGGGCCCTTGGTAGATATTTTTCGTTTGGGGAAAGAGAAAATAGCTGTTTGTGAGGAAGGTGGCGATAACCTGGATGAGTTTACGAATTGATTCCATGGGTTCAATACGGTTAAGGTTCTTATCCGATGCCAATGCAGTCCAGGCATATATTCCATGCCTGTTCAAGTACGCGTTGAGGTTCCTGGACGTTAACCCCAAAGAGGAAAAGGGCAAGGAAGATAAGCAAAGGGAGAAATGTCAGCCAATGAATTCTTCGTTTTTCCGGTTTTTTCTTCATACGACTCCCGGAGTTATTGGCGTCTCTCTCATTGTTCAACTTTCCTCAATGTTACCGATGAAATTTTATCACCGATGTGGACATTTTTATCCCTTCTGTCATCGATGACGATATGGGTAATTACTCTGATCGCCCCTTGATCAAAAGGGGTCTCGTAGATTTTCCCCACAAGCTGCAAAAGCTCTTGAACCTCCCCCTCAATAACTGTGCCCATGTCGTTCAGACGAAAGGTTGCCCCTTCCCTATCCAGACTTTTTTGGATTTCCGTGATATATTCGCCAACGCTGATATTCACTCCCATTGGAATCATGGTTAATTGGAGTAATGCCAATGCGTACCCTCCCTTTCTTGTATAGGTTGATCAGAATCAGGTCGCAGTGTCATTCACCTGCAATCAGGTCAATGACACGTTCGAGATCGTCAAGTGAATAATATTCGATTTCCAATTTTCCTCTGTTACCGTTTTGTATCAATTGGACCTTTGAGTTCAGTTTGTTTGTCATTCTGGTGATCAGTGCGTGGGAAAAAGAGGCCGGGATAGTATTATTCTCCCTGGGGGGGGGCGTCCTGCCACTTCTCCTGGTTTGCCGCATTCTACTGGTAAGTTTTTCTGCTTGACGTACTGATAAACCCTTGCTTACGATCTGATCTCTGGCCTCCTTCATGGCCGCATTGTCCTCCGAGAGGCGTAACAGGGCCCTGGCATGGCCTTCGCTGAGCTGGGACTGTAAAACATCATTTTTAATAAAATCAGGGAGTTGTAGGAGTCTGAGTCGGTTCGTTACAGTAGATCTCTTCTTTCCCACCTTTTGGGCGGCCTGTTCCTGGGTGTAAGAGAAGACTTCTATCAATTTTTCATAGGCTTCTGCCTCTTCAATGGGATTGAGATCTTTTCGTTGCACATTTTCAATGAGTGCGAGTTCCAGTAACTCATCATCACTCTTGATTTCTCTGAGGACAACGGGGACCGTCTGCAGGCCTATCTGTTTAGAGGCTCGCAAACGTCTTTCTCCAGCGATGAGACCATAGGTTCCGTCTGAGTTGGCCACTACAACCAGTGGCTGGATGATACCATTCACTGCTATGGAATCGGCAAGTTCTGCCAGACTCGCTTCGTCAAAATGACTCCGCGGCTGATATTGGTTAGGAACGATATTCCCTATTTCGCATTCAAAATATTTCTCTTCGACCTGTTCTTGATTGAATAACAGGTCAACCCCTCTGCCTAATCCTTTTTTTGCTGCCATTGTTATCTCTACCCCTGTCTTCGTATGAATTCGTTGGTCAAATTGATGTATGCCTTCGCCCCACTGCTCTTTATATCATATTCGATAACGGATTGTCCGTGGCTGGGGCACTCACTCAATCGTACGTTCCGAGGAATAACGGTTTTGAATACCTGGTCGCCAAAATGCTTTTGGATTTCTTCGGCGACCTGAAAAGTGAGCCGGTTTCGTTTATCGAACATGGTAAGGAGGAGACCTTCTATGAAGAGCTCTTTATTGAGGGACTTCTTGACTGAGCGGATGGTGGAGATCAACTGGGACAGTCCTTCCAGGGCAAAATATTCGCACTGCATAGGAATAAGTACTGAATTTGCTGCCGTAAGACTGTTAACAGTCAATAGACCCAAAGATGGAGGGCAGTCTATGATAATATATTCAAAGTCATTCTGGACTGGTGCTAACATTTTTTTGAGAACGTACTCCCTCTCTTTTCTCGGAAAGAGCTCCATTTCTGCCGCTGCCAGATCTATGGAGGATGGGACTACTGTTAATTTCCATTTGGACTCAGGGATTACAAAAACATCCGCCAGAGGAATGTCCCCGGTGTAACTATGGTAGAGGTGATTGCTCACTTCTCTGGGGTTGACGCCTATCCCTGAGGATGCATTTCCCTGAGGGTCAGAGTCAACCAAAAGAACTCTTTTCTTTTTCCGGGCCAAGGCGGAAGCCAGACTGATTGCCGAAGTCGTCTTCCCCACCCCACCCTTTTGATTTGCGACGGCGATAACTTTTCCTTTACTCATCTCACCTCCCGGTTCCAGCACTGAAAATCGACACAATGTTTATTGATTACTCTATGTATCCCATTTTTTCTTATCGCACAAGATTTTTGCCTCTATTTACCATTTTCAACACCTGTTTTCCCAGTTATTTCTTTTATGGTATTCATTCTCTTGCCTTTAGTGTTGTGCAGCGCTACACTATCCCATGTGATTTTTGTCTTTTTAACGATTGTCTTACTGCTATGTTTCACGTGAAACATAGAGAGGAATATATAATGGAAAGTGATTTTTTGGTCATTGGGAGTGGTATTGCAGGGTTGTCGTTTGCCTTGAAGTGTGCAGAGTTGGGTTCGGTGGTTGTGGTCACTAAAAAAAGAGATGTGGATACTGCAACGAATCTTGCCCAGGGAGGAATAGCGGCGGTACTGGAACGGGAGGACAGTGTCGGGTCTCATGTGGAGGATACCCTTATCTCTGGGGCGGGTTTGTGTGATGAAGAGGTGGTTCGTCTGGTGGTAGAGGGTGGGCCGGCTAGGGTAAAGGAACTGGTTCGGCTTGGTGTTGATTTTGTAAGAGATAAGAAAAATTCTTCTGGGTATTCATTGGGAAGGGAGGGGGGGCATAGCCATCGTCGTGTCGCCCACTCGTATGACTTGACGGGGAGAGAGATAGAACGGGCGTTGCTGGAAAAAGCAAGGGCCAGTGACAATATTACCCTATTGGAAGAACATATTGCTGTCGATTTGTTGGTGGTGGAAGAGTCGCTCGGTGTGTGGGGTGAAGGTGGAAAGGAGAGGTGTGTCGGTGCGTATGTGATGGATGGGGGAGGGGTTGAAACCTACCGCGCCAGGGTAACAGCCCTGTGTAGTGGTGGTGTGGGGAAGGTCTACCTCTATACGACAAACCCGGATATTGCCACGGGAGATGGGATGGCAATGGCTTTTCGGGCTGGAGCTGAAATGGAAAACATGGAGTTTGTTCAGTTCCATCCAACGTGTCTGTATCATCCTTTGGAGAAGAATTTTCTCATTTCAGAGGCGGTGCGAGGGGAAGGCGGGATATTGATTGGTGCTGATGGGATTCCCTTTATGAGCAAATACGATTCGAGAAAAGATTTGGCGACAAGGGATACTGTGGCGAGGGCCATAGATAAAGAGTTGAAAGAAAGTGGCGCGGATTGTGTGTTTCTTGATATAACTCAACTTGATAGTGAGTATGTCAAAAAGCGCTTCCCTACGATATACCAAAGGTGTCTGAGGCGGGGAATCGATATCACAAAACAACCTATCCCTGTGGTACCAGCAGCCCATTATATGTGTGGAGGGGTAAAGACGGATAATCAGGGCAGGACCTCCATTCCGGGTTTGATAGCATTAGGGGAAACGGCTTGCACAGGACTCCATGGTGGAAACAGGTTGGCCAGTAATAGCCTTTTGGAGGCCGTGGTCTTTGCAGACCGGGCAGCAGAGTATTGTCGTTCTCTGTGGTCGGTGCTCAAAGAGATTGGACTGCCGGTTGTGGACGAATGGCAAAGTGGTGATGCCAGGAAGTTGGGTGAAGAGATTTTGATAAATCATAACTGGGATATGATTCGGCGAACAATGTGGAATTATGTCGGGATTGTTCGTTCGATGAAAAGGTTGCGATTGGCGAAAAAAAGAATGGTCGCAATTTATGATGAAATCGACCAGCATTATAGAGATTATATTATAACACCGAATATGGTTGAACTGCGAAATATTGCCTTGATAGCATTGCTAATTATTCAGTCGGCAATGCAACGTAAGGAGTCGCGAGGTCTGCATTATGTTATTGATTATCCAGATCAACGTAAAGAGAAAAAGCAGACATGCTTTGCAAAAAAGAAGGGTGGAGAAAAGTGGGAGATAGAGTTGAGCGAGGAGAAAAGCAAATGAAAAAACAGTTTGTCATATCGGTAATGTCGAAGGATCGTCCAGGGATTGTCGCGGACATTACCGGCACTATTTTGGATCTTGATGGAGACCTTGCAGATTTGAATCAATCGGTATTGGGTGGGTTTTTTACCATGATTCTGATTGCCGAGTTTGATGCCAAGGTAACACCAGAGGACGTTTTTGCCGGGTTTTCCCATATCCAATCTGAGACCAGAATAGAAGCGAATATCAAAGAGTTGACAGTTCCCCTTGAAACATTTAAGGCGGAATTGCCCAAGGAAACGTTTGTGGTCACGGGTCAGGGAGAAAATCGCAAAGGGCTGGTGAAAATAATGGGTGATTTTTTTAATTATAGGAATATCAATATTTTAGACCTGGTTACGACCCGGGATGAGCAGCTCTATACCATGATTTTCCAGGTGGATCTCAGCAGTATAGATTCGGTAGAAGATTTAAGGAGTGAGTTAGCAGCGTTGGCCGAGAGGGAACAGCTAGCGCTGGTTCTTCAACATAATGATATATTCCGGGCGACCCACGAGATTGGAACGCCTTTTGATCAAGATATAAGGGAGTAGAGAAATGCTTCGTTCCGACCAAATAATGGCAACGGTGGAAATGATCCAGAAGGAGAATCTGGATGTGCGAACAGTGACCATGGGCATCAACCTTCTTGATTGTCGTCGCGATACCGTTAAAGACACCTGTGACAGGGTGGAAGCAAAAATTGCCGAAAAATCCGATAAGTTCGTAGAAACATGCAATAAAGTTAGTATGAAATACGGTATTCCGGTGGTCAATAAGCGAATATCTGTTACTCCAGCATCTTTTGTTGGGGCAGGGTTTAAGATTCACGATTTTGTGGCCTTGGCCAAGAGTCTGGATCGAGCGGCAGAAAATGCCGGGGTGGATATTCTGGGTGGATTTTCGGCCCAGGTCGAGAAAGGAATAACTGATACAGATAGAGAGTTTATAGCCTCAATTCCACAGTCCTTGGAGGAGACAGAGAGACTCTGTGCCTCAATCAATGTTGGTTCGAGTCAGAAAGGAATCAATATGGAGGCTGTGGCCATGATGGGAAAGACCATTAAGGATTTGGCCGAGAGGACCAGCGCTAATGGAGGATTCGGAGCTGCCAAATTTGTTGTTTTTTGTAATCAGCCTGGAGACAACCCTTTTATGGCTGGAGCAATTCATGGCCTTGAGGAGGCAGAGGTGGTTTTGAATGTAGGCGTGTCAGGGCCGGGGGTTATTGCCAGATCGCTTGAAAAAACCATCAAAAAAAGGGGAAAAGAAAACCTCAAACTTGATGATATTGCAGAAGAAATCAAACAGATCACCTTCCGGGTGACTAGGTGTGGTGAATTGATAGGGCGACAGGTTTCCCAAGAGTTGGGAGTGGAGTTTGGTGTCATTGACCTCTCGCTGGCTCCTACGCCGAAAATTGGCGATTCTGTAGGAGAGATTCTCCAGATCCTCGGTGTCGATGTGGTCGGAGCACCAGGTTCAACAGCCATTCTGGCTTTACTTAACGATGCCGTGAAAAAGGGTGGTATTTTTGCCAGTAAGGCCGTTGGCGGTCTGAGTGGCGCTTTTATCCCGGTGATGGAAGATGCAGTCCTTGCCGACGCTGTTGGCAAGGGAGCATTGACCCTTGAAAAATTGGAGGCCATGACCTGTGTATGCTCCGTAGGGCTCGATATGATACCGATACCAGGGGATGTGGGGGCGGACACGATATCGGCCATTATAGCCGATGAAATGGCCCTGGGAATGATCAATCAAAAGACAACTGCGGTAAGGCTTATCCCGGTTCCAGGAAAAACTGTCGGTGAAATGGTAAGTTTTGGCGGATTGTTCGGGGCCAGCCCAATTATGGAGGTGCGTAATGTCAATAAGTCTGGAAGATTTATTGCGTGGGGAGGGAGAATACCAGCGCCGATTCATAGTTTCAAAAACTGATCTGATGAATATTTTTTCTAACACAAAAGGGGAACCTATGGTTTTGCAGCGATGGTTTATGCTCGTCTCTGTGGTATTGGTTTTGTTTATTTCTTCGTGTTCAAGCCCTGAAAATGAGGAAGAGAAGGGTGCTATTGAACAGAAAACTGAGGTAATAGCTGCTGAAGCTGTGAGCAAGATAACAACCCCAATAGATAAGGCAAAGCTAGCAAAAGAACTGCACGAATTTCACAACCCTGAGATTCAGGAATCAAAAGAGATAAAAGAATAGGCAGTCTCTTCGTGGTTGGATAAAAAAACAATTCTCTCTAAAAGCATCGAATCCTAAAAGGGCCTGTAACGAAAAATTCGTAACAGGCCCTTTTCAATAGGAATCCACAACCTGGAGTGGCGTCTTCTTTTACTTAGTAACGAACCGTTCAGGGATCAAAATGATAGGGCGGCTCAGATCAGTGACAGGATTCTATCTTTTGGCCACACTTCATAAAATTGCCTTCTAGTGAACACTCCTGGTTATGAAAAAAATATAAACCGAGTAATAACAAATAGATGCAGAGTATCTGCTTTTTTTAGGCCTCGATCCTGAACACAAATGCTCATTTTTCAAGCTACCTTTGAGTCGATCGAGGAACGGCGCTCAGGGTTGGATTTTTGAGCGCTGTTGAATTAAGTGATCCTAAAATGTATCATGAGTAAAGACAGAGGGAAAAACAGCCTGGCAAAAAGCTATTTGTTCTTAAACTGTACGTGCTGGGTATCTGCATTACCAATGTTACGCTCGAGCGAAATTGTATGAAAACGGTGTGCTATGGATAAGGGCGTCCAGGAAGAACGTAGTTTTATGCCCTCTTGAAAGAATATTGATCGATGAGGGAAATAAAACCCTCCGCCTGGAACTGAAAGAGAGGAAGGGGTTCGTGTTAAAAAATGAAAGCATTTTGAAAACGTTGCCGCAGGATGATTCACTTTTTGTTTTGGCCGTCCTGATTTGTTTGGCCTGCGTACCTTTAAGAATAGTGCTTCATACCAAAAACGACGAGTTGAAACGTTGGGGCATACGCGCCATATGAACAAGGAAAGGCGTCCTGAAAAAATCGCAATTATTTCTGATCTTCATGCCAATATAGAGGCCTTACACGAGGTTCTTGCAGATATCGCAGGACTTAAAATTGCAAAAATTATTTGTCTTGGCGATTTGGTGGGGTATGGACCTGATCCTGAAAAAACAGCCAGACGCATTTGGGACCTCCATATTCCTGTGGTCATGGGAAACCATGAACTGGCCCTGGCCGGAGGCAACTACCTCCGCCGCTTAAACGAGTCCACCCAGGAATCACTGGCCATCACCGAAAAACTTCTTTCGGCTCCTGTTCGTCGTTATTTACTCTCATTGCCACCGACACTGGTGAAAGACGGTGTTCGTTTTGTCCATGGTTGTCCGCCTGATTCCATTGAAACCTATCTTTTTCATCCCGAGGCTTCCCGTCTCAGACGAATTTTTTCCATGTTTGCTGAAGGACTCTGTTTTTTTGGCCATACCCATCAACTTGAACTCTTTGAATATGATCCGGTCAGTACCAGGGTCTTGTTTACGGAACTTGAACCGGGTTTCTTTCCATTGAGAAGGGAAAAACGGTATCTTATCAATGCCGGGAGTGTCGGCCAACCTCGGGATGGGATAAATAATTTTGCCAAATACGTGGTCTATGATCAAGAAAAGAGGCAGATAGAGGTTCGAGCAGTAGCTTACAATGCGGAAAAGACTGCCCGAAAAATTATTAACTTAGGCTTTCCGGAATTTAATGCCCTGCGGCTATTGCGGTAAACTATGCGAAAAATAGGAAAGTATACGGTTGTCGGCCTGCTCGGCAAGGGAGGGATGAGTTCAGTCTATAAAGTCCAGATGCCGATTACCGGTAAGGTAGTGGCTCTCAAACACCTGCAGCCATCGGAGCCTCTGCTTATGGTCATGGGGATGGAGAGACTGCAGCGTCTGTTTACCAGCGAGGCCATCACCATGGCAAGACTTCAGCATCCCCATATCGCTGGCATCATGGATTTTGATCACGATGCCAGTGGGATTCCATTTTATACCATGGAATATTATTGCGGCAATCTCGGGGCCTTAATTGGTGAACATGTTGAGCCTGAAAGACCAACCAGGATCATGACCCCCCAGCTTGTTTTCCGTTATGGGCGTCAGATTATGGCGGGCCTTTTTTGTCTCCATAATGCCCATATCATCCACCGTGATATAAAGCCGTACAATATGATGATTGATGAGGGTAACCAGATCAAGATATGTGATTTCGGCCTCTCAAAGCTCCATGGCGAGCCGTTTGCCACCCCCTCTGCAATGCAAGTCGGTTCCCCCTATTATGTCGCTCCCGAGCAGAGTAGCGCCCCGGATGAGGTTGATGAGCGGGCAGACATCTATTCTCTGGGGGTAACGATATTCCGGATGATCAGCGGTCAGCTGCCGAGGGCTGGCAGGAGGGCAAGTTCCATTAATCCGTTGATCGATGGGGCCTGGGATGCGTTTTTCAAGTGTTGTCTGGCCAGTAAACCAGAAGGACGCTTTGCTTCTGTTTTTGAGGCCAGGAAGGCTTTTGAGCAACTCGCCGGTCACTGGCGCAAGCGGAGATTAACAGATTGTCAGCTTGTGGATATTGGCAAAGAGGAGATAAAAAGGAAGGGCGAGGCTCTCCGTTCAGAAGGGCAAAAAGTCGCGCCCCGTCAGGCGAGGGAAGTCTTCCAACTTGATGAAAGAAGAAGTCCTTTGCTGTGGAGGCAAAATGATTTCAGACGGGTTAATAGGGAATTAATCCATGACGCGTTGTCAGGTCTCACCTGGCAGAAAAATGGGTCGGAGTTTCCCTTTTCCTGGGAAGAGGGCAATGATTATATAAGGGGCTTGAACCTGGAAGCATGGCAGGGGCAAACGAACTGGCGGTTACCAACTGTCGATGAACTCCTCAGCCTGCTAGGGCCCAATGATGATCTGGCTCAGTCGTGCCGGAGGCAGTTTTTCAGCCCCAGGCAATCATCTCTCTGGAGTAGTGATACCCGCTCAGTCCTTGCGGCATGGTATGTGAATTTGGATTTTAGTTTTGTCGAATCCCGTGATAAATCGTGTCGTAACTTTGTGCGGGCCGTTTGCAGTTCTTTTTCCTCCGGGATTGAACCTGATGAAAAAAATGGTATCTGGGGCAGCAAACAATAATCACAGATGGTATAACAAACAACGAAATTTTGAGATGGCATGGCCATTCCGTCTTCTGGGTCCTTGTGGCGCAGTTATGAGCCGTTCTCCCGATTATATAGATTTTGAGAACGGCCCAGAGTGTGAGCGAGGGAGTCTCGTTGATCAGAACAATTACTCTGATCCCATTGACAACCCTAGGAGCCTGTCGGACTTAGACATAAATCTGCTGCAAATTTGACAAATCGGCCCATATTTCCATAAGTTTTCGTTAAATAGGCCTGCTATTCGCCTCAAATCCATGAAAATCTGGTCTCGATTTCTCTAATTTTCGCTACGATTCTCTAAATCCGACAGACTCTTAGAAAATCCTGTTTGCTTACCCTTTTCCCCAGGGCCATTGGCTCCCCAACGGTGCTGTATTTTTTAGAGTGTTGTCGCCTGTGGGTGAACGTTAGTGGGCCAGGTTGTTTTATAAAAAAAAAGGCACTTTGCGAGAAATCGCAAAGTGCCTTTTTTTATGATGGCGTCCCCAACCGGATTTGAACCGGTGTTGCCGGCGTGAAAGGCCGGTGTCCTGGACCCGACTAGACGATGGGGACAAAAAATCTTTTTGGTGGGGCGTGTGCGACTCGAACGCACGACTCTCTGCTTAAAAGGCAGATACTCTACCGACTGAGTTAACGCCCCATAGAGCTAGGCTTTATACAAAGTCATTATTCTGATGTCAAGAAAAAAAGATCAATATAAAATTCTAACATGCGGAGCTTCCTGAGTCAAGCCTGAGCAGCAAGGGACCCTCTTTATTCAGCGAAAAGGGAAGCACAGAAATTTGATGTGACCCTGGGCAAGGAATAAGGTATGATAACTATCAATCTGCATTACTATATTACAGTCATTCATAACGGAACAGAAAATGGGATTTATAAACGGAACAGCAAGTTTTGTCCGCTTCAGTGTTGAAGGGGATTTGCCTGAAAATGTATGGGATTTTATTGCGGATAGAGTCGTTGCTTTTGCTTTTCGCGATATTGATGAGACCTATGAGGAGGATTCTTTGGGGTGGGTCTCGGTTTTTAATATGTTCGATATGGAATTTAACTACGCTTCCTATGCCGCTGGCAACTATGTCACTCTGTCCATGCGCCATGATGAGCGTAAGGTCTCTTCTGCCATCGTCAAAAAATATGTGCAAAAGGAAGAAGAGCGCATCAAGAAGGAAAAACAGATTCCGAAAATTTCGCGGACCATGCGAGTGGAGATCAAAGAGCGTATTCAAAATGAGTTAATGCGTAAATCTCTGCCCGTGCCGGCGGTGTATGATCTGTGCTGGAATCTGGAAAATTCGACTCTGCTCTTTTTTTCTACCAATAAAAAGGCTCAGGCCCTGCTCGAAGATCATTTTAAGGAGAGTTTCGGACTCACCTTGATGCAGCAGATCCCGTATATCTGCGGTCAGCATCTCCTTGATGAGAAAGATGCGGACAGATTGGCAGGGATTACAGCGGATGTCTTTTTATAAGGTAGGGAGAGCAAGAAAATGGATTTAGTCGATCTCATAGAAGAAAAGCGCTTTATTGGCCAGGAATTTTTGACCTGGCTGTGGTGGAAAAGCGAGGAGCGTGGCGGTGTGGTTAATCTTCCCAGTGAAGGCGATATCGTCGTGGTCTTTGAAAAACATATGCTCCTGGAATATGGCGAAGGGGAGTCAAGCGAAAAGCTTACCTGTCGTGGCTTGCAGACGGAGTTACAGGAGGCGCGTACAGGGCTGGTCATGGGCAAAAAACTGGAACAGGCCAGGATTCAGCTGACTCATAACGATTATGAATGGAATTTTACCCTCGCCGGGGCCTTGATGGAGTTTCGCAATGTGAAACTCCCCAAAACAGAAGGAGACACGGGGAACACCCAGAATCCGGAAGAGCGTGAAGGGATGGTCCTGGAACGGATTTTTCTCTTCGAGGAACTGGAGCGCATGGTCTTGGAACTGTTTCGACTCTTTTTACAACTGCGAGTCGGTGAGGGGTGGCGGGAAGAGTTGCTCAAGGTACGTGAGTGGGTGAACAGGGCGGAACGGGCTTGAGGCCTGTCTGACGTCAAAATAATTGATGAAGCATAGACGAGTGAATCATGGAGTTTGAAACCGTAATCGGGCTGGAGATCCATGCCCAGCTGAAAACCAAATCAAAAATTTTCTGCGGCTGTTCCACCGAGTTTGGAGCACCACCGAACACCCACACCTGTCAGGTGTGTCTGGGGATGCCTGGGGTCCTTCCTGTTCTCAACAAGAAGGTGGTCGAGTATGCAATCAAAATGGGCCTGGCAACGAATTCCACCATCAACACCTTTAATCAGTTCGCCCGGAAAAATTATTTTTATCCAGACCTCCCCAAAGGCTATCAGACTTCGCAGTTTGATTTACCCATTGTCGAATTTGGCCAGGTGGAGATTGAGGTGGATGGCAAGAAGCGGGTGATTGGTATCACCCGCATGCACATGGAAGAAGATGCCGGTAAACTGATCCATGATGATCGGGAGCCGGTTTCGTATGTGGATCTGAACCGCACCGGAACCCCGCTTCTGGAGATAGTCTCGGAGCCGGATCTGCGTTCCCCTGAGGAGGCGTATGCCTACCTGCGGAAGATTCATGCCATTCTCCGCTATCTGGATATCTGTGATGGCAATATGGAGGAGGGAAGTTTTCGCTGTGATGCCAATATTTCCCTCAGGCCCATTGGCCAGGATGAGCTGGGGACGAGGACGGAGTTAAAAAATATGAACTCCTTTAAAAACGTCCAGAACGCTTTGGAGTACGAAGTGCGCCGGCAGCGTGATATCCTTCTTGACGGCGGCGAAGTGGTGCAGGAAACTCTGCTCTGGGATGCAGATCGGAATAGGACGGAGTCCATGCGTTCCAAAGAAGAGGCCCATGATTATCGTTATTTTCCCTGCCCGGATCTGGTCCCTGTGGTCATTGACGAGAGCTGGATTGAGGCAATCAGGGCCACTCTACCTGAGCTTCCGGATGCCAGAAAAGAGCGGTTTGTTGACCAGTATGAACTTCCGGATTACGATGCCGCAATTCTTACCTCATCCCGGGATTTGGCAGACTATTTTGAGAGGGCGGTGCAGAGTTGCGGTCAGGCCAAGAAGGTTTCCAACTGGATCATGACTGAACTGCTGCGGGAGCTCAAGGGGGAAGAGGTGAGCGCCTGCAAGGTGACTCCGGAACAGCTTGGCAGCCTGCTGAAGATGGTAGCTGACGGGATCATTTCCGGAAAGATCGCCAAGACCGTTTTTCTGGAGATGATGGCTTCGGGCAAGGATCCGGAAGTGGTGGTCAAAGAGAAAAAGCTGGTCCAAGTCTCTGACCAGGGCGAACTGTTGGCCATTGTTCGGGAGATTATTGCTGAAAATCCCGGCCAGGTTGCTGAATTCAGAGGCGGTAAGAGCAAACTCATGGGATTTTTTGTGGGCCAGCTTATGCAGAAGACCAAGGGCAAGGCCAACCCAAAACTTGCCAATGAACTGTTCGGCAGGGAGTTATCATAAGAGGGAGTTGGCTGAAAATGCTGTTTTGGCAAATTCTGCCTTCTCTGAAAGATTCTTCTCAGAAGAGTGTTCAGGTGACCGCGATTGTTGGTTGGAGTGGTCTTGATTCGAGAATAATATCCTCCTTTCGGCTAACCTCACAGGCCAGCAGGTAATGGAAAAAGAGCAGTGGCAGAAAAAAGGGGCCGGGCACAGGCAGCGCCTTCGGAATCGTTTTCTTGAGTGCGGACTGGAGGGCTTCACTGACGCCGAGGTCCTGGAGCTCCTCCTCTCTTTTGGAACTCCCCGCAGCGACTGCAAGGACCCCGCACGGTCGGCCCTGGAACACTTCGGCAGCCTAGCAGCTGTGTTGGAGGCATCATTGCCGGCCCTGCAGGAAATCAAAGGCATTGGGCCAAAGAACGGTTTTGCTGTCCATTTCATTCAGGCGGTGGCCCGGCGTTACCTGAAGGAACGACTTCGCGGCAAACGCTATCTCCATTCCTCCAACGAGGTCCGCGACTACCTGCTCCATAGCCTGCGTGGCCTCAAGAAAGAAGTTCTCACCGTTATCTACCTCGACTCCTCCCATGCAATTCTCAACACCGAGACCGTGGCGGAGGGGACTATCAATGTCAACACCGTTTATCCTCGGGAGTTGGTGAAGAAGGCCCTGCTGGAGAACGCCTCGGCTCTGATCATCGCCCACAATCACCCATCCGGTTCCCTCGATCCCTCTCCTCAGGATCTGCAGTTGACGCGCACCCTTTCTCTCTTGGGCAGCCTGATGCAGATCCAACTCCTGGACCACATCATTATCGGTGACGGCAGTTTCTCTTTTGCTGACCATGGCTTGATGAGTGAGATCGGCCGGCAGTGCCGGGAGACCATGGAAGGGCTGCATCAGCGTTAAATGGTTACTGCCCTCTACATCCATATCCCTTTCTGTGCGGCCAAGTGCAGTTACTGTTCTTTTAACTCCTATGCGGGCCTGGAAGGGCTTCAAGAGAGGTATGTCGAGGCTCTGTGTGTGGAGATGGTCAAAAGTGCGTCTGGAAGGCGTATAGCACCGCTGCAGACGATTTTTCTGGGAGGGGGAACGCCAACGCTTCTTTCCGCAAGCCTGCTGCGCAAAGTGTTGTCCTCCTGCCTTGCTCTTTTTCCCCTCGCTCCTGATGCGGAAATCTCTATCGAGGCCAACCCGGGAACCGTAGATGGGGAAAAGTTAGACTTCCTCCGGGCGGCTGGAGTCAATCGCCTGTCTCTGGGAGTGCAGTCGTTTGCTGATCAAGAACTTGGCAGGATAGGACGCATTCATTCGGCAGCAGAAGCGGTCAGGGCCGTGCATATGGCTCGAGCAGCCGGTTTTCAGAACCTGAGTCTCGATCTGATGTATGGTTTGCCGGACCAGGATGCAGGGAGCTGGCGGACAAGCCTTGAGACCGCCTTTTCCTTGGCCTTGAATCATCTTTCGCTCTATCAGTTGACAGTAGAAGAAGGGACGCCCCTGGAGAGGATGGTCAGAGAAAAGAGAGTGCAGCTCCCCGATGATGATGATGTTGCGGTCATGGATGCGCTCAGCACAGAACTCAGCGCAGGAGCAGGCCTGTTGCAGTATGAGATCTCCAATTATGCCCAACCTGGATACCAGTGTCGACATAATATCACTTACTGGGAGAATAGAGACTACCTGGCCATTGGCTCCGGGGCAGTATCCTGTCTGGATGGCTGCAGACGGCGAACTGTTGCCGGTCCGGAGCAATACTGTGACCTCATAGAGGCGGGACAATCAGTTGTGATTGAGGAAGAAACTCTGCAGGCCGATGCCTCCTTTCGGGAAACAGTGATCATGGGCCTGCGCCTGAACAGGGGAGTCTCTCTTAACCAGTTACAGCGGCGATACGGAATCCTGCCCGAGGATTATTACGGGAAAATTCTCGAGCAGTTAATCGCAGATGGTTTGCTTGTGCAAAAAGGAGGGTATCTGCGACTGACTGAGAGAGGGAGAGTTTTTGCCAATCGAGTTATGGCTGAACTGGTCTAAGAAAACAGCTGCCAATGTCATGGAGAGCTTGTCTCCAATATTCAGGGTGTTGTGTGGGGCGGCCACTCTCTAATCGCAGGTCTGACCTCCCTGTGTGGCCAATATTGCCGAGCTTCCTGTGGGGGGGGGCACTGCCAGACGTGAGCAGAGAGGGCAGGTCTGACTGGGCTGGAGAGAGAATCAGTCGAGTTCGTAGGCCAAGGTTTTCTTGGCAGAGTGGACCATATCTCCTTTTTTCCCGTTGATAAAGTAGGAGAGGGTGACCTCTATCTCCACGGTCTCAATATCGGTATCAAAGTTCATGAGAAAACGTTCTTTAATGGTCTCCATGGGCTGGAGAGTGAGATCTACGATCTCTTTGATCTGCCAGGCACCGTAGCGCATTCGGTTATGGAGATCTTTACCGATTTCCCACCAGATCCGCTGGTCGCTGAAAAGGAGTTGTTTGGCAGGTTCTTTTTCGTCAAGATTTTTTGCGGTCACATCCAGGACCACTTTACCTGACCAGAGTCAGCCATCCGGGATTCGGTGTCCTGTCTTGTTTTCGATAAAGACATTGACCACGGCACTGGGAATCCATTTCTGAGGATCTTTGACTTTTTTTTCCAGGGTACCCGGCAGGTGACCGTAAGGGACGATTTCCACCTGCAGGCCCAGTCCTTCTTTGACGGTGTCGAGATCATGGCCTCCCGGAAAGAGATGTCCCTTTTTCATGTGACAGTCCTGACAGCTCTGACTTCCCCCCTGAGCGACATAGGTGTTTTGAAAACTGCCTGACAGGGTGTTGCACTGGATGATCTCACCATCAGCCGCCTTGTATTTTCCGTGACACTGCATGCAGAATGATGCGCGGCTGAGATCTACAAGTTCCTCGCTTGGATGGGCATTGTCTCCATCTTCACCGTTGGGGCCGTAAATCATGCCCGGCCCAGGGTCACCATGGAGACCCCTGGCAACGGCAGTTGCCTTGATGTTGTGGCAGGCAAGACACCCTACATTGAGTCTGGCCAGTTCTTTTTTGGCATCATTGCCCTCTTTGGTTCCATCCATTTTATAAGCAGTCACGATCATCTTGCCGATCTCAAATGCCAGTTCTTCTGTGGCATAGGCAACAGTTGGGGCGTGGCAATCCAGACATTTCATGATCTGGGCTTTGGTCAAGGGGGTATTCCACTCTTTCTTCAGTCCGATGGTTATGAAGTTGTGCATTCCTTTCAGGGAAGAAATAACTGCTTTTGCATGCCAGGAGTCCTTCTATTGACTATGGGTCTCTTCATGACACTCCATGCAGTGTGATTCATCAAACATTGTCTCTAACTCAGCTAGGGTTGTTGCCTCTTTCTGAGAGGCAGAGAGCTGTGCTGGGCCCAAAAAGGTCATGACCAGAAGTACCTGGAAAATACTGAACAAGAATTTCCCATTCATGTCCGTCCCTCCTTGTCTTGTCTTGATAAAAAGAAAGTAGGTACCACTTCCTCCCATGATATAATCCCCTTATATCAGTATGATGAGTCCTGTAGATTGGTGGTTGGCTCTCGCTTGCCATTAAAACGGAAAAGAGTAATCTCTGCTCTGCATATTTGGCAGGCACTACCGTTAGTATGTGGGAAAAGAGGAGGTATGTCTAGAAGAAAAGGTGGAAAAAAATATGGAGGGAAAAAAGAAAGATGACTTTTCAGTGACATAATGGCTGGTGGGACTTGCGGCCAGCAGGTTTTGTACAGAGTCCTTTTTGTTGAAGGGATGATGTTTCTCACACCGCTGATGAACGGTAAGCCAGCAGTCAGTAAAAGTACTCCCTTGGGGGGGGGAAGTGCCTTCACGAAATTCTTCTCAAAAAAACACGAAGAGAATTTCTAAGTTACTAACGCGACAAAATTGAAGGATTGTGACACGAATACTCTCAAAAATGGAAGAGTGCTTTCCAGCCACGAAAGAAGGGGTGCGTGTGTAACGTGTATAACAATCTGAAATTAAACAGGTAAAAAAATTGGTTTTCTTTTTTTTGCTGTTTGGCATGATAGTAGCAAGTTCAAGACCAGTTATCTTAAGAAGAGGGTTCGCTTTGGCCTGATTGTTTAATGTTTGGAAATGATTCTTACGTGTGAAGGGGTGTGGCCGATGCAATTGGCCGTTATTCAACACAGTCCCTGGGATGGGCCGGGTTACTATCTCAGGGAGGCTGCGCGAGAGTTTGGAATTACCCTTTCTCTGGTCAAGGCGTGGAAGGGAAAATTTCCGGACCCGCGTGCCGTGTCCGGGGTTATCCTTCTGGGCGGCAGTGCAGGTATCCATGAAGAGGAGCAGTATCCCTTTTTGGTGAAGGAAAAAGAGTATTTGAAAAAGCGTATTCTGGTGACAGAAAAACCTTGTCTGGGGATCTGTTTGGGGCAGCAGTTACTTGCCGAGGCCTTGGGTGCCAAGGTGGGGCCAACTTTCTCTGCTTCCATCGGTGCCAGTGAGTCTTTGCTTACTGCGGCTGGTCGTAATCATCCGGTATTTCAAGGAATTGGTCGTGGTTTTCCAATCTTTAAATGGTGTGGAGAGGATCTTCTTTCTCCCTTCCCCAATTATTTTGAGGTACTGGCGACCTCAAAAGAGTGTCAGGTCGAGGCCTTCAGTATAACGGCACGACCCTATCTAATCGGTATCCAGTTTGACAACCATGCAGCCCATCCTGATGATGTTCGGCGCTGGTATGCACGGCATAAGGTGTTGTTCGAATCCATGGCCCCTTTGCCTATCACCCTGGAAGAGCTGATTGAAAAATTAAAAAAGATTAATACCAGGTTGTTAGAGGATTTTTACCTGTTTTTCTCAAATTTTGTGGAGCTTTGTCAGAGATGAAGAAATGTGCCTCTAGAGCCGTTAAAATTATCGATACAACCCTTAGAGAGGGAGAGCAGTCCCCTGGGGTTTTCTTCGCTCTCGGGGTAAAAAAAAATATTATCAGCGGTCTTGTTGGTCTTGGAATTGATGAGATTGAAATTGGTGTCGCCTGTCAGGAAAATGGTGATCTCAACATTCTGGCAGACTATGTTCGCACTGTCCATCCACACCAGGTGTTTTCTCTCTGGTGCCGTTGCCGGGAAGCCGATATTCTCCATGGAGCTTCCTTGCTTCCCACCTGTCTCTCTCTGTCTATACCCGCATCGGATCTCCATCTTGAAAAGAAATTGGGAAAAGACCGTAAGTGGGCGCTGAAGAGGCTGCGGCGTTCCATTGGCCAGGCTTTGGCAGCTGGCGTGCCCAAGGTGTCGGTCGGTCTTGAAGATGTAAGCAGGGCTGATCTGGAGTATGCCCGGGAATTGGCCCAGGTGGCAGAAGAGGCTGGAGCCTTTCGCCTGCGCCTGGCAGATACCGTGGGTATCTGTACTCCCAGTAGTATGATGCGATTGCTCGATGGGTTCAAGGGCTTGACGATGGAAATGGGAGTGCATTGCCATAATGATTTCGGCATGGCCACCGCAAATACCATTACCGGCCTGGATCATAGTGCTCTGTGGGGGGATGTGACCCTTCTCGGTCTGGGAGAACGGGCTGGAAACAGCCGTCTGGAGGAAGTACTTACCTTTCTCACTGTGGAGAAGAATAGTGGATCATATGACCTGAAAGGCTTGCCTGAGCTCAGCAGGATGGTGGCGGAGGAGAGCGGTCAGGAGATCTCTCCATCCTGTCCCATTATCGGTAAAAATATTTTTTCCTGTGAAACCGGTATTCACCTCCAGGGGATTATGGCCGACCCTGCCACCTATGAACCCTTTGACCCCGAGCTCATCGGTGCCAGGAGAAGTCTGCTGATAGGTCGTAAAGCAGGGCGCCGCAGTATTGCCGCCACCCTGGGTCGACTTGGTCTCCCCGCGCCGGACAAGTCCGGTCTTACCCGCCTGACGCGGCGGATACGTTCTCTGGCAGTCGAGGAGGAGCGTGCTCTGGCTGATCACGAAATCAGAGAACTGGCGATCTGTCCTTAGGGGATTCCCTTGGCTGGGAGATCGCGCAGGGGGAGGCTTTGTTTTTGTTGGGGAAGAGAGTCTCCCCCTGGCTGGCTATTTTTCGAGAACCGGTTCAGCCAGGAGATATTGATATGTCTCCTGGCTGAACATGGCTGATCAGTATGAGCCGTCAGATGTCTGCAATTTTTTTGCAGTCTGGGGGAGAGAGTACTTGAGAAAGGTGTTGAAAAGTAGACAACCTAAGCCACTTTTCAATATCCCCTGATCTTTTTTTTGGCGTTTTTTCTGCTTTTCGTTATTGTCAATAGTTGCCCAAGTTTATCTGATGCGTTTTTCTTAGCTTTTAAATCCCTCTTGTGGGGCAGCTACGGTTTTTGTTGATAACTTGGCCCTCAGCAACAACAATAAAGAGCAGGTTCTGGTATGTTCGTTCCTTTTAATTTTATAATATCATTACATTTTAAATTTTAAGCAGCTTTTTTGTCCAACAGGGCCAGTTGTTGTGGCCTGTCTATTTTTTTCTTTTTCCTTGTGCCTGCCATTTTGATTAGCAGGACGGTAATACTGGCGAGGGTACATCTCGCCATAGTCGCATACTGGCTTCGCACCCGAATGGTTTCCAGGCCAGTCTGGTTTTTTAGGAGGTTAAAAGGCCGTTCACAATTCTTGCGAATATCATGAGCTTCCTTTATCTGCTCGGTTTCATATGGTATGTGCTGAAACAATCCGCTGTCAAATGGGATATGACGGTATTGAGGACAAGCACTGGTATGCGGACATTCTCCAGGCTCTGCAGCACATTTATATTCGTGAACTTGTTTTTCATACCCTACACGGAGCATGGCAACTCTACAGGAATCATTGCAAAATACTGTTCCGCTTGTGCTGTCAACATTTTCAGGCAATAATGCCTTTGCTGAAGGTGGTGTTGTGACAATTGCACCGGTCTCTTTGAACAAAGAACCATCTTTGTCATGGTATGCTTCATCTGCGGTGACAAGTTTTATATCAATGCCCATTGCTTGGGATAGATTGACCAGAAAAGGTAAAAAATGGCTGTCATGATGGTTTGCCGGGGCCAGCAGCGAAACAAGAGGAAAGCTGATCCCTGTTTTGGCATCAATTGCAGTGAGAGTATGCAACCGATATCCAACAACATACATTGATTTATCTCGCTTATTACGCCGTGCACCGCAATCGCAGTCAATGTCGTTGTAAATTCGTATCCTTTTTCCATGTATCTTCAAACTGGCCAGAGGCATTTTGCAATAATTGGCCAATTCTGTAGAGTCGATACCGTGGAGATGACAATCACCAAGCAGTCCGGATTGTTTGAAATGATGGAGAATATACACAAGCAGGTTCACCTGCTGAACAAAAGAAAGGCCTGAGCGGAATTTGCATAGTTGTGTATGGTCGATCATTGTCTTTTTATGGAGTGGCAGGCCGATAAACACTCTGTTCTGTTTCCGATCCAGCCCGAGATACTCTTCGGTGCAGAACTTACGATAGCTGATCTCAGGATATTTGATTGCCTTGAGTAACTCAGCTCGAAACAAATTACTGGGAAAAATTTCTCGCATTGCCGGGCTATAGCCATCATAGGCCAAGAGACAATTAACAATTCTGTTATCGATCAATTTTTCTATGAATTGCAACTCGACATCATCGACATAATTACGTGACCGCTTGTAGTTACTGAACTTAATGATCTTATTGCTGTTGACCTTTTCGACAAGTCGAGCCATTTCGTCAAGCTTGATAATGCCTTTGCTGGGTAGTTGTGTTTCTATTGCAAGTAATTGGTCAATGGGAGCTTCAATTTC
>JAHIUA010000008.1 GCA_018817385.1 Pseudomonadota bacterium
CTCCGAAATATGCAGTGTCGCAAGTAGTCGGCTATATGAAAGGCAAAAGCGCAATTCACATTGCTCGGATTTATCTTGGGCAAAGAAAGAATTATGGGGGGATGAGTTTTTGGGCACGAGGTTATTTTGTTTCAACTGTTGATACCGATGAAGAAGTTGTACGGGCATATATCCGTGATCAAGAAAAAGAAGATCAACGTGTTGAACAACTGAAATTATTTTAACAATTGACCACCGAATGGTGGTCAGTGAATCTTTTTAACATACCGCTTTGAGCGGTCCATAATTTAAAGCCACCGGTTTTACCGGTGGATACTTACTTTTTAGTAACTAGTCACAGAGCGGTTGGCTGCCTATTATTGGGCATTACCTGAATAGTTAAACTTTTCACAGATCTTGCTGAGTTGAGGCGATGGTTGCGAGAAAAGGAAAAAAAGCAGTAAAAATGGTCAAATTCCAGGTGACCAAAAGCGGGATTGCCGGGATTGGCGTCGTCTGTTTCTGTGTGTTTCTCTGGATGTTTCTTCTCGGGGTCTGGGCCGGACAATCTCTTCTCTTTCCCCCGGTATCAGGCGATCAGCTTGCCCCGGTAGTGCAAGACAGCGGTGGAGGAAAACAGGTACTTGATGTCATCCGCATAGAGGCTGAAAAGAAAAAGGTAAAAAGTTGAAAATCCTGGCATTTGCCATAAAAAGAATTAGTGTACAACACGACGATGGCCAGCTTCTCCCTTCCAGGATTATGTGAACACTGGCACATACTGTTAACTGTATATTCCGGTAGGGTTGGTTCTCTCCTATGATACGAAATGCAAGGATGGGGGACGTGAAGGAAATTCACTCCCTGCTCAACCACTTTGCCGACAAAGGTCTGTTGCTAGGCCGATCTTTCAGTGCACTTTATGATCAGCTCCGTGATTTTAAGGTCTTTACTGATGAGAAGGATGTAGTTCTCGGGGTCTGCGCTTTGCATATAAGTTGGGAAGATCTTGCTGAAATTCGCTCTCTGGCTGTCAAGGAGGATGCCCAGGGACAGAAAATTGGGACTAAACTGGTACGTTGCTGTCTTGAAGAAGCAAAAGAATTGGGAATTTCCAACGTTTTCACCCTGACTTACCAATCAGGTTTTTTCCGTAAACAGGGGTTTACTGAGGCAGACAAGAGGGATCTGCCGCATAAGATCTGGGGTGATTGTCTGAACTGTCATAAATTTCCAGATTGTGATGAGGAGGCCCTGCAGTGCAAGGTCTTCGATGTCATTCCTGATACCGTGAGGAAAGCGTAAGAACGCTGCCCGCCACTGCTTTATAACCAAGGTGATTTCTTGAAATGATAGGTAAAGTACTGACAAAAGTTTTTGGTAGTAAGAATGACAGGGTGCTCAAACAGATACAGCCCTTAGTCAATAGAATTAATGAACTTGAAGATACTGTGACATCCCTTGATGATGCACAGCTTGCAGCCAGAACTGTTCAATTTCGTGAGCGTGTAGCCAAAGGGGAGGATCTGGACACCCTCCTTCCCGAGGCATTCACCACCATCCGTGAGGCTGCCAAGAGGGTGCTTGGAGAACGTCATTACGATGTTCAGCTCATTGGTGGCGTCATCCTCCATCAGGGGAGGATAGCAGAGATGAAGACCGGTGAGGGGAAGACATTGACCTCAACTCTTGCCGTCTATCTGAATGCCTTGACCGGAAAAGGGGTACACCTGGTCACGGTCAATGACTATCTGGCTGCTCGTGATGCCGACTGGATGGGAAAAGTCTATAATTCACTTGGCATCAGTGTCGGCAAGATCGTTCATGATATGAATGATCAGCTTCGTCGTGAAGCATACGCGGCTGATGTCACCTACGGTACCAACAATGAATTCGGCTTTGATTATCTCCGTGATAATATGAAATTCGAGATGAGTGATTTCTGTCAGCGGGGCTTCAATTTTGCCATTGTTGATGAGGTGGACTCTATTTTGATTGATGAGGCGCGGACACCACTCATTATTTCCGGTCCGGCAGAGATTTCCACAGAGATGTATGTCGCTGTTGATAAAATCATGTCAGCTTTCAAGGTCGAAGAGCATTATCAGGTGGATGAGAAATCCAGGCAGGTTGCCCTGTCCGAGGAAGGTATCAGCCTTGGCGAAAAGTTACTGAAGGTGGACAATCTCTATGAACCTGATGCCATTGAACAACTGCATCATCTCAACCAGGCCTTGAAGGCCCATGTTCTTTTTCAGCGTGATGTTGATTATATCGTCAAAAACGGTGAGGTGGTCATTGTCGATGAGTTCACTGGTCGAACCATGGAAGGCCGTCGCTACAGTGATGGCCTGCATCAGGCTCTGGAAGCCAAGGAAGGTGTGAAGATTGAAAAGGAAAATCAAACACTTGCCTCGATTACCTTCCAGAACTACTTCCGCATGTATGATAAGCTTTCCGGAATGACCGGTACTGCAGATACCGAGGCCCCTGAATTCAAGAAGATTTACAATCTAGACGTGGTTATCATGCCCACCAATATGCCCATGGTGCGTCAAGATTTTCCCGATGTTATTTATAAGAATACAAAGGCCAAATACAGGGCAATCGTTCGTGAGGTCAAGGAACTGCACGAAAAAGGACAGCCAGTCCTTGTGGGCACCATTTCCATTGATGTCTCGGAATTGATTTCTAATATGTTGAAAAAGGAAAAAATTGCCCACGAGGTGCTCAATGCCAAGCAGCATGACCGCGAAGCAGAGATCGTTGCCAATGCCGGTCAGTTCGGGAAGGTAACCATTGCTACCAACATGGCAGGTCGTGGTACCGATATCAAACTCAGTCCAGAATCCCGTGAGGCCGGTGGGCTCCATATTCTCGGTACCTCTCGTCATGAATCCCGGCGTATCGACAATCAGCTGCGTGGGCGTTCAGGCCGTCAGGGTGATCCTGGTTCTTCCCGCTTTTTCCTTTCCCTTGAGGATGATCTGCTTCGTATTTTCGGCTCTGGCCGGATCTCCGGGATCATGGATAAACTTGGGATGGAAGAGGATGAACCCATTGAGCACAATATGATCTCCAAGGCCATTGAAAATGCCCAGCGCAAGGTAGAGGGCCACAACTTTGATATTCGTAAACACCTGCTCGAGTATGACGATGTCATGAATAAGCAGCGTGAGGTGATCTACAGGCAGCGTCGCGAGTTGCTCTCCGGAGAAGATATCGCGCCAGTGATCAAGGATATGATTAATGATCTCGTTGATCGGGTTGTGAACGAATTTGTCAATGACCGCCTGGCCTCAGAGGACTGGGACTGGCAAGGTTTTGATGAACGGATGCTGGAGTTTTTTCAGATCACCCTTGCCTGGAACGATGAAGATCGGAGCGGCATGAACCGGGAAGGGTTTCGGGAAAAACTAGATGGTCTGGTGAAAGAGCATTACGCTGCTCAAGAGGCCCATAACGAAATCGAGGTCCAGCGCCATATTGAACGGGTTATCCTTCTCCAGACTCTGGATACCCATTGGAAGGACCATTTATTGTCCATGGATCACCTCAAACAGGGAATTGGTCTCCGTGGTTATGGTCAGAAAAACCCGCTGGATGAATATAAGAAAGAGGGGTACAATCTCTTCTTGCATATGGTGGAGACCGTTAAGCAACAGACCGTGTCCACCCTCATGCGTGTGAGGATAGTGCATGAGGAGGACGTGGAACGTCTGGAAGAGGAAAGACGTCGGAAGCGCATGGAGTTGGAGCGCCTCACCATGAATAAGGGTGCTGCCGGTGAAGAGGCTATTGCAGGTCAACCGGAGAAACGTGAGGGGGACAAAGTAGGGCGTAATGCATCTTGTCCCTGCGGTTCCGGCAAAAAATTTAAAAAATGTTGCGGGAGGCCGAATTGATTGGCCGCAGTTTTAGAGAATAAAAAAAGGCTTCGGAGGACACTCCGGAGCCTTTTTTTTATAGAACAGCCCAAAATGTGGTTATGGGATGCTTGCAGAAGGGGATAAATGATGAGTGCTACATTTGGAATAAGTCGTGATGAGGCCATGGCTTTGTTACTGGAACAGGTCTCAAATCCTAACATGATCAAACATTGTCTGGCCACAGAGGCAGTGCTGAAGAGTCTGGCCCTTCATCTTGGAGAGGATCAGGAAAAATGGGGGCTGGCCGGCCTGCTCCACGACCTTGATGTGGAGACTCACCAGGATCTGGCTGTGCATACCCATGGGACTGTCCAGATCTTGAAAGAGAAGGGCGTTGATGGAGAAATCATTGATGCCATTCGTCTCCATAACGAAGAGGCCCATTCTGATAAACGGAGCAGTCTCTTCCAACATGCCCTCGCCGCTGGAGAAACAATAACTGGCTTGGTTACGGCGACGGCCTTGGTCTATCCTGACCAGAAAATTGCCTCGGTGAAGCCTAAATCCGTACGTAAACGCTTTAAGGAACAGGCCTTTGCGAGAGGGGCTAATCGTGAGATCATCAGGGAATGTGAAAAACTGGATATGGAGATAAATGAGTTCTGCGATCTGGCCTTGGCAGCCATGCAGTCTATAGCCAAGGAACTGGGTTTATGAAATTTCTTCAGCCCATAGTTTCATCAGGGAAATGCTATTTCTTGGCGGGGATGAAGTGACGCGTGGAGAAGTGAAGGGACTGCTGACAGTGCTAGTCGCCGTCAGCAGTCGTGCTGGTCATCCGTGTAGATTTTCCGGGTTCATGATGTTCTCCTCCATGTGTCTGAGTTCATTAATTCCGGAGACGATGATCTCGGGATCATATTCCAGGTAGCGTGCCGGGAGTTTCCCTTCGTACTCCATATTGGAGAGGAGATATTTCATGCAGTTGATGCGGGCTTTTTTCTTCACATCTGAACGGATAATTGTCCATGGGGCTATGGTCCGGTTTGTCTCGGACAGCATCTGGAACTTACGCACCGAGTATTGATCCCAGTATTCCTGGGCCAGATTATCCACCGGGGAGAGCTTATACTGCTTGAGCGGGTCTTTCTTTCTGGAATCAAAGCGTTCTTTCTGGATATCTTTAGAGACTGAGAAGTAAAACTTGAAGAGTTTGATTCCGTCTTTGACTATCAGCTCTTCCACCATGGGGGCATCTTTGAGAAAGCGCTTGTTCTGTTCATCGGTACAGAATCCCATGACCGGTTCCACCATGGCCCTGTTATACCAGCTGCGGTCAAAGATTACCAGCTCACCAGCCGCAGGCAGGTGTGGGGTGTAGCGCTGGAAATACCACTGGGTCATCTCGGTCTCGTTGGGCTTGGTCAGGGCCACTACGCGCGTGTTCCTCGGGTTGAGGTTGGCCGTTATCCGTTTGATGGTGCCACCTTTTCCTGCAGCGTCGCGGCCTTCAAAAATAGCCAGCAGCCGGCTGCCATTGGCCTTCATATGCCGCTGCAGTTTCATCAGTTCGATCTGCAGGAGTTTGAGCTCTCTTTCGTAGTCGATATGCCAGCTTTTGACATAGATGGCTTGTGTCCCTTTACTCTCTTTCGTTTTTTCATTTTTCAGGGCCGTGCCTTCCAGCAGTTTTATTTCCACTTCTTCGATCTTTTTCAGTTCCTTCTTGTTGATTTTGTTTTTCTTGTTGTTTTTTTCTGCCATGATTAATTCCTCGAAAAGGGGGCGCTCATCTCAATGGTGCCCCGTATTGTTTTTTCTCTTGTTTCATTATCTTTAATTCTCGATTTCCTGAGATAACGATATGGGGGTCGACCTTGAAATTGAGTTTTCTGCTTCGTCCCCGGTATTTGACGGAGTTGAGGATGAGTTTCATGGTCTCGCGGCGGGCCAAATGTTTGTCATCAGAGCGGACAATCCACCATTGGGATTCCTTGGTGTGCGTCTTCTGAAGGAGAACTTTCTTCTTTTCCGTGAACTCATCCCAGAGATCCTGGGCCTGAAGATCTACCTCGCTCAGTTTCCATTGCCGCAAGGGATCATTTTTTCTCCTTTCAAAACGTCTTGATTGCTCTTCCTTGGTCACGGAAAAATAAAGTTTGAGAAGAATGGTACGTCCGGCATCGAGAATGAAATTTTTTTCATAGGTGGTAACCTTTTTCAGAAAGCGACGGTATTGATCCATAGAGCAGAATCCCATAACTGGTTCCACCATGGCCCGATTGTACCAGCTTCTATCAAAAAGGACGATTTCACCGGCATGAGGAAATCGCTCTATATAGCGTTTCATGTGCAATTCGGTTTTTTGAGTTTCAGTTGGTTTGCCCAAGGCTACGACCCGATAGCGCTTTTCATTCATATAGCGGGCGACTCTGCGGATGGTGCCTCCTTTTCCTGAGGCATCACGACCATCAAAGAGGATGATCATTTTTTTTCCGGTCGTTTCCAGGTGGGACTGCATCTTAATGAGTTCGGCCTGGTAGGGCTTTAATTCTTCGGCATTGTAGTATTTGAGCAGTGCCGCTTCAACTATCTCCTCCTTGTGACTTTCTTTGATGACGGAGAGTATTTTGCGGCTCTTCTCATCTGGTGGATGAGAATGGAATTCAGCGTCCAGTTTTTCAACTAACTTACGAATAATGGCCGTGGTGCCTTTGGGCTCAAAATCTGTCATTTTATTTTTTTTTTTCCTTGATGTCATTATGGTTCCTTTTGCTAAATATTTTCAAATAAGGATTAACAATAGCAGTAATAACCTTGGAACTGCAATTATTAATTGAGTTTTTTTCCCTGGATGTACATGGATTGGTAAATTTCAGGCATGTTATGCAGTTCCAGGGTCTTGAGCATACGTTCCACCGGCCAGTTGATTCGATAGTGGTGGACCTGCACACTTTTTTTATCCAGAGTGAGAATGGCACAGGCGGCAGCGGGGTTGGCGTCAAACATGCGCCCGACACTGCCGGGGTTGATAAAATGAGTTGTGCCGACAATTTTATGATAAGGGCTGTGGGAGTGACCGGTGATGATGATGGGACAGGCTGTTTTTGCGGCCAGTTCCTCGAAGCGCCTGCGTTCTGTGTCAGCAAAGAGAAATTCGTGAGGATGTTCAGGACTGCCGTGAAAGAGGCAGATGTCCTGCCCGCCAATGGTGAGCATGTACGAATTTTCCAGTGAAAAGAGATAGTCTCTGGCGATTGGCTCGAGGTGTTCTGCCGTCCAGGTGTACATGATTCGTTTTTCCGCATTCTTTGGTTTTGTAAGCGGTTTCCCGAGCAGTAATTTTTTCACCTTCTTGTCCGTATTCCCGAGAATGGAACAGGCTTGATGGTCTCTCAGCCAGTGCAGTGTCTCATTGGGAAAGGGAGCATACACCAGCGAATCACCGCAATTACAGATTGCGGCAAAAGAAGTCCCTTGGAAATAGGTCTCAATGGCTGAGAGGGCCGGATAATTTCCGTGAATGTCGGAGAGAAGAAGGATTTTCATCTGTTCCTCAAAGCAGGGGGCCAATGAGGAGGGCCGTGTTTTCAAAGAGTTTTTCAATGAAAGAGCGTCTGGCCATGAGTTGGAGATCCAGGGGCTGGGCTTGAGATTCATAACGCATTTGGACCTCCCGGAGTTCTGTTGTGAAGGACGCACTGTAAATAAAGAGAGTCGCCTCGAAGTTGAGCCAGAAACTGCGCATATCCAGATTGACAGATCCGAAAAGAGCAAATTCATCGTCTACGGTTATGGTCTTGGAGTGCAGCAACCCTCCACTGAAGAGCTTGATGGATACCCCGCTGCTGGCAAGAGTCTCATACCTGGCTCGGCTGGCGTAATGGACAAGTTTGGAATCATTAATTTTGGGAACGATGATGCGGACATCAACGCCCCGTTGGGATGCAGACTGCAAGGCGGTAAGTAATGAATCGTCGGGGACAAAATAGGGGGTGGTCAAGGTGATACTTTTTTGTGCTGCATAGATGCTGGTCAGAAGGAGGTTGTGAATGGCCTCAGGGGTGAAGTCGGGTCCGGAGGGAACCAGTTGCACTGGAATGGTACCGGAAAAGGGCTGGGGAAGGATATCGGCTACGGTCCGTACGTGCTCAATATCTTCTTCAAGAGAGCGTGAATTGACTGTTTCAGCGTCTGTCTCCAAGAACCAGTCACTGATAAAGGTACCGGCAATGGCTTCGACCACAGGACCTTGGATCCGAACCATGATATCCACCCATTGGCCAACCCCTGATTCCTGTTTGAAAAATGCTGGGTCAACCATGTTCTGACTTCCGGTATAGGCAATCTTTCCGTCTATTACCACAATTTTACGATGGTTTCTGATGTCTATCCTGACGAAAATGGCCTTGAGGAATCCGGCCGGCAGGGCTTCCAGCACCTTGATCCCTGCAGCACGCAATTCTTTGACCTTGGTCCCTTTTAAGAAAGCTTTGCTGCCGATGGCGTCCACCAGAATCCGGCAGGTAACTCCCCTGTTCTTTGCCCGGATCAGGGCGGCAATCACCTCGTCGGCTGTACCGCCTTCATGCCAGAGATAAAACTGGAGGTGACAGGTGGAGGTGGCTGCATCTATATCCTTAATGATGGCATGCATGATTTTTTTCGGTTCTTCAATCAGCTCCATGCTGTTTCCGTCAAGGGTTGGGATACCGATAAGGGCCTCTGCCTGGCGATGGATGGGTTCAAGTGCAGGGTTGAGCTCGAACCAATTTACAGCTGTTTTTTTTCTCAGCGATGCCAACCAGTTGTGGTAATGTTCCAACGATTTTCTGGTCCGTGATGCCCTGGTTTCGCCAATCCTGTTTTCTCCGAGAAAGAGATAGACGATGGCACCGATGAAGGGGAGAAGAAGGATAACAATAAGCCAGGCAAGGGTGACGCCATATTGACGTTGGCGCATGATTACCCGAATAGAGAGTCCGAGACGAATGGCAAGGTCTGCCAGGGGGAGAAGGAAGGGAAGAATCGTACTGCTCCAGTGGTAAGTCTCTGCTGCCATTTGGCCAAATCCGAGAAAGGTGAAAAACGTCTTTTTAATGTACCTTTTGTCAGTTTACACGGCAGGACTGAAATGTAAAAGATCTAATTTTTCACTGGCATAATCACTCCTGAGAATGGTAGAAAGAGAATTCTTGTCAGCTTTTTGGCTGTCCAGGAAAAATTACTTTTTTGCCCAGGGGAGCGGCTGCGAAGTTGCGCTTACCTGTCCCTTTGCCTTATGCGAAAATGTTATCTTCGGAATTTTAATGAGATGCAGGTTGAGGGTGTTTCCAGCAGCGCAGTCGCGCGACATTTTTTGTCTGCCCTGAAGGTATCACAGACAAATGGAGACTGCGAATTCGTCCATCTGCTCGTGGGCCAAAAAACGTAACTTGTTCAGGTCTCTTTTATTTTATATTGGGAAAAGGAAAAATGAATATCAAAGGATTCTCAGCTTCTGCCGTTGCCGCAGGAATTCGCTATGCCGGGCGACTTGATCTCGGTCTTATATATAGTAATACTCCAGCTGTTACTGCCGGAGTGTTTACCAGGAATCAGGTCAAGGCAGCCCCGGTCATCATTGACATGGAGCGACTCAAACAGGGACGTGCCCAGGCGATACTGGTTAACAGCGGCTGTGCCAACGCCTGCACCGGCGCAAAGGGAGTGGAAGCGGCCTTGACCACCAGTTTATTCCTTTCGAACAGTCTTGATATTCCGGATGAAATGGTTCTCCTCTCTTCTACAGGAGTCATAGGCGAGCAATTGAATGTCGATGCCTTCGCCACCTCCATGGGCAAACTCGTGGCAGGGTTGGATGAGGGGAAGTTTGAAGAGGTGGCCCAAGCCATTATGACCACGGATACGGTCCCCAAAACAGTCTACCGGACGGTGACTATCGGTGAACACGAGGTCAATTTTATGGGAATGGCCAAAGGGGCTGGAATGATTATGCCCAATATGGCTACCATGCTCTCTTTTGTTGTCACTGATGCGCAAATCAGTTTTCCTGAACTGCAGAATTCGCTCCGCAAAGCAGCGGACAGGACCTTTAATAGAATTACCGTGGACGGCGATACCAGTACCAATGATATGGTCCTGGTGATGGCCAACGGCACTGCCACCAATGAATGGATTGACGAAGATAATCTCGTTGATCGCCAGGTCTTTCAGGATACACTGGAAGATGTGCTCAAGGAATTGGCCCTGAAGATCGTCAATGACGGTGAAGGCGCAACCAAGTGTATTACCATACGGGTCTGCGGTGCAAAAGAAGAGGCGGAAGCAGAACAGATGGCAAGGACTATTGCCAATTCAAACCTGGTCAAAACAGCCTTTTTTGGAGAGGATGCCAACTGGGGCCGGATCATTGCTGCGATGGGCCGTTCCGGGGTTCGTTTTCATCCGGATCGCGTTGATATCGCCTTTGATCATGTGGTGCTGGTGAGAGACGGGTTGGGGGTGGGCAAAGAGGCTGAGGCTGCTGCAACAGAGATTTTGAAACAGAAAAATATAAGCGTCTGTATTGATCTCAAGGATGGTACAGGATGTGAGGAAGTCTATACCTGTGATTTTTCTCTTGATTACGTAAAGATTAATGCTGATTACCGTTCGTAGGGAGATCGGCTGATGACTCTGCTGCAGGTTGCATATGCTTTTGCTTCAGACACCGATGGTAGCAATTTGTTGGAGCATGTGAAGACGATCGGTGAGCTTGTCGAGCAGGAAGTCCTGGAAGATCCGTTTCAGTATCTGGATACCTTTGACTGGCAACTGTATACTAAAGGCAGGGTCTGTATGCGTCGAGGAGTTAATCAGTACACACTCTCCGATTTTGCTGGCTTGGATGTGAGAGAAGGAATAGGTCCGGAAAACGCTGTTCCTTTGGCGAGGGAATTTGTTTCTTCTCCCTTCGCGGAGGAACTGCTATCCCTTGTCGGGATACGGGCCCTGATTCCCTGTGTTGATGTCGAGCGGAAGAAACATTTTTTTCATCTCCTAAATAAGGACCAAAAGATAACCTTACGTCTCTGTCTCGAACTACATAACTGTTTTTGTGAGGGAGCAGTACAGGAGACAGGGGGCTGTATCCGCCTTTATGGACTGCGTGGATATGAAAAAGTCTACCAGCGGCTGCGCCAGATATTTATTGAAAAGGGGCTTCAGGAAAGATGTGGAGAGGATTACCTTCTTCAGCAAGCACTGCTGGGAAGGAAACGGCGACCGCTCGATTACAACTCGAAATTCAATGTTACCCTGAATGACAGGGATACCATTGCTGAAGCCGCTCGGGATATCTTCCTGCTTTTGGCAGATGATATGAGCAGAAATCTTCCCGGCATTATTCAGGATTGGGACAGCGAATTTCTTCATGACTTCCGCGTTGCCTTGCGCAGGAGTCGTTCTCTTCTCTCTTCTTTAAAAAAAATGGTATCGGGGGATGAGTGTTCCGAGATGCTGGATGGACTCAAAGCGATTGGTACGGCAACTGGACCGGTACGTGACCTTGATGTGTATCTCCTGGAAGAAGAGGCTTATCAGGCCCTGTTGCCCGAGAGCCTCTATCAGGGGTTGAAAGCATTTTTTGCAAGTCTTGCTGCAAGGCGTGATCAGGAGTTTGAACAATTGCTTCGGACCCTGCAGTCTCCCGAATTTAATACCTTCATGAGTCAGTGGCTGGATTTTCTGCAAAACCGATTTTGTTCCCTGACAGGCGGTAAAGGAAGACAAGGATGCCACTCTGCGGCGGTAAAATTTATCAGAAAACGGTTTGAGAAAATTATCCAGCTCGGAGAAGCCATAGGAGCACAGTCTCCTGATGCGGAACTGCACAACCTTCGTATTGAATGTAAAAAACTCCGTTATCTCCTTGAATTTTATCGTTCTCTTTTTCCGGAAAAGGCAGTGGATGCCTGTATCGGGCAGCTAAAAAAACTTCAGGATAATCTGGGAACTTTTAATGACCTCTCTGTGCAGCAGGAGATGCTGGCTACCTATCGCGCCGATCTGGCTCCGGGGTCGAAAAAAAATATGCATATCGCCGCTGCTCTGGGTGGTCTGATTACCCATTTGCAAAGCGATCAGCAGAACGTACGGAAAAAATTCGCAAAAATCTACTCCAATTTCGCTACTGCCGAACACAAGACCCTTTTTCAGGATATGCTGGATGCTCCAGTCGTTAGGGAAAAGAAAGGAGAAACGAAATGAAAAGTATAGCTGTTTATTCAAGTAAGGGGGGGGTGGGTAAAACAGCTGCTGCTGTTAATCTTTCTTATGTCTGTTCCCAGAGGGGGAAAAAAACTCTGCTCTGCGATATGGATCCCCAAGGAGCTGCTGGATTTTATTATCGAGTTCGACCCAAACCTAATTTTAATCGGAAGAAATTTCTCAAAGGTAACCTCCAGTCTTTTATCCGGGAGACGGACTATCCACACCTTGATCTCCTGCCCGCTCATTTTTCCTTCAGAAATCTGGACCTGGCCCTTGATCGGGAGGGGAATGGCAAGTTGAAACATATTTTTGCCGGACTTGCCGATGACTATGACTACCTGATCCTTGATTGTCCCCCTAATATGACCTTGCTTTCGGCAAATCTGATCATGGCCGCAGACAGAGTGGTCACCCCCGTTGTCCCCTCAACCCTTTCCATCCTTGCCCTGGCGCAACTGGTTAAATTTTTCGATAAAATAGATGCGGACAGGAAAAAATTGCAAGCCTTCTTCTCCATGGTTGAGTGTCGGAAAAACATGCATGGGGATACAATAAAACGTTTTGGTAAAAAGAAGATTTTTTTACGGACCCAGGTCCCCTATCTGGCTGATGTGGAAAAGATGGGTCTTACCCGTCAGCCGGTGGCTGTCACACGGCCCGATTCAGTGGCTGCCGAGGCATATGATAAACTGTGGATGGAGGTCTGGAAAAGTCTTTTTCGAAAATAGAAACTTTTTCCTCAATAATTCATGGAGCAAAACTCGCTCTCCCGGGCCCTCACTGGTCTACTCTTTCTTGCAGCTCTTTTTTTTCTGAATTTCACCTCACGGGTGATCTTTTCCCCCCTCCTTCCTTTTATAGAAGAGGAAATGGGGCTAGCTCATGCCCAGTCCGGTTCGTTCTTTTTCTTTATCTCGGCAGGATATTTCGTTGCCATTCTCTCCTCTGGATTCGTCTCTGCCAGGATTGGCCATAAGCTGACCATTGTTTTTTCAGCCATTGCTTCCGGGGTGGTCCTCTTTGGCCTTGGATTTTGCACGAGTCTCTTTACCCTCCGTCTCACTCTTTTCTGTCTTGGCCTGGCATCTGGCCTCTATCTTCCCTCCGGCCTGGTAACCATATCGAGGATTGTTGCTCCTGCTTACCTGGCCAGGGGCCTGGCCATTCATGAAATTGCTCCTAATCTTGGTTTTGTGGCTGCTCCTCTGCTCTGTGAGATACTGCTCTCTTTTGTCTCTTGGCAGGAGGTCCTGGCCTGGCTTGGTATTGTTCTCATTGGCATCGGAATGACATATGGTCTCAGTTCCCATGGAAGCGGGGAAAGGGGAAAGGCGCCTGATCTTTCTGCCTCAGGTTTTCTGCTCCGTATGGGGGCTTTCTGGGCTATGTGCCTCTTTTTTTCTTTGGGGATTTGTTCAACGTTAGGCATTTATGCCATGGCCCCGCTTTTCCTGGTAACTGACCATGGCATGGATCCCCAGGAAGCCAACAGGCTGCTGGCCTTTTCGCGGACAGCTTCCATTTTCATACCACTGCTTGGTGGTTGGCTAGGGGACCGCTTCGGGAATCGACGTGTTATGGGCACGGTTCTTTTGATCACAGGTATTCTGACCATACTGATGGCAATGGTTGGAAACGGGATCTGGCTGATGGTCTTTGTGGTGGCGCAACCACTCTTTGCTGTTTGTTTTTTCCCCTCAGGCTTTGCTGTACTCTCAAAACTTGGTCCACCCGAGTATGGAAATCTGGCCGTATCGCTCTGTATCCCCTTTGCCTTTCTCTTGGGTGGAGGTGTGATACCGACTCTCATCGGCATGATTGGCGATGTAGCCTCTATCAGTTTAGGCTTTATCCTCGCTGGAGTCGCCTTGACCTTAGGAGGCTGTTTTTCTTTTTTTCTCACTTTCAAAGGGGAAAACAGAGGGGAAATGTGATGATCGTTTTCTCTCTGGACAGGTGCCAGTTCATGTCATTGATGGTAATTTTACCTGGTCCATTAAAAACAGCGATTCTTGTATTCCCATCGTGATATTGTTTCTTTCTGGCTTCATTCACTGCGTTGCATGCCTGAAGGGTTCCTTAACAAAAGAGGAGTTTCTTTTTTGTCTGTCGATCAGTGCTTTTCTGCCAGAACCGCATCAATTTCTTGCCGTTTGAGGATGGGCCTGATACTGGTTCCGCTTTCGTTGTCACTTGCAACGAGCAGGCGAATCATGTCCATGCCTGCTGTTTTTACAATTTCAGATGATCCTGTTGCCCAGAATATGGTGATCTGTTGAGAAAGGTTGCGGATAAATGCGTTGAATTCATACAAGTTGGTGTGGCCCAGGTCCTTTTCCGGTTCATCCAAAAGCAGGATCGTTTCTGGTGTCGTGTCTTTCGTAGCTGTCTGTAAGAAAAGGCAGAGAGTGACAAGCCATCTGAATGGATATCTTGCCTGGTTCAAGGGGAGTTCTTGTCCTGTCAGGCTCTTTTGATAAAAGGTCAGGCTGTCGTCTTGTAAGCTATGACTGAGTCTGGCAGTGGTGTCTGGAGAAAACGTCTGTAGTTTCTTGTTTACATCGTCAACCAGGTTCCTTATCCGCTCCGGGGCCAAGGTGGAATCCAGGTCGATAAGGTGATGTGCCAGGCAATACTGTGTCGATTCCTCAATCGTGGAGGGAAGACTCTGGCGTTGGGCCAGGAGTCGCTTGACAGAGAAGTGCTCCTTGAGCAAAAGATCGGAGGCAAGATAGAGGAGCGAGGGCAGCTGGGCAGTGAGGACCTTTTTTGCGGCCTGGAAACGTTGATGCCGATACACGGAGTCGAGGGTTGTGCTGGAGAGATCGATGTCTTCGGCGCCAAGGTGGGGCTGTATGGCAAGGAGCCAATTGGCCAGGGAATGCATGCTCTCCCCTCTGATTCGCTCTGTTGCCGCCAGGTTTGAGATATGGGGAGATTCAGTCCTGAAACCGGTTAATGCTGATTTGTCGGTAATACTATGAGCAAGGGTTGTGAAGGCAGGGGAAATTTCGCTCCAGCGGGTGGAAGAAGCAATTTCGATAAAGTTTGTCCAGCGTGACCAGTCAATTCGACGTCCGACCTCAATTTTATCGGTTTCGATAAGGATGGGATCAATTTCAGCAAGCTTGTTGCGCAGATCGTCGCTGCAGGTGAAAATGGCAAGGGCAGCAGTTTTTTTGTGGGGATTTATTTTTCTTTTATGGCCTCTGCTGAAAAAGAAATCGGGATAGGTGGTAAAAGGGTTGTCGTACTCTTGCAGAGGATGAGGGTTGATTGATTGCAGACCACGGAGAAGAGAAGTCTTCCCCGAACCGCAACGGCCAGCAAATATTGTCAGATGCGGGTGAAACTCAAACCAGCCGCTGTTCTTGATGATGTGGTGGCCACATATTTTTGCCTTTTTAAAATGCATGCTGTTCCCGCGATAAATGAGATGAGGAGAGATGCTTTTACAATTTTCAGATACGGGTCACAGGTCAGGCTTTTCTCTGGCCTGACCATTACAATAAGCATTGTCGGGAGAGAAAAAAAGCAGGAGAAAAAAAAGGAGCGGTGTCTTGAAAGCTCAGTGCCAATGGAATCTGCTTTTCTCCACAGTCAGTTTGTCTGGGTGTGACAGGTGAATGTTGTTGTATTACGGTACGTTACCGGTTTTCTGTCGTTGACGCTGACATCGTAGAATGGTGGTTCCAGGAGGGTGACCGTAAAAATCGGCTTCTGATTGTGTGAAAAAATGATACAATTGGGTATGAGATCAAGTTGTCTTCCCATATAATAGCCGTTACCAGCTACTCAACGTCTCCTCATATCAGTTAATTTTCCACTAAGGACATCTTTATGGAGTATGTGACAAGAAAACCGGTCATTCTTAATCGGCGCAGATTCATGCACATTGTGGCTGTCGCAGGTACAGCCGTAAGCTGTTGGCAACTTGGTCTCTTCGGAACAGGGAAGGCGTTACAAAAAGTGTATAGAAGCCAATCTATTATGGGTACGGTGTTGAACCTCACCGTTTATGGGCCTGACCGGGACAGTTGTGAAGAGGTTCTCGCCCGCACCATAGAGAAGATGGTGATGCTCGAGGGCCATCTGAGCAGGCACAAGGCAGACAGCGAGCTGGCCGAACTGAACAGGAGCGGCAGTCTTGCCAATCCGAGTCCCCATCTTTTAGATGTCCTGCGCCTGGCTGAAGGTATCAGTAAAAAGACCTCTGGTGCCTTTGATGTGACAATTCTGCCACTTTTACAGATGCATGAGTCGCTCCGTGGCCAAAATGATCATCCCGATGAGCAGAATCTAAACACTGCAAGAGGGCTTGTCGGCTATGAAAATCTGTCTCTGGATAAGGATATGGTCCGCCTTGCCAAGGATGGGATGGGGATTTCTCTGGATGGGATAGGCAAAGGCTATATCGTTGATCAGGGTGTCTCCACGTTGAGAAGCTACGGTTTTACCAATGTCTATGTGGAAGCGGGGGGGGATTTGATGGTCTCTGGTCAGAAGGAGCAGGGCTTACCCTGGCGTATCGGACTCCGCAGTCCTCGACCACAGCAACAAGACAAACCGGTGGTTATTGAAGTGAGCAATAAGGCAGTGGCCACTTCCGGTGATTATCTTCAGGCCTTCACCCCAGATCTGAAACATCACCATATTGTTCATCCGCGAAGTGGCTTTTCCCCCCAGGAACTGGCAAGTTGTACCATAACAGCTCCCACTGTCGCCCTGGCTGATGGCCTGGCCACTGCTGTCATGGTCCTGGGGAAAAATGACGGTCTTGACCTTGTCAGGTCCATGCCTGGCTGTGAAGGCTATGTCGTTGACAAGAAACTCAGCCACTTCAATACTGCGGGATTCTTCGCCTGATATGAAAACAATTCAGCTAAGCAGAGGGCTTGATCTTCCCATCTCGGGACATCCCGGGCAAGTGGTACGAGAGGGACATGTGCTCGAACATGTCGCCCTTCTCGGTGATGATTATATCGGCTTGAAACCGACAATGGAGGTTAAGGAGGGGGACCGGGTCAAAACTGGTCAGCTGCTTTTTGTCGATAAAAAAAACAAGGGGGTCAAATTTACCTCTCCGGGTTGCGGCACAGTAGTGGCCATAAACCGAGGCCCAAAACGAAAATTTGAATCGCTTGTTATTGAACTGGGGGGAGAGGAAAACATCTGCTTCCTAGCCCCTTCAGGTCATTCAATAGCAAAGATGGAGCCGGAAAAAATCCGTGACCTGCTGATTGATTCCGGGATGTGGACCAGTTTTCGTACCCGTCCCTATGGCAAGATTCCAGCGGTGGATTCGCTCCCGCACTCCCTCTTTATTACCGCCATCGACACTTCTCCTCTGGCCGCAGATCCGCAGCTCAGTATTGCCAGGTATGAAAAGGAATATGGCCTGGGGTTGAGGCTGCTCCGTCAATTCCTTTCTGTACCGATCCATTACTGTTCCGGGAGGGATCACTTGTTACCGGTCGAAGAGCTCTATGGTCTTGAGTACTCAGTCTTCCATGGACCTCACCCGGCCGGTCTGCCTTCAACCCATATCCATTTTCTCGATCCTGTTCATGAGGAGAAGACCGTCTGGCATATCGGTTATCAGGATATTATTGGTGTCGGTCATTTGCTCAACAGCGGTTACCTGTTCACTGAAAAGATAATTTCCCTGGCCGGTCCAGCGGTGACCAACCCTTCTCTGGTCATCACCCGTCCCGGTGCCTGTCTTCCTGAACTCTGTCAAGAGGAACTTGCCAGGGGAGCGTTGAGAATCCTCTCCGGATCAGTACTCGATGGCCGCGAGGCCAGCGGCAATAATAGCTTCCTCGGCCGCTATCATAATCAGGTATCGGTTCTTGAAGATGACAGTGGTCGAGCTTTTTTTAATTGGGCTCTGCCTGGAAGGGATCGGTTTTCCATCAAATCTGTCTTCCTCTCAGCACTGAAAAAAAATCTCTGCCTTCCCATGAATACCGCGCTCTGGGGAGGGAGGAGGGCAATATACCCGCTGGGCACGTATGAGCAGGTTATGCCCCTTGATATTATCGCCACCTCATTGTTGAAGGCTCTCTCTACCGGAGATACAGAAAAAGCAAAAGACCTTGGCTGCCTTGAGTTGATTGAAGAAGATCTGGCACTCTGCGGTTTTGTCTGTCCCGGAAAAAATGAATTCAGCACTGTACTGCGTCAGGTGCTGACAACCATTGAACTGGGCGGCTAAGGCTGTAGTTCTCAAAGGTAAAGGGAAGAAGATAACCATGAAAGCACTGAGTAAGATATTGGAAGATGCTGGCCGTTTCTTTGCAAAGGGAGGGCGTTTCGCGCGCTACTACTCACTGTACGAGGCTGTTGATTCTTTCCTCTTTGGCAGCAATCAAAAGACTCAAACGGCTCCCCATGTCCGGGATTCGATAGATCTGAAACGGATAATGAGCACGGTGATTATTGCGCTGATGCCCTGTGTATTGATGGCACTGTGGAACACGGGATATCAGGCCAACTCAGCCATCCAGGTCTTGGGGCTTTCCGGGCCGGATGGCTGGCGAGGGACACTCCTGTCTTTTGTCGGCTGCGATCCGGAAAACATGCTTGCCAACTTTGTTCATGGGGCACTGTATTTTTTACCTGTTTATCTGGTTACCCTCGTTGTTGGCTCTTTCTGGGAGGGCTTATTTACTCTGATCAGGGGCCATGAATTTTCCGAGGCCTTTCTGGTTACCAGTCTTCTCTTTGCCCTGATCCTGCCGCCCACCATTCCCCTCTGGCAGGTCGCCATCGGTATCAGTTTTGGTGTCATCTTTGCCAAGGAAGTCTTCGGAGGTGTCGGCCGGAATTTCATGAATCCGGCCTTGGTCTCCAGGGCCTTTATCTTCTTTGCCTATCCCGCGCAGATGTCTGGCGATCAGGTCTGGACTGCTGTGGATGGCATAACCGGTGCCACCGCTCTCAGCCAATTCGCCGGGGCCAGGCCTGGAGAGATCATGGACTCTGTTTCCATTACCTGGTTGCAGTCTTTCCTCGGCACGGTGCCAGGTTCCATGGGGGAGACCTCGACACTGGCATGTCTCTTTGGTGCCTTTATTCTCCTCATTACCGGTATAGCTTCCTGGCGGATTATGCTGTCAATGCTTCTGGGCGGACTGATCTGTAGCGGATTTTTCTGGCTCCAGGGCAGTGCTGTTCATCCCATGTATAATATCCCACCTCACTGGCATCTGGTCCTGGGAGGGTTTGCCTTCGGTCTGGTCTTCATGGCCACCGATCCGGTTTCCGCCGCCCATACAGCCACTGGACAATGGCTCTTCGGACTGTTGGTTGGAGGGCTGGCCATTCTTATTCGAGTGGCTAACCCTGCCTATTCTGAAGGGGTTATGCTGGCAATTCTTCTCGGGAATGTCTTTGCTCCTCTGTTTGATTATTTTGTCATCCAGGCCAATATAAAGAGGAGGAAATTACGTCATGGCTGAAGCATCTGCTGCCAAACCTTTTTACTCAGCTCTTCTCCTCGCCTTTGTCTGTTCGCTGTTGGTTGCCGGTGCCGCAGTGAAGCTCCGTCCCCTGCAGGAAGCCAATCGACTGCTGGACCAGAAAAAGAATATTCTTTATGCCGCCGGGCTGTATAGAGAAGGGAAGAGTGTTGAAGAACTCTTTGCTTCCATTGAGACGCGGGTCGTGGAACTGGCTTCAGGTCGCTATGTGCCTGCGGAGGAAATAGATCCCGCGTCCTACAGGCAACTAAAGGCTGCACTTCGTGAAGACGGCGGACATCCTCTCGACAGCAAGGTTGATATCGCTGGAATGCGCCGTCTGGAAAAATACTCTCTTGTCTACCTGGTCAAACATGGTGAACAGCTTGAGCAGATTATCCTGCCGGTCCGCGGCAAGGGGCTGTGGTCAACCATGTATGCCTACGTCGCGGTTGCTGGGGACTTGAGCACAATCCGCGGGGTCTCTTTTTACGAGCATGGTGAAACACCTGGGCTTGGCGGGGAAATAGAGAATCGAAGATGGAATGAGGGGTGGCAGGGAAAAAGGCTCTATAACCCAGAAGGCGAGATGGAACTGAAGGTCATCAAGGGGAAGGTCGTTGCAAGCGGAGATCAGGCCTTCTATCAGATCGATGGCCTTTCCGGGGCAACGCTTACCTCCAAAGGGGTCAGCAATCTGCTGGAGTTCTGGTTTGGAGATCATGGCTTCAAACCCTATTTCAGACAACTGCAAAAGAGGGATAATTCCAATGGCTGAAACCAGAGCGGAGCTCTTTCTCAGACCGATTTTCAAGCGTAATCCCATAGCGTTACTGGTGCTCGGGATCTGTTCTTCTTTAGCCGTTACCGGACAGATGAGCACTGCCTTTGTCATGTCTGTCTGTGTGACCCTGGTGGTGGCCTTTTCGAGTTTGATAATCTCAATTGTCCGTTTTCAGATACCCAGCAGCGTTCGCATTGGTATTCAGATAACTGTAATTGCAACTCTGGTTATCCTGGTAGACCAGATTCTCAAGGCCTACTCCTTTGAACTGTCCAAAAAGTTATCCATCTATGTCGGTTTGATCATCACCAACTGCATCGTTATGGGGCGAGCCGAAGGCTATGCCATGAGTAATCCACCCATTGCCAGTTTTATTGATGGAATAGGAAATGGTCTCGGCTATGGATTCATTCTGATGGCAGTGGCCTTTGTCAGAGAACTCCTGGGAGCCGGCACCCTGTTCGGCTTCGAAGTTCTGCCGTTGGTAAGCCAGGGTGGCTGGTATGTGCGAAATGGCCTCCTGGTCCTCCCTGCCAGTGCCTTTTTTCTCATAGCCCTGCTCATCTGGCTTCTGCGAAGTATTGACCCGGAACAACAGGAGAAGAGCTGATGAGCCATTATTTCGATATCATCTTAAGAGCCATATTCCTGGAAAACCTGCCCTTGAGTTTCTTTCTCGGGATGTGCACCTTTATGGCCATTTCCAAACAGGTCAAAACCGCCACCGGCCTCGGTGCTGCAGTACTGGTTATCATGGTCATCACCGTTCCCATTAATAATCTGATCCTCAATCACCTGCTTAAACCCGGTGGACTGGCCTGGGCCGGCCAGCCCGATCTTGACCTCACCTTTCTTGGTCTGCTTACCTATATTGCTGTCATTGCCGGTGTCGTCCAGATACTCGAAATGGTACTCGATCGTTTCCTGCCCGCTTTGTACAACAGCCTGGGAATATTCTTACCGCTTCTCACCGTAAACTGTGCAATCTTTGGTGGCAGCCTCTTTATGGTGGAACGTGATTATAGTTTTGGCGAGAGTGTGGCCTACGGTTTTGGTGCCGGAGGTGGATTTTTCCTGGCAGTGGTCTGTCTTGCTGGAATCCGGGAACGGCTGGAATATGCTAATCCACCTGCAGGGCTGCGTGGCCTCGGCCTCACCTTCATTACCACCGGCCTCATTGCCATCGCCTTTATGGGATTGGCAGGCATGGATATCTAATACCGGTGATGAACGGTAAGCCGGCACTCAGCACAGTACCCCCCTTGAGGGGGAAAATTACCTTCCGGCATGCTATTCAAAAAAACACGAAAAGAATCTCTAAGGTACTAAGCTGCCTTGCTCCGTCAGGGGATTGGCATGAGGAAAGAGGAATGGGAATATTGAAAAACAGAGTATCTCAGATGGTACTCTTCAATACGAGTCAGCAGTTTGCCAGACATACTGCCGAGACCACAGGGCCAGGCAAATGAATGAAATAGTCTATGGGGTGCTTTGCTTTCTAGGGATTCAGTTTGTCTTGGTCACCCTCATCGTTATTGCCAAAAAGACGCTTTTGCCAGGCGGTGAAATTACCATTGAAATCAATGGCACGAAACAGGTCGTTGCCTCCCCTGGAGGCAAACTGTTGACGACCCTCGCAGATAACGGCATAATTCTCTCCTCGGCTTGTGGCGGTGGTGGCAGCTGCGGGCAGTGTCGATGTGTAGTGAAGAAGGGTGGCGGCAGTATCCTGCCCACTGAGAGATCTCTGATCAATAACAGGGATGCAAAAAAAGGTATGAGACTCTCCTGCCAGGTCCCGGTTAAACGCGATTTGGAGATTGAAGTGGCAGCGGAAGCACTTGAGGCCAAAAAGTGGCAATGCATAGTCCGTTCCAACAGGAATGTGGCAACCTTTATCAAAGAACTTGTCCTTGATCTTCCTGAGGGCGAGGACGTCAATTTCCGGGCTGGGGGGTATATTCAGATTGAGGTGCCTCCCCATACCCTCGAATACGCCAATTTCGATATAGATGAACGGTTTCTTTCCGATTGGACCAAGTTCAAGATGTTTCAATATAAATCTCATGTCCATACTCCAGTGAGCAGGGCATATTCAATGGCCAACTATCCGGGAGAAAAGGGCATAATTAAATTGAATGTGCGCATCGCCAGTCCGCCGCCGAGAAGTGATGGGGGCATACCACCGGGGCAGGTTTCTTCCTATGTTTTTAACCTGCGTCCCGGTGATGCGGTCACCATAGCTGGTCCTTTCGGCGATTTTTTCATGGATGACAGCGATTCCGAGGCCATGCTGATAGGTGGTGGTGCAGGAATGGCACCTCTGCGCAGCCATATTTTTGATCTCTTTAAGGCCCGGCAGACCAAACGTAAGGTTTCCTTCTGGTATGGCGGTCGGAGTCTGGGGGAAGTTTTTTATGATGATGAGTTTACCCAACTGGCCAGAGAACATACCAATTTTTCCTTCCATCTTGCCCTCTCCGACCCGCAGCCTGAGGATAACTGGGAGGGGGCTGTCGGTTTTATTCATCTTGTAGTGCTTGACCAGTATCTCAATGATCATCCGGCTCCTGAAGACATAAACTATTATATCTGCGGGCCTCCTCCGATGTCCAAGGCTGTATTTGAGATGCTTGAAAATCTTGGCGTTGAAAAGGGAAACATCCATGCAGATAACTTCGGTTAACTGCTGAAAGGGACGCGAAAGATGATTAAGGTTTGCTTATGACCAGCTCGGTACTTGTTTTTCTTATAACGTTGCTTATTACCTTCTCCCTCATTGTGTTCGTTGTGGTCCTTATCAGCTACTGCAAGAAAAGACAGGGAAAAACAAGGCACGGGCTTACCGGTATGTGCCATCAGAACGGTGGTACAATGTGCAGCAGCTGCAACTCGCAGTTACAGTCTATTCCCGGAAAGGATGGCGAGGATATCTGAAGAGCTTTTGGGTGAGTAAAAAGGAAGGAAACTATTCAGCAGCACTTCATCTTCGTCCAGTTAGGTCTTCTCGAATAGCACTAGTATGCTTCGAAGTCCTAACTGAACGAATATAAAGCATTGCTAAACAGTTACAGACCGGTTGTTTTCCAATTGTTGAGCACTACTTGAATAGTTACAAAGGAAGGTAACCGGAGGGCATCTTTTTTGAGGACGGGAGGGAGAAAATGGTTTGTCACTGGTCTGTTTTCCGAGTTCCTTCTGGTCCACCAAATTGTCTGGGAAGGAACAGGGGGGACCGGAAATTTTCATTCCGGGTTTTTGTCTTTTGACAATTGGTTGAGGTTAGAGATTTCTTTTCTTCCTCAGTATTCACCCTCGTCATTATTTCAATATTCCTCAATGGATGTCTTTCGCTTTTTCTTGTTTATCCTGTCTTCATTCATAGAGAAAGTGGCAAAAATCAGCCATGGTTTCCTGCAGTTGAAAAAAGCACTTGTTGAATAGAGCTGTGCTGGATAATGTGATGCTGAGAGTTTAAGAGAACGATGTGTCTTGGAGGTGCTGGAGGGAAGCTAATACCGTTGATGAACGGTAAGTCGGCACTCAGTACAGTAACCCCTTGCGGGGTGAAAGTACCTTAGAAATTCTTTTCAAAAAAACACGAAAAGAATTTCGAAGGTACTAATACTCAAGGGCGAACCCCAGGAAAACCTGATCAAGCCCCTTGCTTCAGGGAGTATTTTTGCTCAAGTTTGCATGGTCCTGGCGGGATGCTTCTCTTTTTTTGGCACTTTTTGGAAAAAATGCTATTCTTGACTATTTTTACCCTGTCATCATTATTGATAATGATCTTATTTCATATTTTTTGAGAAGAATTATAGCCCAATGTCCGGTCGTCCAAGCTGTATACAGTGTGTCCATTATTTTGTTACCCATAATCCCAGCAAACCTCATGGCTGCAGGGGGTTAGGTTTTAAGTCTGCCCAGAATCCGGCAGCAGTGGTGTTTGCCTCTTCAGGGATTGAATGCCAGCTCTTTGTTTCAAAAAAGAAGCATACTGATACTGGTGGTTCCAGGGGCGGAATAGTGGCTTGACCCGATCTGCCGAGAGTTAACCGAGAATATATGAGTCCCTGTAAAGGATAATCGAAATGCCTTATGTGAATATTAAAGTGACAAAAGAAGGTGTCACTGCCGAACAAAAATCTGAACTAATCGTTGGCGTAACTGCATTATTAAAGAAAGTCTTGAATAAAAATCCAGCAACAACTGTTGTTGTTATCGATGAGGTAGAGACCGATAACTGGGGTATTGCAGGTGAGCAGGTAACGTTACATCGAAAGAGAGGAGAATAATGATCAGTTGCGGAAGTCATCAGCAGGATTTGCTGAAAAACAGTATAACAACACCTTCTGAGGGTGGGAGAGAATGAAGTTATCACTTTTTGGAGAACAGTACACCAGCGGCGCCGGTATTCTCAGCCTGATGGATGATCTTGGTAATGCCTTGGCTACTGGTGGTGATGACATGATCATGATGGGTGGCGGTAATCCCGGACATATTCCCGGGTTTCAGGACGTCATGCAGAAACGCTTGCAGGCCCTTGCTGCTGATAGGGGATCGTTTCAAAAGCTCATCGGTGTCTATGATCCGCCTCAGGGTGAGAAAGATTTCGGGGAGGCCCTGGCAAAACTTCTCCACCGTGAGTACGGCTGGGATCTCGGCCCTGAGAATATCTGTCTCACCAATGGCAGTCAGGCCGGTTTTTTTCTCCTCTTCAATATGTTTGCCGGTCCCTATCGGGACGGTGGAGTCAAGAAGATCCGTCTCCCCTTAGCTCCAGAATATATAGGGTATGCCGACCTTGGTCACGGCGATGATTTTTTTGTCTCCAGCAGACCTCGTATTGAACTCCTGGCAGAACGGTTTTTTAAATACCATGTGGATTTTGCCAATCTGGAAATAGGGGATGAAACCGGGGCAATCTGCGTTTCGCGGCCGACCAATCCCACCGGCAATGTGATGAGTGATGAGGAAATCGCAGCCCTTGATGTCCTTGCCCGCAAGCATGATGTGCCCCTGATCCTCGATAACGCCTATGGTGTACCGTTTCCTGGCATTATCTATAGTGAAGCCAAGCCGGTCTGGAATGAGAATATCGTTGTCTGTCTCTCTTTGTCAAAACTCGGCCTGCCGGCAACCAGAACGGGAATTATTGTAGCCCGTAAAGAGATAATCAAGGCGGTATCGGGGATGAATGCTATTATGAACCTGGCTACCGGGAGTTTTGGGGCAATGCTTGCCCAGGAAATGGTAGAAACTGGGGAGGTCCTGAAGCTCAGTCGGGAGGTGATCAGGCCATTTTATCAGAATAAAATGGAAAAGGCTGTATCCCTCTTTCAGAAGGAATTGGCAGGTACCCCCTACAGGATACACAAACCAGAAGGGGCAATGTTTCTCTGGCTTTGGTTCGAAGATCTGCCCATCAGCAGTCACAACCTGTATCAACGATTGAAAGCAAGAAATGTTCTGGTTGTCTCCGGCCATTTCTTTTTTCCCGGATTGAAGCAAGGATGGAAACATCGTGACGAATGTATCCGGGTGACTTATTCCCAGGATGAAGAGCAGGTAGCAAAGGGAATCAAGATTATTGCCGAAGAAGTCAAAAAGGCTTACTCGTAATTGAAGAGCAGTATTGTCTACAAGAGGATTGTTGGTGCAGAGTAGAAAAAAAATAATTGGACTGTTGTGCGGGCTTTTACTTCTCTGGTCAGGCATGGCCTTGGGAGAGTGTGTGGAAGGGGATTGTCGGAACGGTTCTGGTACGCTGGTCCATGAGGATGGCCGACGCTATAGTGGTGAATTTAAAGACGGACGTCTTCATGGCAAAGGAGTTCTTAGTTTTTCTGATGGCACGGAATATAGAGGGGAGCTGAAGGATGGGAGATACTATGGAAAAGGTGTTCTCACCAGCCCTGATGGCCGCAGGTATGAGGGAACGTTTCACGATAACGTCATAGATGGAGAAGGCGTTCTCACTTTCAGAGACGGGTCGCAGTACAGCGGGGCATTTGTCCTTGGCCGCTACCATGGAACAGGAAGGCTTGTTTTTGTCGATGGACGTCATTATGAGGGTGAATTCAGGAACAATCTGATTGAAGGACAGGGCAAGCTCACCTATGCAGATGGAACCTGGTTCGAGGGTGAATTTCATAATGGTAAACCTGCGGGCAGGGGAATCAAAACCTATGCCGACGGCAGCAGATATACAGGTTATTTTTTTAACGAGCAACGTCATGGCCAAGGGGTGTGGGAAGGAGCCGATAAGAATCGTTATGAGGGCTCTTTTGCCAGAGATGCCTATAATGGTGAAGGCATTCTCGTTTATGGTGATGGTCGAAAATACAGCGGCCAGTTTCTCGATAATTACAGGCATGGGAACGGTGAATTAAACTATATCGACAAGACTCGCTATGTGGGACAGTTTATTCATGGTAAGAAACAGGGATATGGAATTCTCTATTATCCAGACTCCAGCCGCTACGAGGGGGAGTTCTTTCAGGATCAGCGCCATGGCCAGGGAAAACACTTTTATGCCGACGGTTCCCGTTATGAAGGTGAGTTCCGTGATGGCAAGGCCCATGGCCAGGGGATGCTTGTTGGTGCCGATGGTCGAAGGTTCAGTGGAGAGTTTGTAGACGGGAAGCCCGTAACAAAAGAGGAGTTCCAAGAAAAGATCAGCGAGGTTCAGAAAGATAAGAAGATTCAGGAAGTGAAAGAGCAGAAGCTGGTCGTCGTTCCGCAAAAGGCAGAGACACAAGTGGTGCCTGCTGCAGAAAAGCATATCCTCAATCAGGGGAGAGTGTGTACGGCAGGCAATAAAAAACCGTTGCAGGGCAGAGTCGAGTTCCTCTATCCCAATGGCATGTTCTACCAGGGCGAGATGAAAAATGGCCTCATGGATGGAGACGGACAGATTGAATACAGTAACGGCGATACCTATGAGGGAGAATTTCGACAAGGAAAACTGCACGGCACTGGAACATATGAATACAGTAATGGACGCAGGTATGAGGGAACATTTGTCCAAGGGAAAAAAGAGGGAACAGGAATATTCAGTTACCCTGACGGCTCCCGGTATGCTGGTGAGCTGAAAAAGGATCATTTTTCGGGGATAGGGAATTATTTTTTCAGTGATGGGAGCCATTACCAAGGCCACTTTAATATAGGCCGTTTTGAGGGCAGGGGGGTGTTAACCTATGCAGATGGGAGTGTCTATAGTGGAGAGTTCCGTGATGATATGCCCCATGGCAAGGGCCAGCTTCTTTCAGCAGATAGCAGTCGCTATGAGGGGGAATTTTCCGGAGGAAGAAGAAACGGGTTCGGCAAACTGGTTCTGGCCAATGGAAAGGTGTACGAAGGTCAATTTAAGGATGATGAGTTTCTTGTCCCTTGAGCAGTATCCCCAGGAGAGGAATAATGCGTTGGAGTTATAAGACAGTCCGTTTTGGTTTGAAAAAAGAGGGGATCCTCGGCAATGCCTTTCTGGATGAGTCTGAAATAGAGTTATCACTCAATGAATTCGGAAAGTTCGGTTGGGAACTGGTTTCCTTCATGGAAGTTCAGGATGGGGTGATAGGGGTATTCAAACAACCCCTTGGCCAGGGATGGTCACGCCTCGAAAAGGACTCGAGAGAAGAAGAAACAGAAGGAAACTACGTAGTTAAAGATGTTCCACCGCTTATTAGAAAAACTGCAACTGGTGTACCAGATGGTCAGGGCCAGGCCAGAGAGCAAGTATTGGAAGAGGATCTGGGGCAGGAAGAGGCAGAGCCAGACGAGAGAGATGTCGGCTCTATCCGAATAGAATAAACGAAGTAAATATAAACAGTTACATGGTTGTTGTTTGCCAATTATTGGGCATTGCCTGAATAGATACTAGACCCATTGAGTACCGATTGGGAAGAGAACTGTATGTGTTTCTGGGAATCTGTTACGAGAGATCAGGATGGAGCAAGGAAATGGATATCCGCAGATAGTCGGATCTGAACTCTTCGACTGGATGCGGACGATTCGTCACCACCTCCATCAGAGTCCGGAATTGTCTTTCCAGGAATTTAAGACCGCTGCCTATATTTGCGAAAAATTGAGTGAACTTGGGATCAGTCCGCGACCAGGTGTGGCCGGGACCGGTGTCCTGGCTGAAATTGGTCCTGCCCATAGCGATTGGATCGTTGGACTCCGTGCAGATATGGACGCTCTTCCCATTGGGGAACGAACGGGTTTGCCATTTGCCTCCACGGTGAGTGGAAGTATGCATGCCTGTGGCCACGATGGTCATATGGCAATGCTCCTGGGGGCTGCAGCACTGCTAAAAAAAATGGATCTTCCTGGTCGGGTCAGGTTTATCTTTCAACCAGCAGAGGAGAGTGGCAACGGTGCTGAGAAAATGGTCGCAGAAGGTGCTGTCAATGGGTTGGATGCAATTTTTGGGGGGCACATCGACACCCATTATCCCACGGGAAGTATCACCGTAGATGAAGGTATAATCTGTGCCTATGCTGATCCCTTTATTGTCAGGTTAAAGGGAAGTAGTGGTCATGCCGCCAGGCCCCATGAAGCCAGGGATAGCATTGTGGCTGCAGCAACTCTGATAACCGCCCTCCAGTCGCTGGTCAGCAGAGAAGTGGATCCCAATCAAGCCGCAGTGCTTACTGTTGGACGTGTCCAGGCCGGAGACGCCCATAATGTCATAGCAGAAGAAGCCATCCTGGAAGGGACTATTCGTTCCACCCATCCTGAGGCGCGCAGCAGACTCCTGGCTGGGATGGAAAGAATGGTCATGGGTATCTCTTCCCTCTATGCAGTGGCTGCCCATCTGGAATTTCCCGACTTCCTGCCGGCAGTGGTCAACAGTGCTTCAGCAACAGAGGTGGCCCGCAGGGCAGCAGCTGCCGTGATTCCTGAAGACAGTATCCTCTCTCAGGGGCCATCGAGCCTTGGAGGGGAGGATTTTTCTTTTTACCTCCAGAAGGTTAATGGCTGTCTGGTTCGTTTTGGGGCGAATATCTCAGCAGAGACGGGTCCAGCCCATAGTTCGACCTTTGACTTTGATGAAGCAGTCCTGGCCACAGGTGCTGCCTGGTATGCCCAGGTAGCCTTGGCATTTTTACAGGAGAATGTGTCGCCATAATCAGCACTAAGGAGTCTCAATGATGCCCGGTGCCAAAGCTCCACCGTTGACATTTGTTTCAAGCCGTTCCTATACCTTGGGAGTGGAACTTGAATTTCAGACTCTGGATAAGGAAAGCCTGAATCTTGCCCCCCTGGCTCCAGTCCTTCTTGCCACGGCCCCACCGATTCTCCGACCTCGCATTACCCACGAATGGATACGCTCTATCCTCGAAATTCGCACAGGCATCTGTCGCTCTGTTCGAGATGTTGAAAATGACCTGCTGCAGACCTGTGCCATGGCCGAAGAGCTGGCTGAGGAGAACCATTGTCTCCTCTATGCTGCATCTCTGCACCCATTTGCCCGATCAGAAGATCAGATGTTGACCAAGGATGAACGGTATGAACGCATCATGGCGGAGTTGCAGATTGTCGGGCGCCGTTTTATCTCACAGGGGTTTCACGTCCATGTGGGTATGATTGACGGCGATACGGCCGTCAGAGTATGTGATAGGGTGCAGCCCTATCTTCCACTCTTTGTTGCCCTCTCTGCATCTTCTCCTTTTTTTCATGGAGAAGATACTGGACTCATGTCTTACCGGACAAAGTTGTTTGAGGCCCTGCCCCTGGCTGGAAGTTATGAGCAGCTTGGAGATTGGGATAGTTTTCTCGAGGAGATCACAACGCTCAAAGAGGCTGGGGTGATAGAATCTATCAAGGATTTGTGGTGGGATGCCAGGCCTCATCCGGGGTTTGGCACCTTGGAGATCAGGGTCTGTGATCTGCCCACTCGCTTTGCTGATATTCTGGGGCTCACTGCACTTATCCAGTCTTTTGTTGCCGCCCTTGCCGAGTCTTCTCTGCAAACAACGCCCTGCAGGCAGGAGCTCCTGCGGTGGAATAAATGGCAGGCCGTGCGCTATGGTCTGGAGGGGACTTTTATTGATCAACTGGGCTATCTTGGCGGAGGACGGATGCAACTGCGTGAGGCAGTGGATCGTCTGCTTGAGAAAATACAGCCCCTGGTAACACGCTTTGGTTCGGAGCGATATGTTCGGATGGTGGACAGGATTCTGAAAGATGGAACGGGCGCTGATTGTCAACGGCGAGTATATGCCGAGCATAAGGATTTTAGAAAAGTTATCCAGCAATTACAGCGGGAATTCTGGCAATGACTATCTGTTCCTAAGTGTTTGGCCGCAGCCATTTGATCCGAAGAGAGAGCGTGCCTGCAGAACAGCTGTCCCCTGCTGATTTAAAGAGGTCTTTTGTCTAGAAATGAAGAGTTCTAAATATACAAAGTCCATAGCGGCCACTGGTCATCCCCTGGTCAGCGAGGCAGCTGCAACCGTGCTCAGGGCTGGAGGAAATGCCTTTGATGCGGTGGTGGCCGCAGGTTTTGCCTCCAGTGCTGTAGAACCTGCTCTGAACAGTCTCGGCGGAGGCGGATTCCTTGTTGGCCACTCAGCCGCGCAGGGACAAAATCTATTTTTTGATTTTTTTGTCGATACGCCAGGGCTTGGCTCCGGTCCTGCCTTGATCGAGCCCCATTTTTTCCCGGTGACCGTTCAATTTTCCGGATCACAACAGGATTTTAATGTGGGGTTAGGGGCTGTAGCCGTACCTGGAACCCTGAAAGGACTGCTGCATATCCATCGTCGCCTTGGATTCATGGATCTTGCTGAAGTGCTTGCTCCTGCCATAGAGCTTGCCAGGGAGCACCGGCTCAATAGCAGTCAGGCCTATTTTCTGAAACTACTTCATCCCATTATGACCCTTTTCCCTGCAGGACAGGCAATATATGAACCGGATGGGAACTATCTGCAGGAAAATGATCAGTTGAGGAATCAGCTTCTGGCGGATTTTCTCGAAGAAATAACAGTCGATAAGGGAGACAATTTTTATCATGGTGAGATGGCTGCCCGCATGGGCGAGGATATGATCGAAAATCAGGGGCTTCTTACCCGAGAAGACCTTGGCGCCTATCAGGTAAGAGAGCGAACTCCATTGGCGGTTCCTTTTCGTGACTATCAGTTTCTCACCTCTTCTCAACCATCCATGGGAGGTCCATTGGTGGGTCTTTCCCTGTCCTTGCTTTCTCTGGAGAATTCTCCAGCTTTCGAGTTTGGCTCAGCGGAGTATCTTCTTCATACCACGGGATTGATGCAGGAAGTGGAATTGAGACGGAAGTCGGGGTTTTTGACCCCTGCCGATCTGGAAAATTTTTTACAAAACAATGAATATCTGCCTCGGAGAGGAGAGGACATTCGGCTTTTTTCCAGAGGGACTACCCATATTTCCATTGCTGATAAGGATGGAAACTGCGCTGCCATGACCTGCTCCAATGGAGAAGGTTCCGGTTATTTTGTCCCAAACAGTGGGGTGATGCTGAATAATATGATGGGGGAGGATGATTTGCATCCCCAGGGCTTTCATTCCATTCCTCCGGGGCAGCGCGTTGGCTCGATGATGTCGCCTTCTCTGTTGATCAAGGATGGAGAGGTCTGTCTGGTCATTGGCAGTGGTGGTTCTAAAAGAATTCGAACTGCTGTGAGCCAGGTTCTGACTCAGGTCGTGGATTTTGGGCGAACGATTCAGGAGGCCGTCAACGCTCCTCGTCTGTATTGGGATGGTGAAAAAGTTCAGCTTGAACCAGGATTTCCTCCTGAGGCGGTTAACTGCTTGCGTCATAGGGTAGAGGTCAATGAATGGAAGTCCTGTGGGGTCTATTTTGGTGGGGTTCATGCTGTGATACCTGGAGTGGAAGGAGCAGGAGATCGGCGCCGAGGCGGTTCTGTGATCGAGGTGAATATTCTCTGAGTCATTTCCTGTCAGGTACAAAGGTGTTACGTGCTGTAGGCCTCTGAATGGCAGGCCGTATTTCTCGTCAAAATCTACTGTGAAGCAGACAAGCACTATCTCCTGCGTTACAGGCCCAAAAAACATTTTCCCCATCCTGGTAATGGGTTGCAGGTATGTGGTGTTATCCCGGTGCTGCGGACCAGCCCCACTTTCCAGTTTCACCTAACGATGTTGATCTGAAATGAACTCTGGTGGGTAGAAACTATACAGGTGCCACAAAAGGCGGGTAAAAAAGAAACACATCTGTGGCATGGGTTTTGTGAAAGGAAAAAAGAAACTGATGATAAGTTGAGTTATTCTCATTGATTGTGTTCTTTTTTTTAGGGTTGGCACGTTTGTTGTAATATAAAAGGAAAGGAAAATGAAACTTCATTTTTTCTTCCCCTCCCAAGGCCCTTCTGATTAACTCCAGAAGGGCCTTCCTTTTTTCTGTCAGAAATATTCCGTCATACAGCTATCAGGGTTCCCAACGAAACAGAGATCTTGTTGGCCTGCTGAACATACTGGGGCGATTAACAGCTTCATCTTGTCAGGTGATAAAGCACTAGTAGATTCATAGCGTATAGCTGAGAGGGGAACCTTTCTTTTTTTTAGGAGAACAGCGATATCGTTTTTCTCTTTCTTTTTCTCGCAGTTCCCCTTGGAGCGTTTTTGTTCCTTATCACTTCCTGATCCTCCCAGTTACGGCCGGGAATGACAATGGTCCTGGTGATGGTACTGGAAACGGACCGGGAACAGGGGACTGTATTTGGGACGTTTGCCAGCTGTTTCATCCTGGAGCAGCAACTCTTGCGCCAAAAAGGAGTGGGTTCCCTCCTTCCCATTTTTGTTGTTAAGAGGAATAAAAGAAATTATAAAATAGTGAGCATCGCAGGTTGCTTTAAAGAGGATTTGGTCTGTAAATTGTCCCTTTCCTCATTGCCGGTCACATTGACTGGCAATGAGTGAACAGGGCTGGTAGAGGTAAGACGGGTTGTGGGGCAGGATGTATTTCAATCTGACCATACAGCTTCTCATTTGGTCCATTCTTCGTGGATAGTCAGCCAGGGTGTTTTTTGTCCGAATTCGGGTGGCTTGTGGATGACAGACAGCATCGCTAGCATAATGCGATTATCCAATGTGGGTTGAAGTCTTATGCTTTCTGGCAATATCGGTACGTCGCCCATCCTTCATGTCATGTGGCACGGTGTTTGCCTATAAAGGTGAGCGGCTTACATCAGGTGTTTATCTTCAATAGCCAACAAGGGGATTTGTAATGAAAAAGATAGTTGCAGTGTCAGCTTTGGTTATCATGATTGGGTTGAGCGGAGTCTGTCAGGTTTCTGCAAATTGGGGGCCCGGTAATATGATGGGTGGAGGTTCAGCAAATTGTCCTCAGAATAGAGGCCAGATAACTGCCCCCATGGATGCTGAAACCAAGGCCAAATTTGATAAGTTTTATGAAGAAACTCTTGATCTTCGTAAAGAGATTGTTGTGAAACGTGCTGTGAAGCACGCATTGATGCGTGCTGAGCAACCTGATTCTGCAGCTATTGGCAAAGTAACCGGAGAGCTGTTTGATCTCCACAATGCCATGCGAATAAAGGCACAGAAAGATGGTTTGCAGGGCTTTCGGGGAATGGGCCAATGCGAGGGCTGTTGTGATGATCCTGGTTGTCAGAATGGTTGTAGAGGGATGCGATGTGGGCAAGCTCTGATGGACAGCCAGTAATCCTTTTTTTCGCTTTGTTGCAAAACCCGCCAGGAAAAATCTGGCGGGTTTTTTTGTGTCGATATCCTTTTGCGACATTGGTGTCGAACTGAAACCCGATTATCGGAAAAGGTGTCGCCATCTTGACTCTTGTTGCGACCATTTATTTATCTTCCTCTGAGAGAGTGACTTGGTGTGGTATGAAATAAGATAGGGAACAGCTTTATAGCAAAATCAATATCTCCAATAATACATTGAATTAACAAGTTAATATGATTGTTATGGGAATGTGAGGGCGCATGAGTATTTCTTCCAATTTCTCATCACTCTGGTCCGCAGTAAGGGGATTCGTGTTGCAGATCTTCCCCCTGAAGTTCGTCAAAACCAGGTGAGTGGTGGAAACCTCATTCAGCGACTGGCAGAGGTAGAAAAGAAGATGCTCCTTCATGCCCTGGAAGAGTATGGTTGGGTGCAGACCCGAGTTGTAGAATCTCTGGGAATCAGCGAAAAGGTTTTGCGATAGAAGATGGGGAGGTCTGGGATTGATCGGGATCATGATTGGTGTTTCAGGGCAGCGGCGACGGGTGGTGGGTTGGCGATGCGATAGATACAATATGTTGTGCCTTTGGCCCGGAAGTTCTTGACAGATAAGTATCGTTAGTATATTTTTAAGCTGTATTCAGGTGTCTGTAACAGGACTGAAAAGGGAACTTCGTGAGAATCGAAGACGGGCCCGCCGCTGTAACCGAGGACAAATCCTGCATCCATGCCACTGACAGTTATTGAATACCCTGGAAATGAATTGTTGTTTTTTTTATTCTAGCTGGGGTCAGAAATGCTGGTTGGGAAGGCGCAGAGGGAGAGTGATTCGGAAGTCAGAAGACCTGCCTGGAAACTGAAGTGGTTGCCGTCGCGGAATATCGGTGATCAACTGATCTTGTGGATAAAAAAGGGAAATCCCCGGGTCTGAATATTTTTCGGCTCGGGCTTTTTTGTTCCGGGCCATTGCTGGATTGTTAGGATTTGCATCCTGTGCAAGCAACAATCGCTTACCTGAGGAGGGTAGAACAATGGTGTTACCTGAAAGGAGTTTGACAAAGTTGGTTTTTTGGCGTGTAACAGACTGGGATTCTTTCCAGAGAATCCTGCGTTACTTGCTGTAACATCGGAGGCCAAGTCTGCATTGTTGGGCAGGCTTGGCCTCTTGCGGCATTATCCCAGCATACTGCCTATCTGAAAAACAGCAACGGCGGCGAAAAAGGCAAAGGTCGTATTAAAAGCCATGGAGAAAAAGGCCCACTTCCAGGAGCCTGCTTCTTTGGCAATACAGACAACAGTGACAAAGCAGGGGGCATAAAACATGATGAAAATCAATACGGCCACTGCTACGACACTGTTCCAATGCGGGTCTCTGACCAGCCGTTCGCCAAGAGAATCAGATACATCAACTTTCACTTCACCCATGGAGTAGGCAGTTCCTAGAGTGGAGATGATCACCTCTTTAGCTGCAAATCCTCCAAGAAGGGCAATATTAGTCCGCCAGTCAAATCCGGCAAGGCTTGAGACCGGTTCAAGAAAGGTTCCGATTTTACCGGCAATGGAATATCGCAGGCCGGCTCCGGACTCCTGCTGATCTATAATGGTCAGTGCTTCTCTCAGTTGTTGTGCTTCTGGGGACAGTTTCCCTGCTTCCTCATTATGGGTGAGAAGTTCTGTCCTGATTGGTTGAGGATAACTCTGCCTTGTCACTGTCCGTTTTGCTTCAAAACTCTCTGATTGAGAGTCTGGAAGGCCTGGGTAGGTCATCAATGCCCAGAGAATAATAGAGATTCCCAAAATGACAGTTCCGGCTTTCTTGATATATTGCCAGGTCCGCTCCCAAGTATGGATGAGAAGTCCTCTCAGGGTAGGAAAACGATAGGGCGGTAGTTCCATGACAAAGGGGGTCGCTTCCCCTTTGAGTACGGTCGTTCGTAAAAATTTGGCAACCACAAGGGCGACCAGCCAGGCCAGCATGGTGAAAAGAAACATATAGAGTGCCTGATGATCGGTAAAGAATGCACCGATAAGCAGGACCAGGACAGGCACTTTCGCTCCACAGTTCATAAAGGGAACAGTGAGCAGGGTGGCCATGCGTTCTTTTGGTGAGCGTAGGGTTCTGGTAGCCATGACTCCAGGGACTGCGCAGCCGCCAGCTATTCCGCCAGATACGATAAAAGGCATTACCGAGGAGCCGTGGAGGCCAAAAATACGGAAAATTCGGTCCATCATAAAGGCAACTCGAGCCAGATAACCGGAATCTTCGAGGATGGCAATTCCAAAGAACATGAACATGATAAGGGGAACAAAGCCTAACACACCGCCAACCCCATCAATAACCCCTGAGATGAGCATTGATTTAGCTGGTCCGTCAGGAAGAGTTGCATCTACTACTCCTCCCAGCCAGCCGAAAAATGACCCCATCAAGGAAACCGGCAGTTCACTCCAGGAAAAGGTGAACTGGTAAAGGCCAAAGAGGATGAGCAGCATGACAATTGGACCTATGAGGCGATTGGTGAGAACTTTATCAATTTTATCTGAGGCATAAAGACGGTCTATATCAAACTTGTGGGACAAGACTCCCTGGCGGACAATGGATTTTATAAATCCGTAACGATGGTCAGCAATCATGGATTCCGGATATACGTCCATGGTCTTGAGCAGATGGTCGGAAATGCTGGCCACCATCTGTTCGAGTTTTTGAGTTACGAGTGGATCAGCTTTCTGGCCCATGGCAAGAATCTGGTCGTCATGTTCGAGATATTTAATGGCGGTATAGTGAGGAGGGTAGGTTGTAATAAGAAATGAAGAGTCGGTGATGATAGAGACGAGCTCCATGAGTACCTCATCAAGATCATCTCCGTAGGAAATATCCTTTGGGCACCATATCTTTTCAGAATGGGCGACTTCAAGGGCCTGTTTGATTAACTCCTTTGTTCCTTCACCAGACCTGGCAATGATGGGCACTATCTGAACACCGAGCAACTCTGCCAATTTTTCATAGCGAACTTCTATTCCTCGATCTTTTGCTACATCAATCATATTCAAAGCAATAATCAGAGGCACTCCCATTTCCAGGAACTGGGTTGTGAGGTAAAGGTTTCTTTCCAAATTAGAGGCATCAACAATGTTGATGACCACGTCAGGCCGATTGGTGGTGAGAAAATCTCTGCTTACTATCTCTTCAACGGAATAAGCTGTCAGTGAGTAGGTCCCGGGAAGATCGGTAATAACGATTTCCTGGCCTTCATAGGAAAAACGACCGATTTTATAGTCTACGGTAATCCCAGGGTAATTCCCAACATGCTGTCTGGCCCCGGTAAGTTCATTGAAGAGGGTGGTCTTGCCGGCATTCGGGTTGCCTGCTAATGCCATGGTAATGTGTTGTTTCATCGTTCTCTGCGTTGGTGGAATATAGGATATTGAAAAGGGTCAGGGAATTGGGAAAAATCAAAAGGGACGATTTTCCTTACTGGAGATGATGGTGTTTGTTTGTATTTGTGAGTGGCTGGGGGGGGGACTGTTACCCCTGTCGCTGTCAGCGACGGGTTGACTATTACATTTATTGTCACTGCAACCGGAACAAGCGCAACCGCAGGAAATCTGTTGGGATGTATCTGCAGCTTTGCGAAATTGATGATATAATTTTCTGCCAATAAAAAAAAGGGTAAGACCTAAAACAAGTAGAACGATTACATTCTGCCACATAATTGCCACCGTTGTTAGTTGAGCCTAAAACTGAGACCCAAAAAAAAGACAGCCTGCTGAAAAGGGCTGTCCGTTGTTCTTATACTGATTGTACGATGATACTGCTGCTTGTTATATGGTCCAGGCTTAATGTTCCACCCTGTATTTTTAGCAGACACTGCGAACCATTTTTTTGGCAGATTATTTCTGCCTCTTCACCCTCCAGTACACCGAGAGAGGCCATTCTGGCACAGAGCTTTCTGTCACCGGTGATTTTACATATTCTTACCTTTCCGGCGCGACAGGTTTCGGACAGAGGACCATGTTTTCCGGCACAGTGTTGTGGTGCTGTATGCTGATGCATCTTTTTGGCTAAGCAGCGACATTTTTTATTTAAGTCCTTCAGGGTCATATTCCTCTCCTTGGATACCAATGTTTAGGTACTCCAAACTTTAACTATTGTCAACTGAATTATCAAGGCCTCCGCTTCATTTATTCTGTTATTGATGAGAGATAAGGAGGTCAAAAAGGGAAGGAAACTTGCTGGCTATGGTCCTATAATTTAAAAGACAGATCGGTGACAATACGGTATGTGGTATGAGGGAACTGGAGAAAGCATATTGAAGATAGCATTGTTTCTTGAATGGTCAAAGCGTTACATGCAGGACTTCGAAAAACTTCGTAGGGTGATCTGGCCAGGGTAAGGGCAGTGGCGGCAAGTTCGGATCAGTGAAGTTGGGGAAGTGTTTCTACGGCGTCATCAAGGAGAAGGAAACGGTTTATGCTTCCTACCCAATCTCAAAAAAAATTAGCAGCCGCCAGAAAACAGGCAGCTATTTCCATCTTTCTTAATCTTTTTCTTGCACTGGGCAAAGGAATAGCCGGTATTCTGTCCGGCTCGGCTGCGCTGCTTGGTGATGCAATCCATTCTGCCACCGATGTCTTTGCCTCCACTGCCGTATTTGTCGGTATCTGGGTGGCGGGACGTGAGCACCCTGCATTTCCTTACGGATTGTATAAGGCTGAAACCGTTGCCGCTTTGATTACCTCAATTGCAGTTATTTTGGCCGGCTATGAAATAGGACGTCAGGCCTTATTCGGTGTTGCCGGACTCCCGGATATAAAAATTGCCTTACCTGTGGCAACTATTTCTTTTGTGATTGCCCTGGGGTTTGGCGTTTTTCAGCTTCGTTCCGGGCGGAGGCTCGATTCTCCGGCTCTGATCGCCGATGCTCGCGACTATCTTGCTGACTCACTCTCCACCGCAGTTGTTCTGCTCAGCCTCCTGGTCGTTCCATTAGGATATAACGTGGATCGGCTTGCAGCAGGCATCGTTTCTCTTTTTGTTTTCTATGCAGGGGGGCAGTTATTAGTCGGAGCGTTGAAAGATCTCTTGGATGCCTCCATCGATAGAGAGACAGAACGGGAAATTATAGCTTTTGTGGAAGGGTATCCCAGAATTATTCGTGTGAAGAAGTGTTTCAGCAGGAATGCGGGAGGGCGTTTTCTGGTAGATATGGATGTGGTCTTGCATACGCCTTCGCATAAGATGGCGGATCAGGTGGCTGACCGATTAGAAGAAGAACTGCTGCGCCAATTTCCCGGGCTCATCCTTGCCCGTATTCGCCCCCATTATGCTCCGGGGCAGTTGATACGGAGGGTTACACCGGTGGAAAAACCCGAAGGACAACTCTGTCCGCACCTTGCTTCTGCACCATGGTTTCTTGTTGAAACCATGGTCACTGAGACCAGAGAGGTAAAAAGACGTCAGTTTATAGAAAATAGATACAAAGATGCAAAAAAAAGAAAAGGACTGTTGGTCGGACGTTGGCTCCTGAAACTGAAACCGGATGAGGTCGTGGCAAAGAACGAGGAAAGTGTTGCAGTAATATTACTGAAAGAAGCTGGTGTTGATATGGTTCAACCTTCTTCGCTGATCTCGACGACGATATGATCCGCCTCATTGTTACGCAGGGTAAGCGTTCCGCCCATGACTCGCATGGCCACAGGGTCATAGAGTGGTGCTCGTCCTTGAATGGTGATCTCAGTACCGGGAACAAGACCCATTTCCCGAATTCTTCTCCCCAGTTCACCGCTGACCTTGACAGCCTTAATGACACCAGACTGGTTCTTTTTCATTAGTCTCAGATTTATTTCTGCCATTGTTACTTCATCCTAAAAAAAAATAGACCTGAATTCATAGGGCTTTTATGAAAATCTAATTATGAAGGTACCTTTCTTCAAGTATTTTTGAGATCTGGTATTGTCAATTAGTGGTTTTATAGTCGTGTCCCCCTTTTCTGTCAAGGAGCTTTGGATAGGAGTGAATAATATTCTCTTCTGGTATTCTTTCCCGTGGTCTGGCTGATGTCTCTGAATTTGCGAAAGGATGGAAAATCAGTGTCTGTTGCCTGTATCCGTTCAAGGAGAGAATGAATCAAAAGCCTGTGTCTTCATTTCACGAGAATAATTGCGTCTTCAGTCATCTACTGCCGTATGAATGAGAGTCATTGTGCGTGTTAACCGTGAAGGCCAAGAGCTCAAAACCCGTTTTTATTGCAAGTGTTTTTGGGAATCCAGGAAGAGGGCCAGGAAATACTCTGCTCAGGTGTTGGCAGGTGGGTCTGATTTTTAACTGAAAGAGGTCACAGGGAGTGACGGGGAAGTTGTTGCGGCAAGGACAAAAAGAATTCGGTCTGAACGGGCAAGGCTCCGGATTCCTGGTGATAATCCCAAGGGGAAAATTTTAGTTGTTTATTATTTGCACCATACCTGGTGCCGAAGTGATGACCTTTAACAGTATCTTATGGTTGAGGAATAAGGTTTCAGGTTGAGATGTTGTTGGTGGTACTATTTTTCATATTTGCTTAATTATCTTTTATCAGTATTACTTAACAGAGAGACAAGTTAGTTAGCTCAATTCTTTATCTGACAGGAAAATATCATTATGTCAAAGCACTTCAAATTCAGTCGAATGGAACTCGCAGGTTCTCTTGGAGATTTAGGTACGTTACTCCCCTTGGCTGTTGGTATGATTATGATCAATCATCTTAATCCTGTTGGCATCTTCATTGGTGTGGGCTCATTTTATATCCTCTCAGGTCTTTACTTTAGAGTAACAAGTCCTGTTGAACCGATGAAGGTCATAAGCGCTTATGCCATTGCCACAGGTATTACTGCGGTCCAGATTCAAGCATCCTGCCTGTGGATTTTTATCATGTTGATACTCATCGGAGCCACTGGCTTGATCAATGTTATTGGTCGCAATATTCCAAAATCGGTGATTCGTGGCGTCCAGCTTTCGACAGGAATCCTGCTTTTGTCTCAAGGTGTACGATTGATGCTCGGCACATCATCCTTCCAGATTATGCAAAAAATGGCAGAACCACATTTGCTCATTCAACACATCGGTTTTCTACCAATTGGAGTAGTCATCGGTTCTATTTTAGGGGTGTTAACCCTGTTGCTCCTTGACAATAAACGTCTACCGGCCGCTGTGGTGGTTGTTGGCGTTGGTATAATAGTCGGAGTGTTCTTTGGCAATCATGACGGTTGGGCTCAAGTGGAAATAGGATTTACTCTGCCGCAGCTGTTACCCTATGGTTTGCCAACACTCAATGATTTTAGCTTTGCCTTGCTTCTCCTCGTACTTCCACAGGTACCAATGACCATTGGAAATGCCGTGATCGCCAATGCTGATCTGTCGGCCCAGTATTTTCCCGAAGAAGGTCGTCGGGTCACTTACAAAGGGTTGTGTATCAGCATGGCTCTTGCCAATCTGGGGAGTTTCTTTATAGGGGGGATGCCCATGTGTCAAGGGGCAGGAGGCCTTGCCTCACGCTATCGTTTTGGAGCTCGAACTGCAGGATCGAATATGATCATTGGCACGATTTTCTTGGTGATAGCGCTTTTTTTCGGGGCTCAAGTATTACCAATTGTCAATTTGTTGCCCATGTCCGTGCTTGGTGTCTTGCTTATATTTGCCGGTGCCCAACTTGCTTTGACAATTCTCGATATGCAAACACGGAAAGATCTTTTTGTTATAGTGTTGATTGTCGGAATCACTCTTGCTTCTAATCTGGCTGCTGGTTTTTTGACAGGTATCGTGGTTGTCGCGCTATTGCGCTGGGAGAAACTTTCAGTGTGAAAGGGCGGCAGATGGATAATTCACTGCTTGGTTGAAGGTTGAAGTACCTTTTCACAGGTGGCTTTAATAAAACCCACCCATGGCATGCTATTATGCCATCACCAAAGCAGGCTGTCACGATGTCTGCTGCAACAGGAGGAACAAGGTTTTGTGGGGGGAGGATACAACAGACGTTTTAATGTCAAAATGGTTCTTCTCCTTACCGCAGAGATCCTGCAACAGGTGGGCTCTTCTTGATATGTTAATACCCTAAAGATTCAGAGAGATACTTGGTTGCTGTGAAAATGATAATGGCAGCCAACATCCATTTGATGGTTTTGGCGGGTACGAATTTCTGGCAACGTGCCCCGAGGTACATGCCAACCATTCCGCCTATTCCGAACAAAATTCCCAGAAACCAATCGGGAGCCACTGATATGTTTGGATAAAACGGTGCGATGATTTGGTAGAATGTAACACCGGCGATTGATGTGACGAAGGTTCCCATCAGGGCGGCTCCGGCCACGGTGTAAACAGGTAATCCAAAGAAGGTAACAAAGAATGGAGCGATAATTGAGCCGCCGCCTATCCCATAGATTCCTCCCACAATGCCGACAAGTAAGCTGAGGGCAAAGATACCCCAAAATGAAACGTCAAAACTTTCACCATAAAATGTGTATCCAAGTCGTTTCAGATTGAAGTGAGTAACCTTGACAGTCGAGAAATCATCATTGGCGGGTTCCTGCTGCATATTTTTTGAGTGCTGCTGACGCACCATCTCTTGAAAACGATTCTCGCTGTTTGCTTTGCCGGTATTGGCAGATTTTTTCTTCACCAGATCCCTTATCATCTTGACGCCGATATAGAAGAGTACGGCAGCTGCAAACACTTTAAAATTCTTTGGATTTGGCAGGTAGGAGATTCTTACGAAAGCACCGATGAGAACCCCCGGCAAGGTGCCGGCTACAACGACCCAAGTGAGCGGCCATACCATACGTCCTTCTTTCCAGTAACGATAGACACCACTGGGAATAGCCACAATGTTAAACAGTTGATTGGTGGCACTCACCGAAGGGGCTGTGTAGCCGAGAAAAGACATCTGGAAAGGTAGCAGCAGGAAAGCGCCGGAAACGCCACCCATGGAAGTGAAAAATGAAATCACGAAAGCGACCAGGGGGGGAATCCAGAGAGCGACTTCGATTCCTGCGGTTTGAAAGAACATGCGACCTCCAATACGAGTACGACTTGACATACAGTCACGAATGTTATTATATTCGTGACTGTATACCAGAGCGTTTAAATAGGTGTCAAGCTGTTTTTGTCTGTCTTGCGAAGTGGTTATGCTGGAAATAGCCAACCGCACAGTTCTTAAGCGAAAAATATTACAAATGATACTATCAATTTGAAATCACAAATAAAAAAAGAGAAGATTCGACCGGAGTCACCAATGTCATTGTCAAAAAATAAGGATCACGGACGCATCGTTTCAATTCCTGATGTAGATGAATATCTTGATACTACTCAACTCAACCGGATGGAGCAGTCATTTCGGGAATGGGTGGATAGCACGCCACGTGCAGATATACACTTTTCTCGCCAACGCATTTTGATCATTTTTCTTTTGATCCGCTACACTGGTGCCAAGTTGAACGAGGTTTTGGTATTGAATCCGTTTGAGGATATAGATTGGGTTAGCCATACTGTGCTTTTTCGTGGCAGTGCTACTGGCAAAAGCATAGATTCAAGAGAGGTGCAGATCTCGGAAGCACTATCTCGTGGAATCAGGAATATTTTAGCAGGACCTTCTTTTCGGGAAGCTTTGGGGGACGTACTCAATGTAGATCCCGGTTTTGTGCGTCGTAAGTTTTATGAACGTGCTCAGGGGAGCGGTTTTTTAAAACGATTAGGAGGCCCGGAGATAATTCGCAAGTCGCGGGCTGTAGAGTTGATGCAGAGCAACATGCCGTTACCGGCAGTTCAAATGATGTTGGGACATTCGACACCCAATCTGACATCGGCTTATGTTTCCTTTTCCAAAGATGAAATCCAGCAGGTTGCAAAGCTTTTCGTGGAAAAGGAGTCCATGCGTAAGACCAGCGCGCGGAACGCTTTTTTTGGTAAAATTCACAACATTCAGCGAGGCGACATACAAACACGTGTAGGTTTGACTACCATCGATGGTCTTTTGATCACCACGGTGATCACCAATAATAGCGCTGAAAGACTTGGCTTAAAACAAGGTAAACTGGTTACAGCCGAGGTCAAGGCTCCGTCGGTTATTTTGCAAAGCGGTGCCACAGAGCCTATGTGCAGCGCTGAAAATCGGTTTAAAGGGGTTGTCGTGAAGTTAACTAGAGGCAAAATCAATGTTGAATGTGTTGTCCAGATTTCTGATGGGATCGAATTGTGTGCCGTTATTTCCAGTGCAGAAAACTGCTGCCTTAGATTGAACGAAGGGGATAACATTTGGGTGCTGTTTAATTGTTTTTCCGTAGTCCTGCATGTGGATTGATAATTGTGATTTTCATGACTTGGCAAGAGGGCAGGGACAAACAAGATGCCTTTCATGCTATTCGGTATTTGACTGCCAATCTTTTAGCAAGCAAAGATGTTTCTGTGATAGCTACCTAATTAGTCTTTAGATCTAAGAAGTAAGCGACAACTGAAAGGTATATAAAAAGGATAGATAATTTGGAGTTGTGTGGGGGAGTGATTAATACAAAACCTTATGGATAAAGGGAAGAAAGGTTAAAAGGTTTTAGTATTGTTGTAGAAAATTGGATTTAAAGTGAAAGATGGTTTTGAATAAATCGCAAAGAGAAAAAAAGAGAAAAAGAAACATTTTGCGTTTGATTTAGAACTAGATGCAGAATGGTTCTGTTGAGGATCACATGTTATGTAATCTGTTTTTGGCGTAACTATCGCAAGCCTACTGTACTGCTTTTCAAAGTGCCTCTTGTTGTTTGTCACGTCCCGCTTATCAAGTCACGGTTGAAGAAGATTATTTGACCGATGATATGGATGTCTTTTCGTTTTGCTTGATAAGTTTCAAATTCTTCTTTGTTGTCTGATATTACGTTGACTATGCCGCCAGGGCGGTGAGTGAGGCGTTTTAGCATTATGGTGTGATCGATGCGGATAGCGTAGATCATGCCTTCTATTATTTCCATGCGCCCAGTGTCGATCATGACTGTATCTTTATCTAAGATAGTCGGGGACATGGAATTTCCTTGTACTCCCATTAATACAACATGCTTGGGGCTGCTTGCGACTCTGTTTAACCATATTTTCCTAAACGCATAATAGTCCGAGATGTCCTCAGAAAGAACAAAAGATCCTCCACCAGCTGAGAGCTTCGTCTTTGCCATGGGTACATAGTGGAACATATCCGGGTCTGGATGTTCCCATTGGGGGATGTGCGTATGTGGCTGCTGGACGTGTTCTGTGTCTTCGTCTGGATGTTCTGCCTCGTTGTCCTCTGGTAAGCCACGGTAGTCTTCGTGAGATATTCCCTCTACTTCATCAAAAACGTGCTTGTCTCCTGGCCGCATCGGCCCTTTGCCGGTAGCGAGCCATTCTAGATTCACATTGCCGACCTGTGCCATAGTGATCAGCTTGTCCATTCGTGGAAATGAACCTTTCAGGTATGGTCTTAACGAGCTGTCGCCCATTTCACACTTTTTCGCAAATGCGTGCGGGCTATCTTCACCAATTACCGCAAGAAGTCTTTGTGAAAAACCATCAATATTCGCGTCAATGTTCATGTTATTAACTTTGACCAAGTGACGTTGCCTAACTTTGACCGTCATAGTTCATGGCAACTCATTGTATTTATTGGATATTCTATGTTAAGTGCAACTAAATAACGCAAAGCCAACTTTGACCAACGAAATTACGTTGACTTTGTTGCGTTTAAACGCTAAAACATCCTTATCAGCCTGTGGAAAACTACACAGAAATCTTTAAACAAGAATAGCAGCAAATAAGACTGAAAACAATGTGAGAATTCCAACAGAGTTTGGATGGTGATCCGAGGTAGTTTCGGACAGTGAAAAAAAGAAGGCATTTGCAAAGGAACCAAAGAAGATCTGACCATGAAGCAACTTTCCTTATTTAATCAGCCGAGTCTGAATATCAACCGGGCTTTGAAGGAGTAGATTGCTCTATCAGCCAAGGATAGCCAGTGGTCTCGTGAGGAAATACTGGCTCGGATGAATGATCTTGCCGAGCGGTATGGAGTGCGGTTGATGAAGGGTAATGGCAGGACGTTGACCATGACCACATTTGAGAAGTGGCTGAATGTTCAGGCCATGGAACATATTCCGCCTGTTAACTCACTGGTGATCTTCTGTGCTGCCATAGATGACGCCAAGGCAATGCATGTACTTATGCAGCCCTTGGGGGCAGAGGTGATTGAAGAGCCGGATGCAAAGCTGCTGTTGTGGGCAAAAGAATATCAGCGGGCCAAGGACGCTCGAAAACAAATGAAGAAACTGGAAGCGGAATTATGAAAAAACTGCCAGCGAAAAAAGACCGGAGACAGGCAAGGGCATGGATGATCCTGCAGGGTATTCGGCAGAAAGATATCCAGAACGACCTGGGCCAGCGGCACGAGACCCAGGTGAATGAAACCTTACTCGGCTTAAGAAATGATCGGCGGGTACTCCAGTATCTATTGGATAACGGTTGTCCGGCTGGATATCTCGAATTGCCATCGGATATGTTTGAGGCTGCCTGATGAAGAAGTGGTACACCGCAAAAGAGCTAGCTGGACTGGATGACATGCCGAAAAGCGTAAGCGGTGTCATACGCAAAGCCAATTCTTTGAAATGGAAAAACCAGCTTCGACAAGGCCGAGGCGGTGGCAAAGAATATCACATCTCATCTCTCCCTGAAGCCACAAAAGACAATCTGCACCGCCTGGCCATGGACGCAGATAGCGAAGCCAATTTGCCGGTTACAACACCATCAAAACAACTGGCCAACCTGGAACCAAAGGAGCTGCAGAACTTCACCGCCCTTAAGGGCTGGCAACGAGATGTCTTTGACGCCAGACTTCCCCTTTATAACGAGTTTAAACGGCTTAAAGACCTGCACGGAACCACCAAGGCCTGGAAAAAGCTCGTAACTATGGCAGACACCAAGACCTTACCCGAACACCTGCAGCCACTTGTTCAAAAAGCAAATGCCCGCCGGGGCAACAATGGCCGTACCTTATCAAAATCGATGATCCTTGGCTGGGACCGGGTTGTGAAATCTCACGGCATCATGGCCCTGGCTCCCACACCTATCAAGAGCAGAAACCTTCCGCCCTGGACACAATACTTTGTCAAATGCTACGGGACACCGGATAAACCCTCCATAACCCAGGCCATGGAGCGGATGACGAACATCTTACCCGCCAACATCCCCATGCCCAGCTACCACCAGGTGTACCGCTTCCACACCAAACGCAGCCGCCTGGACCGGGAACGTGGAAGAAGAACCGGCTCCGAACTCAAGGCACTCAAAGGATACCGCCAGCGAGACACCAGCAACATTCTCCCCATGGAAATCGGCACCTGTGACGGCCATTCCTACAAGGCCCGAGTTGCCCATCCGGTACATGGCCAGCCCTTCAAGCCGGAAATCTGTTCTGTGGTCGATGTGGCCACCAGGATGCTGATGGGCTGGTCTGTAGGCCTTGCCGAATCGGCTGTCACTGTTGCCGGAGCACTCAGGCACGCAGCCACTGTGAATGCCCAAAAACCATACGGCGGCGTGTTTGGCATCTTTTATACAGACGGCGGCTCAGGCAACAAGGCCAAGGTGAATACTGATGATTTTGTAGGAATTTTCCCACGTATCGGCACCACCCACAAAACAGGTATCCCCGGCAATGCCCAGGGACGCGGCCTGATCGAGCGCCTGAATTCATCGGTATGGATTCCTGCCGCCAAGGAGCTCCCCACCTTTGTCGGCAAAGAAATGGACTCTCTGACCAAGAGATATATGTACCTGCTGGTCAACCGGGAGATCAAAAACAAGGGCCGATCAGAACACCTCCCCACCTGGCCACAATTTCTTGCCCACTGCCAGCAGGTGGTCGACGCCTACAACCACCGACCACACTCAGCACTCCCCAAGATCAACGACCCGGAAACAGGACGAAGACGGCACATGTCTCCCCTGGAAATGTGGGCCTGGCATATCAAGCAGGGATGGGACCATAAGGCGTGCCAGCTCTCAGAACAGGAAATTGAAATCCTCTTCCTGCCACGGATGAAATGCAAGGTGCGGCGCGCCTCTGTAAAGCTCTTTACCAACACCTACTACAACAAAATATTGGAGCACTACGAAGGGGAAAACGTGCAGGTGGCCTACGACATCCACGATGGCGAAAAGGTCCAGATCTGGGACGCAGAAGGAAGGATGGTCTGTCACGCCATCTTTGAGCAAAACAAAACCAGCTACTTTCCCCGTTCTTTTATCGACAAGGCCAACGACGATCGTGCCAAACGGCGAGCGCAAATCAAGCTGGATCAGCTGGGAGAAATTGAGGCCGAGCGCCGGGGCATTATCGATATCGCGCCCGAAGCCCAGATAATCGACATCAGCGCAGCATCTCCAAAAATCCAGGCAGACCGGCAAGAGCTGCAGCTGGAAATGGAGAAAAAGGCCACCACCGTTGAAATCCCGGAGGACGACAAAGGCAAGTTCACCTTCTGGAACAAGTTGGATGCGCGTTTAAGTAATGGGGAAAGTCTGGCTGAAAGGGAGGTACTCTTTTACGAAGCATACCGCAACAGTGCAAGCTACCGAGCTTTTAAGTCTGTAGCAGACACTCTAGGTCAACAGCACGCAAAATAAGCCCTTAAAAACAGGATAAGTGGCATCACAAAATCAATAGAATTTTTATGCCACTAAAAAAGCCGTGGCTGCAACCACGGCTTCAATCGGCTCGGCAAGGGGCCACAACCAATATCAGGAGAAATTATGCCACAAATAGAACCACAAAGCAACATCCCAAATAACGGGATGGCGCCTAACACTGCCCCACTCACCAACGTGAGTCTGTGCAGCAAGGCCCTGATGCGGGCCGTTGACCGGCCAGGCCACCTGCCCGGTTTCGTCTGTTTTTACGGTCCATCCGGCTGGGGCAAGTCAACGGCTGCAGCCTATGTAACCAATACTCAAGACACCTACTATATCGAGTGCAAATCAAGCTGGACGCGCAAAGCAGTCCTCCTGGCAATCCTCAAAGAATCCGGCCAAGACCATCTACGAGATGGTGGAGCAGGTCTGTCAACAGCTGGCCCTCAGCAGAAAACCACTGATCATAGACGAACTCGATCACCTGGTCACCAAAGGTGCCGTGGAGATGATCCGGGACATCTACGAAGGGTCACGGGCAGCCATCCTCCTCATCGGCGAAGAACGTCTTCCGGAAAAGCTCAAACGCTGGGAACGCTTCCATGGCCGGGTGCTGGACTGGATACCGGCCCAACCAGCAGACTTTGACGATTGCCGCCACCTGGCCAGGCTCTACTGCCAACAGGTAACGATAACAGACGATCTGCTTACCGCTATTCATGGTGTCTGCAAAGGATCAGCCCGCCGTATCGCAGTCAACCTGGAACGGGTGCAGGACGAGGCCAGGAATATGGGCCTTGCCGAGATCAC
>JAHIUA010000036.1 GCA_018817385.1 Pseudomonadota bacterium
ACCCGGGTAGAGGGGGACCAGTTCACCGGCACGGGTGTTGCCGCTGACAATCCAGGAAAGGAAAAAAACAGTGGCAAGCGCGTATGGTATTTTCATTGTTGTACTCCTTATCTTTGTTACAATCGTGCAGGGGAACGATAGCTTTCTTTCTATCGTTCACGCCAGTAGTAAACGCCGTCTTTTTCTTTGGTCTCCCAAATAACTTCTGTACTTCCGGCAGAGCTGCTGAATACCTTGAGTTCTCGTGGATTGTTAGGGTCGTCCAGGATAACAGGGGTGTGCAGCATGCCGCTGAACATCTTTCCGGTTGGCGCCACATCTCCAATTCCATCGCCATCCAGATCAAGCAGATCGTGGTCATCTATGACGCCGTCACCGTTGATATCAAATGCAGGAGAGTTTAATCTGCTGCCATCAACGGCATCTATCTCGTGGAGGATGGAATTACCGCCACCACTACAGGGGGAATCGTCTGGAATAAAGGAGAGGACAATGGCCTTGCCGTCACGGATGATGACATTTTTGATCACCCGCTCTCCAGCCAGGGCTGCCTCATCTGCTTCATCAATGGAGCCATCGCCATCATTATCCTCACCGTCACTGCCGCGGTGGAGGCCAAAGGGGAGATTGAAAAACCAACCGACGTGACCGATATCTTCTCCTGTCTCGTCTATGGTTCCATCCATGTCGTTATCCGTATTGTCACTGGCATAGGGTGCTGGTGACACAGGAATGCATCTTTCAGCAACGCCTCGGTTATCGCTTTCATCGTCATCATCATCTATGAAGCCGTCGCTGTCATTATCGATACCATCGGAACAGGCGAGATACCAGTTGATGGTGTTGTCGCTGAATGTGCGAAGGTAGGTGCTGGCCGGGGCATAGTAGCGGAAATCAATCTCGGTCTGTTCAAGGAGCTGAGCTGTTGTCAGGTTGCTCAGGGTCTTGTCAGGGAGAAGGGAACCCAAATAGGCTGCCGGGTCGAGCCGTTTCTCTCCATTCTCATCAATGATACCATCTTTGTCATTGTCCAGGCCATCTGAGTCAGGGACAATCTTGGCAGCATAGTCCCACAGTCCATAAATGGTCTGTTGGCTGTTGTCGCCGCGATCGTCTTCACCGAGGAATTTTCCGCTCCCGAAGATTACCAGGTATCCATCTTTGCCGTAGCTTGGATGATGGGTAATATCCGGAGCTGAGGTTATGGGCTGGCCGGTAGCAGCAAAAAGTGGTTGCGGCACATCAACGTGTCCGAGTCCATCATCATCTGCGGCATCGATGCGTATGCTCCCTGTCGGGTTATAGTTGTCTGCACCCATGACCACGCCCCAGTTGTCCGGATTGGGATCGGTCAGGTCGAATTTCCACATATTTCCCTTGAGGTCACCGGCATAGACATAATCGACACGGTCGTCATTGTTGATATCTATTACTGCTGTTTCAGAGAGGCCATTGGAGCCGCGGGCACCGGTGTCAATTTTTCTGACCAGATTGCCGGAAAATGCATCAACGACATAGAGTACAGCTGATTCATTGACACTCTCGTAGCCGTTGCCAAAGATGACAACCCAGGGTGAATCGGTAAGATTGAACTGCTCATTGTAGGATTTGTAGGACTTGACGATAAATGGGGCACTGTAGCTGTAACCCATGTCATCGTCAGTACCGGTGTAGATCAGTTCACCGATTTCATCAATTGAGCCATCGTTGTCATTGTCGATGCTGTCGCTGTAGTCTTCGTCAGCCTCGTCAATGGCACCGTCACCATCATTGTCGATGGTATCTGTGGATTGATCCGCACCATAGGTGTATGCGGGTACAGAAGGGTACTCCCACATCACCATGTCGTTGTCGGTGGTTGTCAACTGGGTTTCTGTTTTGGTGGCCGAGCTTTCTATGTCACTAATATTCAAGGCGTAGATTCCCTTACCCCCCTTATTGAAGCCACCGACGAGCATGGTGAACTTTTTGGTTTCCCAGAGCTCATCAACATAGCCGTCTCCGTTGTTATCTACGTTGTCGCTGTAATCTTCGTCATCCCCGTTAAGGCCTTCATTGCAGTAGGTGGCAGGATTGAAGACATTTTTATTGTCGTCAAAACAGCCATCGGCATCATTGTCGACACCGTCTTCATTCTGGTTGCCGGCCAAGAAGTTCATCCTCTTATAAGTCGGGGTGGCGTCTACGAAAAATCTGTGTATGAAATCAACATCGGTGAGGTCATGAAGTTGATATGAAACATGGTGGGGGATGTAGCCCATCATTTCAGAACCTGTGTTGGCATTAAAGGCGTGCAGTATCCCGTCATTGCCACCGGTAAAAATAACGCCACCTTCTTCGTCCGTCTCATCAACGGTGCCATCGCTATCATTGTCTATGCCATCACTGGCAGCATGCTCTGCCGGGACGAGCAGTGGCGCAGAGTGGATAATATCGCCAAGCATTTTATTACGACTTCTAAAACCATGAATTTCACTGCCACGAATATAATCAACCACCTTGCTGTCCCGGAGCAGGGCGATCTGCTGGTTGTCGGAGAGGTTCGCATATCTGAAGGGCTGGCCCTTGCTGCCGTCAAAGGTGATAATTCTGCGTCCGGTGTCCCAATTCTGGTTCTGCAGCTTTTCTTTTGCGTGCCATTTGACATTGCTCTCCTCTTTCAAAACCTCTCCTGTACTGGGGTTAATCGGGTAAGCGGTTACATCTCCCTCCCAGGACCCACTGCTGTAACTTGATTGGAAAAGCAAAATGTTTGATGTCAGCTCGTCACCATTAACTGATACCGATGCCCCTGAGGCGGCTCGGGAGGAGATGTTACTGAATAAATCCGTTAAGGCGGTGACCAGAGAGTCTGGGTTTTTGGCACTGAAGAATTCGCCGTGGCCGCTTACTGCGGCATGCCACATGTCATCGATGTTTTCTCCTTCGCAACCCACACAGGGTTGTGGCCAGGTTGGTGTGGGAGTATTAGGGTCTAAAAAGTAAGGATCATCTATACAAGAGGGGCTGTCGGGAGTGCCATCGTTATCGAGGTCGAACTTGTTCAGTACACCGTCCAGACCAAAAGATATGGCAAAGGTGATCATATGCTGGGAAGTCAGGCTGTCATAGTTGTTGGTGGCCAGTTCGTTTGGCAGGGTGGTGGATAAATCATCATTGTAAAAGAGCCAGGCTACGTCAGCCAGGGTGTCTGACCAACCATCCTGGTAGGGAGCACCTGCTCCACTGTTCTGGTTGCCGACCCCAGGTGAGGTTCCATTCCAGTACCCGTCTGACATGACAATGGCATAGGTCTGTTGACAGGCGCCACCTTTGTCCTCATCATAATAGGGAGAGGTGCCCAGGTTGCCATCAAGGCCGTCATCCTGGTCAAAATAGCGGCCGACATTGAGCAGGGCAGTGCGTAACGGTGTACCGCTTCCCGAATTGACGCCATACAGATTATTCAGAAGATCATCACTTCGGTCGACTGTGGTTGAGCCACCACCGATAAACTTCACAGCGTCGGCAACCGTGCTGCTCCCTGTGCTGCCGGCATGACGTTCTATCTCTACATAACCAGATGTGCCGTTGCTGAAATTATAGGTTCCCAGATCAATCCAGTAGCCACAACAGCCGGTATCAACCGGGTCTGTACAATCGGCGTCAGTCGTTACATTAGTGCCGTTCGCCCGCTGATTGTAATAGAATACAGTATCGCCACCAGTATGATGAATGGTGACCCTGGCTTTTTGATCCCGGTCATTATAGCAGTTCCACCAGGCCTGTACCTGATAGTTGTCTGTTGTGGGGAGATTCGGTTGAAAGCGGGCTGTTCTGCCTGAGGTTGAGGTGTAGTAAGCGCTGTTTTCCCATTCGTGAGGGCTGCCGGATTCGTACCAATTGCCATTGTCACTGTAGGTACTGTCTTTATTGTCCGAGTGAACTGTGACGCTCTCTTCGACTTTAATGGGGAGTACTGACTGTCGGAGACCGGAGTTGATGGTATAATAACCGACATATATGCCATCAAGATCGGCAATGGTTCGGGAAATTGCAGCCTTGGCCGTTAATTCGCGACGGCGATAGAAAGAAAACCAGTTGGCAAAGTTCTGTAAGTCTTCAAGGTTGGTCTTGGCTGTAGTGGAGCCATCTTCATTGGTGAATTTGGGAATGATGACATCAGGTATATCACTGTCCAGTACACGGGTGGCATATTGCACTTCATCATAGGTGTCATTGTCTATGTCAAGGGCGGTGGTCAGGTAATAATGACGCTCCAGTTCATTGACATCTACTTGACCAACGACTCCTCCATCTCCATCCCCATCAAGATCGTTAGTCGTCACATCTGCACTGTCGCCAGCGTCATCGGTCCAGACAAAATTGACCAGATAGACTTCGCCGTTCTGGGGGATTCCATCGTCATTGCTATCATTAACAGTATAGTAATGGGCCACCTTTACATCCAATGCCAGGGCCTCTCCTGCAGGAATAAAGGCAACAGCATCAGCAATGGTGCTGCTTCCGTTGGGAGTATCGCGGCGAATGGTCACAGTTCCTTGGCGACCGGCGCTGAATGCAAAACTCTGGCCACTGAACATTTCTACCCATTCGCCACAGACCCCGCTTTCGGGGGTGTTGGTGCTGGTGGCGTTCTGATTCCAATTCTGAGTCATGTCAGGGGTGCCATTGCCATCAGGATCCACCTCAATCAAGGCGCTTTGGTCACGACCGTTATAGCAATTGATAAAGGTGTAGACTGTATAGCTGCCAGCAGTTGGAATGTCCGGCGTGAAGACAGCGTACTCGCCATCGGTGGAGGTAAAACGAGAGCTTCCGTTCCACTCAGGGGTTGGGCTGGATTCCTGCCAATGGGCAGCAGTGCCGCCACCTGTGTCATATTCGACATAGGATGGAGCGCCATCGGCGTTATCGACTACAACGCCAGGTAAGAGAGGGAGATTGGCATAGTAAACATCATGGATATTCTGGGTAACAGCGGAATGGATAGGATTTGATCTGGGGTTTACCAGGTCGGCTTTATGGGGCGGGGTGCCATCGGTGCCGGCCAGGGTCTCCCAGCGTGGCCACGGTTCATAAGAAGAATGGGGATTGTAGAAAATTTTATTATATTCAGACCATTGGGAGAGCCATTCCAACTTTCTGCCACCGTCCAATACTTCTCCCGTATAGGCGTTATCGCCGGGACTATACAGGTAATAGTCATTATGGAATAAGCCATCATCTTCAGCAATAAATTCCCAGTCCATACTGCCGGAGTTGTCGAGAACAAAAACGACATTGGGAGGAGCGGTCTGCACCTTGGTTTCCATGGGCTCATCACTCAAGAAATCAGCGGCCCAGAGGCAGGGGCTGGTTAGAGAGAAACTGATCGCCAGCGAAAGAGTCAGTATCCTATTGTGTATCATTCGTTTTCCATGTTGTGTTGCCATGCCATTTTCCTCCACAAAAGATAACTACCTTGCTGGATTTAGTTTGTATTGGTCGCTGTGCTTGCCTGGTGTAAAATTCAATCACAGCAAGAAAACCTATTGTTCCGAGGTATCTAGTCTTTTCCGAAAACCTATTTCCACCGTTTTTTCACCCACACCCTGGGCGGAAAGGCCTATGATTTTAAAATTGTACATTGCACTGTTGGTCGTCATTTTTAAAGATGAGCTGGCGTCACTGCCACTGGCAATCCCAAGTCCATAGGCTTTTTTGGCAATTGCTTGACTTCCGTTGTCAATGCCGGAAACCGTGGAGAAGCAGGTGCGGTTGATAACGGTGGCAAAAATGATTTCTTCATCCCACTCGTCCTCGTCTCCTTCTTCCAGGTTATCCATTTCCGTCTGTTGGGAGGTGGTGAGATTCTTGCCGTCGACCCGTTCCAGCCAGTCCCCCATGGCACGAAGATCTATCATTGTTGATTCATTGCCAATGCATTGTGATCCTTCGGTACTTACAGCCTCGCCCTGATAGAGGTTGTTTTTTATGGATCGTTCATTGCCGGCAATCTTGACATCTGTGGTCGAGGTGCGTGTGGCCATGATACCGCCCACAGAGAGAACCATCATGATGAGCAGACAGAGGACTAAGACAAAGCCTTCATCATTATTCGCAATAGATATCTTTTTCATAAGATCCTCTATATATTTGACTTGATCGTTGAAAAGCTGACACGATTGCCAAACCCTGTATTATTTCTGACAATGACACGAATAGTATCCATGCCGTTATCCGGATAGTCGCGGGCCACATTGATATCAAGAGTGAAATTGCCACCGTTGGCAGTTATTGTCCTGGTGTAGTCGGAGGTAGTTCCTGCACCGGGATCGGTAATGTCATCGAGGCCGGCCTGGTTGTTGTTGGAGCCAGCTCCATCGCTGAAAGTGTCACCATCGGTGTCGATGGCCCCATCACCATCGGTGTCGATGTCAAGGTCGTAATTAGCGGCATCATAGGGCATGTTCACAATCTCCTCGACTATGATAGCGGCGGTGTTGGTGGAAGCAGTGAGTCGGTTCGCGGCAGCGTTCCCTGTAATGGAAGCCATCTGCATTGTGTAAACAGCTGTGACTCCGATGGAGAGGACGACCACCGCAATCAGCACCTCAAGAAGAGTGAAACCCGGGCTGGTATCAAGTGTGTTTTTCATTGCTGTCACTCACTGGTTACGGAGACGGACCCGACTGATGTGGAGTCGACGTCTGAAATGATCGTTAGCAGGGTTGCCGGTGCCTGCGACACTGCCGTTTAAATCAAAATCTGTACCGGATGCTGCTGTGTAGAGGGCGTTATTGACAAAATTGGGGTCAGGTTTGTTGGCGCGCACCAATAAAGAGACTTCGACAAAGGCGATTTGAGCAAACTGGGCAGTGGTGGTGGGGTTGACAATAGGAGTGACTCCGTCTGTCAGCAGATAGCGGAATTCCAGTCCTTCAATATTGTCGGCGATGCGGGCACTGCCGACCCGTCGATTGATGCAGTCATTATCTGTTGTCACGGCCCCATCCCCATTGAAATCTATGGCATTGTCGCAATCAAAACGCGAATAACTGAATGTTTCATTGCGTAACGGCCCTAAGGGGCCATCGGCATCTGTAGTGGCTGGGGCACCGGCATCTTCATTCAGATCAGCGGTGAAAGGGAGTTGTGTTGAAGTGGGAGGATTTGTCAGGGTGAAGCCGTAGAGACCGCTGCTCGTATTGTCGACCCCGAGATTGTGGAGGTCACGGGTCAGTACCTCCATGGCAGCCCGGATAGTCTGCTGCATCTGGGACACCTCTACCTGGGCCTGAAATCCGCGTTGCTGGCCGCGAAAGACGGTGAAAAGGATAATGGTTATCAGAGAGGTTAACACCAGTGATAACATGAGCTCGACCAGGGTGAATCCTTTTTCCTCCTTCATTATTCCCACCCCCCTGCGCCGGCGTTTAAGGTTGGATTCCAGTGTCTGATGACTGGGAACCCGGTGTTGAATGTTCCTGCGGCAAATACTGATGCTGTGGCTGCACCGCAGGCATCGAGATTTGCTCCGTTGCCGGGATTAGCTGGATCGGGACAATAATTCAGATAGACGTAATCAGCCCCAATGGCACTTGAGGTACCATTGGGATAAAAGAGGACGAGATTGTTGGCAAAGGTGACAAAATCAGCCGGGTCGGTATTTGCATTGACCCAGTTCGCTGGGGCAAGGCCATATTTGCCATAATTGCCATAATTCACATTGGTGACATCGAGTAAGTCGCCAGCTTCAGGGGCAGCGGGAGGGATGTTCACTGTCCCATTGCCGTTAGTATCGAGGTTCTTTCCCGCCAGATAAATCGGTTGGACCGGGTTCAAACCATTGCTGCCCAGATTGTCACCAATGGTGAGCCAATCTGCGGCTAAGGCAGTACCCCCGGGCCCCGTGGTAGCCCCTGGGTCAGAAAAAATATAAAATCGATTATTGGCTGTGTCAAACCAAACGGCCCAGGTTACCCCATCTCGAACAGTCCCTAATCTGGCCTCCTGGAGGGCGGAATAGATGGCGCGGGCGGCCCCACGCAGGCGCTTGTTGTGTTGCCATCTTTGAAAATTTGGTGCAGCTATGGCAGCTGCAATACCAATAACGACTAAGACAATTATCAGTTCGAGGAGGCTGAATCCTGCTCGGGATTGTCTCCGGTGGTCTTGGCGTAGTCCGTGTTGTTTGTCTCGTCTCGTGTTCACTCGTTTCACCAAAAAGTATATTCAAGGGGCCGGGCCGTTTTTCTGTGCGCGGTGCTAGTACGTTAGGGATTTTCCTGTGTTTTTTTTGAAAAGAATTTCGCCAAGGTACCTTCACCCAAAGGGGGCTCTGTACTGAGTGCCGGCTCACCGTTCATCATCGGTGTTAGATATTAACTCGTAAATACAATTCTGGAGTTGATTGCTGCTGTTTTTGCTATCTGTCAAAAGAAAGAATTATTCAGTTATGATAATGAAAGCAATTGACGTTCCAGCTAGCAGTTTTTTGTCGGAAGAAAGGGAAAAGGAGTGGAAGAACAATGTGGTACATCTGGTGTCGGGTAGGTTCTTCAATACGAAAGGATGATTCTTGGCGGGCAAAGATTGTAAAAAAAGTTAATAGTGGGCGTGGAAGTGTAAAAAAAATAACAGGTTGGCCTGGCAAAAGAGAGTGGCTGTAATGGTATGTTTTTGAGGTGGAATGAAATGTCCATTAAAATTCAAAAGTTAGGAAGAAATCTTGAAACAGGTTTTGGCAATGATTTTTTTTGCTCAATTCCGAATGTGTTGTTTCGTTATAGGCCTGAACGTTCTTCTGGGCACTGCTTTGCGCTGTTATCGGGGGATGGGCAAGCGAGCAGTAAAGAAGTGGTACCTTGTTAACTGTCAGCTTCTTTACTGCTTGCTTGCTGAGAGGCTGGTCGTGGAAGAGGTCTTTGCCGTGTCCACTTTTTCAGCCGGGTTCATTTTTGAGTTTTGAGAATAGGAGACTCGTTACTGGTCTCTCCAGAATCTCTTTCCGCTTCTCACTGAGTATGCAGTCTTTGCATCCTGGCGGAAGATGTCTCCTGTGGAGAGCTGGGTGAAGATGCTGATGGAATCATCTCCAGAGCCGCTTCCTGAGTGGAGGGTGGGAGAAGTAGCCATCCCCTTACCCAGATTGACATATTTAAGGGCACGATGCATGACAGTTCCATTTACATTTGTTGCCTCTGTGCCGAAAATCCCAGAAGGATAGGCAGTGCCGGTCTTGTAATAGAGTCCATAGAGACGGCTGTAGCCTTCTCCCTCGCAGGGATTGGCACTCGGTTGAAATGCCGATGTGAAGACGATTCCGCCAAAAATAGCGGGTTGGCCAAGGATCCGCGTTGCAGGAGCAACCCCGACAGTGCCGACAATGGGTGGAAGATCGAGAAACCAGCCCCGTTTGTAGTCGTCAATCTCTGAAACAAGGTCGGGGAAGTTGTCAATCTGTGCCCCGAGATCGGCTGGATCGCTGGATGTCGGGCCATCGGTGATGGTTTGCAAGTCATCGGTATATACCTCTATGTCGGTGGCGTCAATGAGGTCGGTTCCTATGTTTGCTTCGGTATTGTCATCTTTGATTCCGTAGAGGGTCTGGGTGGCAATACTTGTTTTGTCCGCCATCACATAATAGCGGCCGGTGCCGAAAAATATCCATCTGTTTCCCAGTTCGTCAAGACTCAAACCGGGTAGGCTGATAACGGGTTGATTGGTCTGGGCCAGGAGGTCCGGTGCAAGCCAGGTTGAAGGGTTGGCGCAAACTAAAGGATCGTTGGCACAGGTTCCCCAGGGGTCAGGGTCGGCATTTTGGTTGAGAGTCAGGCGCATAAAGGCTCCGCTCTGCCCTACATTGTTACCGACCAGGCCAAAATAGGCGGTGTCGACGTAGAAATCAAGGTCCCAGTCAACAGCAACTGGACTTCCCATAAATGTGTTAGCAATTCCGCTGTCACATTGGATAACGTTCATTGCGGTGTTGCCTGCCGATTCTATGGTGCATCCTATGGGCGCATCTATCGTCGTTCCCGGAAGGGCTATTTCAGCAAAGTCAAAAATATAGGACTTGGCTGTGGAAGTACTGGCTGCAGTATCCAGAGAGTCCGGACCGGAACCGAATAAGAGGTACCATTTATTGGTGGTACCATTAATATCACGGAAGGCAAGGATGGTCGGATAAACAAGACTGAAGCTGCCGTCAGGGATCTGAATTTCGGCCAGCAGGGTCGGTTCCTTTTCCGGGTTGGTAATGTCTAAGATTGTATATGCTGAGCGCATGGTGGTATCATCAGCGGCATTGGGTGCGCCAAGTCCATCGGCAGCGGTATCGATGGTCATGGCCCCTCCGCCAAAGCCCATTCCAACCACCAGAACAGTTCCCCAACCATTGGGGTGATCTGCATCAGGGGTAAATATGTTGGCATCAAAGACCCTGGGCTTGCTATCGACGTAATAGACATGGCTGTATCGTGTGTCCTTCAACCATTTGAGGTGGGGAAGGAGGTTCAACGGGGCATAGGCCCAGATTTCACTGCCAAGTGGATGTTCAATCGCAGCGGCCCCGGTGGTTCCGTTTTTTCCGGAAACTGAATACATGATTTTCTTTTCCGCGGTATCATAGCCGGCATCACCAACATTAAGGATAGTGTCATTGGCATCTACCTTGGCAGTGGTGTAGAAACCAGCGTTAAGGGCGTGAAGCATTCCATCGTTTCCACCAACATACGCGACTAATCTCCTTTCAGCATACTGCTGTCTGAACGCGGTATAACTGGTGTCGTATTTGATGATATTGAAACCCTCTTGCGGTGCTCCGACAATGGTCGGTGTTGAGTTGATAACATCTCCCAGTCGCATGGTCTTGGGAGTGATATCGTCAGATTTGTATCTTACGGTGCGTGAACGAAAACCGGGGATTTCCACACCGCGAACATAATTGACCAGGTTTTCAGCATCCGCCTGGGTGGCCAGATCGAAAAATCCGTAACTGGCGGCTGGAAACATAGTCTGTTCAAAATCGATGTATTCACCAGCATCTACAATCCCATCAAGATTGGTGTCGATCCAGGTCATGATATGACGTCCTGTGCTTGCATTGGCACCATAAATTCGGTTGGATTTAATCTCGGCATCGGTGAGGGACTCTAAATAGAGTTCTTCTCTGGCATTCCATATAAAACCGATCTCGTAGAGTTCTTTTATCGCAAATTCATAGTTCGACAGATACAGTCTGTCTCCCTCGACGATCCAGTCCAGAGTGGGGCTTACAGAAAAGTTCAGGGTACCGCTATCCACCAGGGTGACACTCGAACTGCTGGTACCATTATTGCCGGTACTCAGGTTTGCCACCTTCCAGGCATCGTAAGTCTCTCCTATTGTACCGGAAACGTTAAAGGTAGAGAGCTTGATTCTGTCACAGGTGTCTAAAACAGCATCATCTTCAACGGTGATGGTACTATCACCGGTTTCAGCCAAGGTAACACTGTGGGTGACAACACTTTGACCTGCTCCTGACAGACAGTCAACTACCCAGTAATTATAGTTTTTACCTGGCTCACCGACAAGGTTGTAGGTGGAAAGGGTTATGGTATCACCAATTGCGATCCAGTCACCACCAGGCTCAACAGTGAATGAAAGCGATCCTGTGTCAGTCAGAGTCAAAGTGGCTTCGGTTTTACCGCTTAGGAGAGAGGTCGCATCGTAGAATTGCCACTTAGTATACGTGTTTCCAGTCGGGCCGACCAATGTGCCGGCAGAAACGGTCATTGTCAGCGCGCCGGTATCAGGGTCGTAGGTGTCGATTATTCCGGTCATAGAGTATGGCACAAGGGTCATGGCTCTGGCGTTGTAGCTGGTAACCATGGCTTCCATGGAATAGGGGACTAAGGTTACTGCCCCCGTGGAATAGGATGACACAACACCCTCTATGGAATAGGGGCTGAATTCGTCTGGATTGTCACTGGTGAAAATCTTGACTCGTGTCCGCGCTTCATCCTCATCAAAAAATGATTGGGTCACCTGGTCGATATCATAATTATCGAGGATGCCGTTCGGGGTGCAGCTGCCGAGGGGAATGTTGTCTGTTGGGCTGCAGTCTTGTCTGGAATAGCCGAAACTGTCGAGCCACAGGGCGTGAACCGTTCCGATCCAGGTAGCCTGATTTTCATCAAGATCTTTTTTCAGCGGTTCGTAGTAGGCCTGGTACAAGGCACCTTCACCTCTGACATTGTTAGAGACAACTGCGGCAGCCGTACCTGAAGAGGTCCGCTCGAGGATGGTCGCAAAGATACGATCTAGCGAATCTTCCAGTTGCTGCGGGTGGGCGGCATAAAAATAGTTGTCCGGGATGCCGTCTGTGCCAGTCTCGCCTGTGGCATTGATCTTACTATCCCATTCCTTCACGAGGTCGGGGAGGTCATTGTCGTTGCTATCATCAAATCCACCCCATTTGGCGGCGTACCAGAGAGGGTCTTCAAGGAGGCCGGCAACAGCATTGCCAAGGGTGTAGGTCTGACTGGTGATTGTGCCACCATCGACTATGCCGAAACAGTTGTTGCACTCAACAGTGGAGGTGGCATCATTTTCATAGGTGTAATCAAAACCGTTGGTCCCCGAGTGGATATGGAGGCCGTCTTCGGTGGTCCCGCTGATAACATATCCGTGACCGATGGCATACCCAAGATTTTCTAAGGTAACCCCGGTGGTGATCTTGATATCAGTGGATGAGATTTTATATTCTATAATTCCCCCGGCATCGAGGTCGTAGTCGTTTCCCTGCAGACTGTCTTCCCAGATGACCATGAATTTTCCTGTTCCTATGTCATCGCTGGGATCAGGTGTTCCCTGGTCATCCACGGAATGGGGGTGGATGATTTTGAAATCTACCATGGTACAGCCGTAATCGTCCTTGTTGTTGGTGATGCAGGAGGGGAGCAGGGTGACTTTACCGCTAGAATTCGGGATTGGTATGTCGATAACCGGATTGCCGGCAGCCAGACGCACTGCATAGGTGTCGACTTTTTGAATACCTTCAAGGCCTCGTCCTCCGTTGAGTGATGTCGGTCGTATGTCATTGGTATGAGCGTACCAGGCGAGTCCGGCGATCCGAAAACCGCCACGGGTATCCGGTCCTTCAGGGCAGAGCCCACGGACTTCACCAAAATCAGTGATCTCTTTTGCGGTGCATTTGCGGTTGTCATCAGCTGCGGTTTCACCAACAAACCATTTTCGGTCGGGGGCGGCTGCGTCGGGATAGATGTTTTCCACTCGACCGATGATCTCGGTCAATTCCCTGGAGTTTCGAGACGATCCCAGGTCTGGGATAACACCAAAGGCATTTGTATCAAGTTCGTCGGCTATGGCGCCCGGATCGATATCAAGGACTGTGTCTGCTGAAATGAGACTGGAATTAAAGTTGACTACGCTGAGACGGGAGCAATATTCATCAGCAGTTAGAGGGTCCAGCCAGCTGCCGGTGTTATAATTGATGCCTTCGATAAACTGCCCGTCTCCAGACTGATAATCGGTGGGAGCGTTTTCCCCAGCAAAATAGCGCAGTCCGCTCAGATAGATTTCGGCGAAGGGGTTTCCCCAGTTATGACATTCTGAATCACTGGTATCGCCAAAGAAGTTAATTGAGAGTGGACATTTGTCTCCACCTGCGGTAGTGATCGAATAGGTCCAGCTTCCATATTTATAGCCGTAGATACGAAAGAGACTCCAGGTGTTAATGATTCCTTCGGATTTGTTGTGTTGATTTATGGGACCACCGATAGAATCATAGACCCGTTTAAAAGTGCCATCGCCAATATTGATATCATTGCCAGGGTCGTTCCAGTCATCCTGATCGGCATAGCTGACATCAATGCCTCCGTCCACATCGCCATCCTCGTTACAGTCGATCCCGAGATTGATTTCTCGACACATACCGTCCATGCCGTCAGAATTCCGGACCTTCTGGACCATCTCTCCGCCACGAGTAGCCTTACCATAGGTTCCTGCAATCATGCCGAATTTGAGTTCGTCTTCGTCGCCGTATGTCTGCAGGAGACCAGTAGGTTTGTGGTTGCCGTAGGGGTATTTTTTACATTTTTCATTGTTGTCAGGTTTCCCATCGCCATCCGCATCGACCTGGAGGTCGATCTCGCCATTATTGTCGGCATCGACACAGACCTGGACCCGGACTACAAAATCGGCTGAATTGTCCATGACACCGAGGGCGCCGGCGGTGTTGACTCCGACATCCCATTTTTTGGGATTATCCTGGGCAGCATAGATTTCTGAATAGTAGGGATCATTATAATTCTTCCCATTGGTTCCCGGGTCTTCTTCTTCCCAGAGACATTGGTGCACTTCACCCGAATCCCAAAAGGTGTAATTACCGGCAGCTACTCGGATGAGCGGTGGGTCGGTAATGTTCTGGGAATAGTCGTTTGCTGTTGAAGCGGTGACGTTGCAGAAGGTGAGGCCGGTACGGGTATGGTTGGTAATCGACCAGGGAGAAGTCGTTGTGCCGGCATTTTCTGTTTTTACAACGTTAACTGCTAACGCTCCGGTTGCTGAATCAAATGATGTGACCCAGCCTTGCATGGAACGGGTAGCATCATGGCGCAGTGTCAGGTAGTCACCAGGTTGAATCCAGTCGCCAGGGCTTGTGGTAAGGTTCTTGATTCCGGTGCCAATGGTAACGGAAGTGCCGCTGTTTCCTGTGGGGGCGGTTGTGTTGGCAGTAAAGGGTGTGAGGTCGTTAATGTCTGTGCCGTCATAAAATTTAGCAAAGGCGTGGATGTCGGGAGGGATGAAGGCTCGTTCAAGGACAGTGTCTGAGGATTTATCCACTCGTCTGTGGCCTCCAAAGAGGATTTTACGGATGGTGTCCACCCGGGTCATGGAGGCCCAGTTGAGAAAGTTTCCACTCCAGTAGCCATCGTTTCCGTCTGCGGCAGTACAATATTTTGAGGAGGTGACAGCTGCTGGCTCAAACCGTTTATCGGTGGAATCGTAATTGTAACATTTGTAGGCGTCGAAATAGCCGTAATAATCAATGGAGTGTGTATAGGTGGTATCAGGAAGGCCATCGCTGTCAAGGTCTGCGTAGTCATTGTAGGCCTTGAAAAACAGCTGGTGATCCTGTGATGAGTTGATGATGACCTGCGGACTCACATTGGTTTCGGTGAGACTGATGGGTGCCGAGGAAAAATCGGCCATGGTATAGGTGGATACCTCTGCCCTGAGCTCAGTGATGCCAGTGCCTGTGACGAGAAGGAGGCCACAAATGGTGAGCAGCGGCATGGGATAAAAGTAGTGAGTTGATTTTCTGTTCATTCCTGGTCTCCTGGTATGCTATCAATCATGTTGACAGTCGTCTGTGCTGGTATAGGGGGAACAAGGCATCCTTTGCTGCTATTCTTAATCAGTTCATCCATGACAAACAGTCACTGGGACTGGCATTGTTAACAAGGTTTCCGCTGAGTCTCCATTGCAGGGTTATCTGGGATTGGCTGTTTGTCGGGCCGCTATGGAAAGACCGGATGTTGTAGAGAAAATGGGTACTGCCTGGAGAAGATTTGCCGAGCCCATCATACCCAGCAATATCGGACAACCCGCTGCCCGGAGTTGCCACCGATTCTCCACTGATCGTCAAGGTGGTGAGGGGACCATTCAACGTTTCAGGAGAGTAGGTGATAGTACCTGTTTGGCCTGGTTGGGCAAATGAGAGATCTGTTTGGGGGATGACGATATTTCCATAAATAAATTTACTGGGGTCGTTGTAGTCTGGAAATCCTCCGGAATTGATACACAGGGCATTCTCGTAGGCAAGGCGAATACCGAGTTCTGTGCCGCCGTCAGCCTGATAAAAGGTCTGTTTGTGGACCCTGTCGTTTCCGGCAATCTGTAATTCAATGGACGTGTTGTTGGTGGCGGAAACCCCGATTATGGTGAGTATCAGCAACATAAGAAGTGAGAGGATAAGGACAAAGCCCTGTTCGTTGTCTCCCGGTATTTTCTGCTCAGTCATTTTTTCCCTCTCTCTGTGGGTTACACCGAATCGGCCTTGATGTAGGTCAAAGAGACTGATTTGCTCATCCCTTTGCTCTGGCTGGTGGTTGTGATTCGAATTGTTTTATTCCCGGGAAATGGATGGTCAACCGCCACATTCCACTGAATGGTGTAGTTGCCTTTGGTTACTGTTCCATCAGGATTTACGGCTTCATCAAGGCCGAAGTTGTCACCGTTATCATCGGTGCCGTTGTAGTCATTGTCCTGATCGGTTCCATCCAGGTTTGTGTCCTCGAGGTCATCATAGGGGAGACTGAGGAGTTCTTCGGTCTTGTCTGTGGCCCATGCCGCTGATTCTGATATCAAGTTGGCCGCCGAGTTTCCCGAAACCGAGGTCAGTTGCATGGCATTGGCTGCCAGGATGCCGATAGCAAAGACTGTTACGGCTATGAGTACTTCCAGGAGAGTGAATCCAGCTCTTTCTGTGAATTGGTTGGGGGTGGCTTTTTTTTTCATCATAATCCCATATTGCGGCATTGGATGGTGGCGGTCATGAAACGGCGACGGAAATGGTCATTAAAGGCAGACCAATTTGTTCCGGCCACAGTTGTGAAGCTCTCGGTGTGAGTGAAGTTCGGGTCACTGACATCAGCCCTTGCCAGGATGGAGAGCTGTATGGATCTGATATCCGAGGGGTTGCCAGGGGTCAGGGTCTTGGTATCGTTTTTGAGGGTATAATAAAATTCCAGACGGTCAATGTTCTCGGCAGCGGCACTTTTGACTCCGTCGACCTGTCTGCCGATGTCGGTGCCCCCATCTCCGTAGGCATCATAGAGGTCGTAGGCAACTGTCTTGAGTTCATCGGTTTCATCTGCCCCGGTGGAGGTGTCATTATCACCATCTGCGTTGTCGTTATCTATTCCGTCATCATCGGCAACCATTGTAAAGATAAGGCTGGTGGCTGTGGCTGTGGTGATGTCGGCATCGCCGATGGCGTTGGGGTCAAATCCGGCCATGCGGATTTCCTTGGTCATGAGGGACATTGCCGCCCTGATATTCTGCTGCATCTCCGTGACCTGATCCTGTGCAGTATAACTCTTGAGTTGAGTGGTAAATGCGGCGTACATGGCAGCTGTGATGACTCCGACGATGAGCAGGGTGACCATAAGTTCTACAATGGTGAACCCTCTGGTGTTATGAACCATTTTGCTCCTTTTTTTCATGGCCATACTGTCAGTTTGTCTCTTGATGCGGATTGTTGAAGACCCTATGATTCTTGGTAGGTGCACAGGGGGAACCGCCTTATCCTTAGGTTGTAACATGATGTCAGTTCCATTGAGTGATATCGAAAGGTACTGCTCCGGAGTATTTTCGTAATTTTATCGATCCGGAAACCTGTGATGTGAGGGCATAACAAATATCATTGTTTTTATTTTCGAGATAGATACTGGCACTGTTTGCAGTACCATCCGCTGCGAAGGTGATGGCTGCAACTGGACCCGGAACAATGAGAGTATTGTTCCAATCATTGGTTGCGGTACCGTTTCCAAAGTCAACATCCTTGGGATTGCTGAGGATTACCTGGTATTCACCGACATTGTAGAGGGTGTCATCATTGAGGTCAAAATAGTAATAGCCTGAATTTGGCATTACCCCGGCCACAAAACGGACACTGACAGGCTGATTTTCCTTAACTGCCTGCATTTTTGCTTTTTGCAAATCTGAATAGAGTCCTCTGGCGACTCCTTTGAGGCGAAAACCTGGACCCAAGGTGTTGATTGTGGGAGTGGCAAGGGCAGCAAGAATACCAATGATGACCAGAATTATGATAAGTTCTACCAGAGAGAATCCGTTGTTTTTTTTCATTATGTTCATTGCGGTTAATTGGGACATATTCCTGACAAGTGATTGCTGTGAAACATGCAAGATGTATTCCGGTTGATTATTTATTGCCTTGTGTCCGAAATGTAGGGGAGCAGAGAGGATGGCTGGACAGGAATGAGGGAAATTTGTTGTAAAAAAAATGAACAGTCTGTTTCGATTGAAGAAGAATTGTAAAAAATATTAACAGTCAGGTCGTGGTTTTTTTTAAGGAGAGGGCTAAAGAACGCATTATTCCAAAAAACCAATAGAAAATAGGAAAAAAAGGACGTTCGCGTAACACCGCAAAAAAAATCGGTTTAGAAGAGAAGGGGAAGCAGCTGGATAAGCCAATTGTGATTGAGCATTCAGTCTGCTTCTTAGTTATTTGGGAGAATAAACCTTCTGAAAAGCAGTAAGAGGAGAGTGTCTTTTCAGAAAAGTCGCCCAAGCCCAGCCTGCAACAATCTTGGAGTAACATTCTGTACCGGCAGTCAGGTGCTATCAATCAGGTGCTATCATCTTCTCCAATCCATGGAATAAGCCAGGACTAGCAGTTAGAGAGTGGCTGTTTGCTAATTCTTGGCTATTGCCTGAATGGTTACAGGGCTTCTTGGTCTCTGTTTCTCTCTTTTGCATCAGGAGGTCTTTTGAGAACGTGCTTTTCTCAAGTTTTTTGGTCCTTTTATCTTCTGGGATCAGTGCTGGCAGGTCATTACCCGCTTAGGTTAATTCACCAGGGCGGTTATATTTCATAGCCAAGAGTAACTATGATCTCTATTCATTCCTGACTGGTAAGATGTGTCTTTAATCGTCGCAGGCCTGCTTTGTTAGAAGAGAACAGCATAGTCTTGGTGGCCAATATCCTCTGCTCTTTGCTTTTATCTTCAGTAAATTCTCCTGGTTTCTTCAACATGAGATGAATCGATAAAAACTTCACCAACAAGCTACTATTGCTCTTGTTTCGTTACAATTTTTGAAACAGAGACGAGTTGGATGGAATTGCTTTCTGGGTCTTTGGTTTCTTCATCTTCCTGAGTTACGTTTTGGTATTATGGTCTTTCGTCTCGTTCATGGGCTTTTACGTTTTGAGAAGGGTGGAAATTTACCTGACGTATAAAGGATTATCTTGGGTGATATTGAGTATTATTAGGCTTTCTGGTGAATTGCTTGTCTTTCGTGTTTTGCTGTGGTTACCTAATGGAAGGTGTGGAAGAAAAAGGAAACAACCTTCTTTCTTTTTATACTGTAAATAAAATTTATAGTTATTTGTTGAGAGTAAAATTATTTAACAGTTTTGCTGGCTGTTGCTGTGGGTAGCCGCTTGTGTCGGACTACTCCCGGTCGACTAACATTATGATATATTTTGTATTGTGCGGTCGGAGGACCGTTTGGTATTGGAATTGCTTCTACAACTGTAAAAAAAATAACAATAACCAAATTGAACCAAATTGAAGATACCCTCTATGTTATCGCAAAAAGAAAATTCCGGATTTACCCTGATTGAGGTGATGATTGTAGTCGTAATTATTGCCCTCATGGCTGCAATCGGAGCTCCAACTATCTCGACTTTGATGCCTGATATGTATTTGAAGGATGCGGCCAGGACCTTATACACCAATATGCAGCAAGCGAAAATTCAGGCGGTGAAAAACAATCGGAGTACAGCAATTTCTTTTAACACTGCAGCTGATAATTACACTGTCTGTGATGATTGGGATGGAGTGGCAGCCGTTTGTGTCGGGGCGACGCGAACAGTCCAATTCATCACAGTTGTCACCGATAAAGACTATAAGAGCGGGGTTGGCTATGGATATGGAAGTGCAACTCTGCAGGCGAATGCTGCCGCTGATACATTCCCGATGGCCACCGATGATAGTGTCAGTTACACCGGTCCTGATAATATCGTTGTCTTTACCCCACAGGGAATGGGGAATCCCGGCTATGTCTATCTTGATCATGTTAATAATACAACGACATATGCAGTGGGAAATTCGTCAAGCGGGATGATCAAGCTCTTAAAATGGGTTGGGGGCGGTTGGCAATGAGCAGAGAAAAGACACGTTCAGGTAACGCATCGCAAGGATTTACCCTGGTTGAACTTCTGATCACCATGGTGCTCTCCGTAATCATTGTTGTTGTCATTTATTCAGCCTTTAAAGTGCAGCAGCGATCCTACGTGGCTCAGGATGCCGTTTCTGAAATGCAGCAGAATATACGGGCGGCCTTGCTGAGTATGTCCAGTGACATTCGGATGGCAAGTTTTGATCCAAGTGGTGATGCCGGTGCCGGTTTCATCGATGCCCAGGCTGATGCCCTTGCCTTCACGGCCGACTTATTGGAAGATGGGGATCTTGATGATCCGGATGAGCATATGGGATACTATCTCTTCTCCTATCCCGCTCCTTCGACTCTGGTGAGCTTGCGAAGGGTGTCCTCGGATTCCAATAATCCGCTTACCCTGGTCAATGCTGCTGCAGGTCATTATGAGGTTCAAGGGATAGCAATAACTTCTGAAGAGGATCTGGCAGAAAATATTGAGGCGTTAGAGTTTGATTATTTAGATGCAGACGGTAATTCCCTTCCTTTTCCGATAGATACTGATGACATAATTTTTATTCGCATCTCTATCCTTGCCCGGGCCAGTCAGCCTGATCCCCAGTTTTTCAATACTCTCACCTATACGACGGGTTCCGGTGTTGTCTGGGGACCGTATAATGATAATCTTCGGCGCCGGTTATTGATTGCAACGGTGAATTGCCGGAATATGGGGTTGTAATTGTTATGGAAATAGAAAAAGCAAAAATTTTTTATAATGACGATGGCTTCACCCTCATTGAAGCCCTGATGGCTGTGGTTGTTTTTTCCATTGGTATCGTGGCGTTTTTCACCATTCAGGCCGCTGTCATTAAGGGGAATTCAACTGCCAGTGGCCTGACCACGTCTTCTACCTGGGCAGCAGACAGGGTGGAGCGGCTCCTGGCAATGGATTATGACCTCGTTGATGATACTGATAACGATGGAACCGATCAAGATAGTGATTTTGATGGTGTCGATGACGATGGTGGTGATTTTGGTCTTGATGATACGGGGGCCGCTGCAGATGGCAATGCCGTCTCCCCCGATGGCCAATATACCATCTTCTGGAATGTTGCCGATTGCTTGACTCCAGTCCCTGGTTCAAGTGAGTCCTATGTGAAGGCCCTTCGAGTGATTGTGCAGAGAAATGACTTAGGCTTCCAGAAAAATGTTGTTTTAAACTATCACATCCAAAAGACATTCTAATGAGATCGAACATGAGAAAGCAATTGGTCAAGGCCGGCAACGAAGAGGGGTTTGTGCTGATAACGGCCCTGATGATCATGGTGGTGATGACCATCATAGGGATTGCCGCCACCTTTAACACCACAACGGAAGTGCAAATTGCCGGTAATGACCGGATCCATAAGGAAACATTCTATAGTGCAGACGGTGGTACTGAGTTTGCCGCTGAGGTTTTGGAACAAAATATAGCCTGTCTCGATTTTGCCCCAAATGGAGAAGGAAGTAAACTTTTTGATGGAATCAATACCACACTGGACGGGCATATCGCTGTTTCCGGTACTTCGTTGGAACTGTGGCAGAACGTTATAGGTACCTGGAGTGCAGCTGGCACTCCCTATCCTTCAGATACGGCCCGAGATCTCTGGTATCCTCCTGTTTATGCTGCCGGTGCTGCCCATACCAACATTACCGTTGAAGGAATTGCGGATATAACCGCTGGCTCTTCCATTCTTCAGAACGCAGGTTATCTCGGACTGGGACGATCATTCGCTTCTGGTGGTGTTACCCTGGATTATGAAATCTATGCCCAGCGTCTTGGGGAGAGAAACAGTGAAAGTAGAATTCGTGTTGAATGGAAACATGTGGTGGGCAGAGAAGATCCACATTGTCGATATAATTAATAATCTATTAGTACCTCAGAAATTCTTTTCGTGTTTTTTGATAAGAATTTCGTGAAGGTACTTTTACCCCAAAGGGGTTACTGTACTGCGTGCCGGCTTACCGTTCATCGCCGGTGTCAGTCCAATAAAGTTGAAGGTAGGGCCAGTCTCTATTTTTGCCTGCCTTTCAAGAATAAAGATTGCATCCACCCCATACTCTTCATGCTTGCAAAGCGGAGGATTACTCATGAAACACTTGTCAATTCCTACAACGAAACTGTTGCCCCTGGTCCTGCTGACTGGTTTATATTTACAGCCGGCGACGGCCCTTGCCGCTTCGTGTTCCGAAGGTGTGGGCATCCCTCCATTTCTTTCCGCCGGCGTCGATCCTAATCTGCTGCTGCTGATCGATAACTCCGGAAGTATGCTGGATATGGCCTATGTGGAAACAATTGGTGAGTGTGTCGACAATGCCTTTGATCCGACTGCTACATATACCGGCCTCTATGATCCGGATAAATGGTATCAGTGGACAGATGGGGTTCAGCAATGGCGAAGTGGTACTACCTATAGTGTTGGAGATTACGTCTATAGTGACGGGGTGTTCTATCGGGCCCACACCGTAAGTGGCGCTTCCCTTGGGTTTGAGATCGATGCAGATTCCAATGTCATCTGGGATAAGGTCTATGAGATTGAGACCTGGAGTCAAGGCACAGTGTATCCTGCCAAGAGTTTTGTCCAGTATGATCAGCAACTTTATTATACCGTTGGTGGCGGCACTGCTAACGATCCTGATCTTACAGATGGTCTATTTATCGCTGATGATACCGGAGTGACCTGGGTGGCTGTCGAATCCACCTGGCTTGCCGGGGAAACCTATGCGAGTGGTGATATCGTAAGCGATGATGGCATGCTTTTTCGAGCCACCAGTGGTGGAACCGCTGCCGGTACCGGAGTGTGGGATGATACCGGACTGAGCTGGGTCCGCCTTGATGAAGGCTATTTTGCAGAAGTAGCCTATACAGCCAGCACGGCAGCTGCCGCAGCCTTTGCGAGCGAAAACGGCGACGGATACAGCCAGGACAATCTGTATGTCAAGATCGTCAGCGTGGGAGGGACTCAGTCGGGTGTGAGTGCCTTTGCGGCCTCTGGAAAATTACTCAACTGGGCCACTGCTTCTAAATTCGATATTGAGAAAAAGATTCTCACCGGTGGAAAATATAATAGTGATGCACAACGTCTTATCACCCAGAGTCGTGGTTGTTCTTCCCATGGGTTTGTGAAAGAAGTTCCGGTGATAAACAGTGGCGGCGTCAGTTCAGTCATTACTTTTTCCATTCAGGGACCGGAACAAGATAACTGGATCGACAGCACGGATGACACCACCAGGATATCCATTATGGGAATCTCTGATGGCTTTGTTGACTCGGATCGGGAAGAGTCCTGTCAGACGGCCATTGATGAAGTTGCCAAAGGAGATGAGGCGAATCAGGGGGTTGTCCATACCAACCTTGTGGACTGCCTGGATTATGGCGGGACAAATAATATTATGGCTGAATCCAATTCAGCTTTTAATCATTCTGTCCATACCTGTTGGGAAATAGTCACCAAGCATTACAGCCAACCCAGTGATATCGGCCAGGTCAATGATGTGGAAGCGTCATGCGAACATATCTACGATAATGATATGCCTCCGGCCACAATAACCTGGGATAACAGTGGCTATGTCTGCTGGGGGATTTATAACCAGGCCATACCGGATGCCAGGCTTCCTACGGGTACCGGCAGTGACCGGGAAGGCTATGTCGGACGCTGCTGGGAACTCGGGACTCTGCCGTCAGGCTGTGAGCCTGTCTCCTGTCCAGCGGGGATGGCCTATGATACCGGTGATCCAAGATGTTTCCAGGATGGTCGTCTGTATGAGTGTAGCGGCAATTTTAATAGCAAGCAGGACTCCTGCAACAAAAGCTGGAGTCTTTTGTTGCAGGATGCCGATCCTCTTGACGGAGTTGTCTGTGACACCTCGGCAACCGGGACACCGGGGGGCTGGACGGATGATGCCAACCCGAATAGCGCCCAGGAGTGTATCCAGGAAGCTCTGTGGGATTACTGCCAGGGGCTGACTATACCTGAAGTCATTGACCCCACCGATCAGATCTTTAATACCGGCGACACCTGGGGCATGGTGGGGGCGATGATTGATTCGGGTATTGCCAGCATGTTTGAAACCGATCACGCCCTTATCGTCATGAAAGGGTATATCCTCCAAGACACCGCGCCTGAGGGGGTTCTTCATTCAGTGGCATCTGATCTGCGCTTAGGTGCCATGGCCTTTAATGATAACGGGGCAGAGACAGAATGTTCTGCTGTTGACGTAAATGATACCATTATCGAGTACTGTCCGCCTACCAATCAGGATGGCGCCCGTCTGATTGCTCCCCTTAAAAGCGGAGATGCGGTGACTGGTGGAACGATCGTTGATCCCATACACCACATTGATGATTTGACAGCGGCAATTAACGATATCCGGGCCACTGCCTGGACTCCCCTTGCCGAGGCGGTTTATAATGCCCTGGGCTATTATGGCCAGGATAGCAGCCGACGTCTGAATCCTGACGATTTTACCACCGAGGCAGAGGATTCCAATTTTCCTGACCCTGTGCAGAACTGGTGCCAGGAGAACTATCTCCTTATTGTTACCGAAGGGGCCTCCACCGCAGACCTGAATCCAGACGTTCTCGCTATGATCACCGCCATGGGCTACGAAGACGGCACGGTGGCCATAGGAGCTGAGGGAGAATGTTATGGCGAGGATGGCAGCAGTGATCTCTATGGGTCAACCTATCTGGATGATCTGACCTATTTTGGTCAGGAGGCTGCTGCCGCAGATCTGTATAAGACACCCGCTGGTGTTGATCCAGATGGTGACGGAACTTTTGAGCATCAGGGTGAGATAGAGGACGATGATGGGGTGTGGCATGATAAACGCAATATTACCACCTATATTGTCACCACCGGCCTGCTCCGCGATGACGGTTCGCCAACAAGTGAATGTAATCCAGCTACCATCATCACCAATGCTGCCGAAAACGGTGGTACTACGCTTCTGACCGGGGAGGATCCCGATCAACTGGAGAGCAATCTGTTGCTCATCTTCTCAGATATCCTCAGTCGAGCCTCCGCAGGCTCTGCTGCATCTGTTATTTCCTCTTCCCGTAGCGGTGAAGGCGGAGTCTATCAGGCCATTTTCTGGCCGCAGATTGATCGCGCCGTAGGCGAAGAGCCCCTGGCCTGGACCGGAGATGTGCATGCCTTTTTTATAAATGAAGATGGCTTTCTCTGGGATGATTACAGCGGGGTTGGTGCGGATCCTGACCCTGATAATCAAAAAGGGCGCTTGTGGAGCGAGGATACGAACGGGAACGGAATTCTTGATTCCGGTGAAGATGCAAATGAAAATGGGGTGTTGGACGGTGACCGGCGGATTATCACCTTTTTTAACAGTACCACAAAAACTACCCAGATTTGCTTCAATTCATCTGTTGTCGAGACCGGTGTCTGTGCAGCCTCGGATTATCTGGACACCACTGTAGCTGCTGTGGAGTTGAGGGATTTTGATCAGTACCTCTGGTCGGCAAACGAACAACTGCAAGAGATCAGTTCGGTTAATCCTTCCTTAAACCGTGGGCTGCAGGCAGACGGTACCTGGGACTTTTCCTTCAATCGACGCTATATCTTTACCTGGAATGATCTGGATAACGATGGTGTTGTTGATTCGCCAGAGGTGCTTCCTCTGGAAAGCGGTATGAATACTGGCCTGAGCGTAGACTCATCGCGTCATGATGTCCCGGATGATTTTAACGTGGCCAGTGATGAGAAACTCAATGAATTGATCGAGTGGTTGCGGGGCAATAATACGGCGGAAACGACCAGCGATGGGACCTTTACCCCCTATGACGTGAACGAAGATGAAAATATGAATGGGGTGCAAGACTGGGTATATCGTTGCCGAAGATATCCAAATTGTGATCTTACCTCAGTCGATCCAGTGTGGCGCCTTGGCGATGTTATCCACTCCACCCCGACCCTGGTGTCGAGTCCTGCGGAAGGGTTTCAATACGTGTATCGGGATGATTCTTATAATGAATTTTATAAAAAGTACGTTCAGCGGCGTCATGTGATTTATTTCGGTGCGAACGACGGGATGCTCCATGCGGTCAATGCCGGCTATTACGATGTTGGTGAAAGTGCATTTCTTCCCTGTGCTCCGGATGAGCGTGATGCCGACAATAACTGCAATGCTGGTACCTACGCAGATCTTGGCGATGAACTGTGGGCCTATGTGCCCTATAACCTGCAGCCTCATCTTGCTTGCTTGAGTGACCCGCTCTATAACCATAAATACTTTGTCGATGCCCCGCCACGTATCTTTGATGTGCGGATTTTTGAAGAGGAAGCGGCCTGCAGTACCGGCTATGAAACTGATGGCTGTGTCCACCCCGGTGGCTGGGGAACCCTTCTCGTCGGTTATATGCGGTTTGGTGGTGCGCCATTGCTTGCCGATGACAGTGCTACGCCTACAGATAACCGGGAGTTTATTTCTTCATATTTCCTCCTTGATGTTACTGATCCTGAGCGACCACCGACATTATTGGCCGAAATGACCAAGACAACGGATACCCAGGATTATGATCGCGATGGTACAGCAGAGGCGCGGTACGTCGATCTTGGCTATACTACCTCCATGCCGACAATGGTTACCATGCGTGATGACGAAGGATACTCGGAATGGTTTCTGGTGCTGGGCAACGGCCCGACCACCCTTAAAGGAGAGAATGATCAGCAGGGCAGGGTTGCGGTTGTTCCCCTCAATGCCATCACCGGGGTAAACTGGGCGGTGAATAAGAACGGCAGTTACGATTCAACCGCTAAAAAACCCTTCCGTATCCCCAACGAATTGCCACCATCGCTCACTGATGGCCCGACTTTTCCCAGTGTGGCTCATTTTGGTCGATATCTGGTGGATGAGGCCAGTTCTGGAGAGCCGAGTTTTATTTCTGACCTGGTGACGGTGGACTACAATATTGACGTGGAGGGTATTGCAGGAGTGGGGGTACCTTATAAATCAGATGCCGTCTATTTTGGTACCGTTGACGGTAGCGGTTTTACCACTCCTCCTTCGGAACCGGATAAAACCATTTGGAATGGCGGCGGCAGGATGTACCGTCTGATCACCAATGTTCTCGACGTGGCGGGTGTGGAACAGTATTCGTATCCCTCTCAGTGGTATTTGGATAAATTGCTCGATGCCAAAGCACCCATTACTGCGGCAGCCAATATTGGCTATGATAATGATAATTATTGGATATATTTCGGAACCGGCCGGTTTTTTGGCCCTGAAGACAAGACGGATGATACCCAGAACTATTTTTTCGGTATCAAGGAACCGTTTACCAGTGAGTGCGGATTTGCCTGGGGGGAGGTGAATTGGACGCCGGGTGCAGATCCGGTTGCTGCAAACAGTCCGGGGAATCAAGGTCTTCTCCGCGCCGACTCAATTCGGGTTGTGGAACGAGGCAGTAGCAGCCTGTATGGCGGTATTATCGATTTTGTCTATTGCGAGGATACGGATGGCACTGCATGTGATCTGCCTTTCCTGACAGAGCTGCCGACTATCATTGAGCCGACGCAGAGCGACGGAATACACAGCTACTATGCCTATCAGGATGTGGAGAACTATGTGGTCGGTGAGGGGTGTGGAAGCACTGACAATACCAGTATTGGCATTGATGGCTGGTACAGGAATTTATATGATTCCAGGGAGCGTTCCCTTGGTATGCCGACCTTGCTCGGTGGTCTTTTGCTCTATAGCAGCTATCAACCCTATTCCGATATCTGTCAGGCAGAGGGGAACAGTAATCTATACGGAGTGTACTATACAACCGGTACAGCCTGGATTGAGAATGTTTTCGGGACCTATAATGATCAGGATAGCAAATCAATAGTTAACGATAGAATCGGTCTTGGCAAGGGACTTACCGGCACCCCAAGTCTTGGCCTCGGTACAGGGACTACGGCCTATGTCCAGTCCAGTACCGGTGAAATTATTGAGATTCCTTATGAGCCGCCCCTGGAAAATTATCAGAGCGGTAGAAAAAGCTGGACTGATCGATAGGCGATCAGCTCGTTGACTTATATGTTGCAAGCTGAACCGGGCTCCATCGGCCCGGTTCAGCTTGCCTTTTCAATAGGCATAGGCGCCTCAAAACAGAATCATTCTTGAAGGTGATTGGTGCAGGGACTCAGATTACACCCCTCTTGGTGGGTGCGGCCCAGGATGCTTGAGCTATTGAAAAAGGACCATCTCCTTCAGGAAACCACCTCGAAGCCGATTTTAGCAATGGCCTCTTTGAGCACTTTCGCCTCCACTTCGCCCTCATAGCTGGCCTCTTTTTTCTCGAGGTCCACTTCTATATTTGTCAGCCCTGGAATGCCTTCCAGGGCCTTTTTTGTTGCCGCTACGCAGTGCTGGCAGCTCATTCCTTTTATTGATACGGTAGCCATTGTTTTTCTCCATGGGTTGAATTAATGTTCTGCTACAGAGTGGTAAATATATCTGATACTGATTACCATTATGTATACACTCCAAGAGAGAATTCAAGAGTGAGGGGGGCGTAAAAAATTGTTTCTGCCTGCTTCTCGCGAACTATCATTCGCCGCGGTGACCAGGAGTCTGTCGCATTTATGTCTCATTCCAACAGACTCCTCGGCTTTGGTGTGTTTCGGCAATTGCAGACGCCTGAGATGTGAAGTTTTTCGAAGTCTTGTGAGCAGTTGTTTTGGCATCTTGGATCTTGATTGGGTACGAGGGGAACAAGAGTAAAACAAGAGGTTGTCTTTTCTTGTGACGTGCTGGAGAGGAGGAAGCGGTATGCGGATGAAAAAACTCAAACTGACTGTCAATGGAATGCACTGTGCCGCTTGCTCCAGCCGTATCGAACGGGTTGTCGGGGCCATGGCAGGAGTGGAGAAGGCCTCGGTGAACCTGGCTGCCGAGACGATGGAGTTGGTCTGGGATGAGGAGATGCAGAGTTTTCCCGCGATAGCAGAGGGCGTCAAGAGCCTGGGCTTTGAACTGGTACAAGAAGATGAGGATGAAGAGGTTCGTCTTGATCTCAGTATCAGTGGCATGAATTGTGCGGCATGTTCGACGAGGATAGAGAAGGTGCTGTCCACCAAGCCCGGAGTCCTTTCTGTTGCCATTAACCTGGCCACAGAATCAGGAACTGTTGTCTATGCAAAGAGTGCGATCAATCAGCGTCAGATCCGGGAGGTGATCAGCGGGCTCGGTTTTGCGGCCAGGCCCATGAGTGCCCAACAGGATCATTTTGAAAAAAAACGGGCTGCAACGGTTGCTCGTCTGGCGGCCATGAAAAAGAAACTCGTCCTCTCCATGCTCCTGGCAATCCCCCTCTTTACTCTCTCCATGGGGGAGATGATGGGGCTGCCTTTGCCGGATATTTTAAGTCCTCACAGTCATCCGGCCAATTTTGCCTCTGTTCAGTTTCTTCTGGTGCTGGCCATCATGTTTCTGGGTCGCAATTTTTATCTTCTTGGTATCCCGGCCCTGCTCCGTCGCGTTCCGAATATGGATTCTCTTATTGCGGTGGGAACTGGTGCCGCCTTTATCTACTCCACCTGGAATTTGATCGAGATCTATTTAGGGGTTGATGTCCACATAAAGGTCATGGATCTCTACTTCGAATCGGCAGGTGTTTTGATTGCCCTGGTCTCCCTGGGGAAATATATGGAGACCCGCTCAAAGTCCCATACCTCTGATGCCATTGCCAAATTGATGCAGCTTACTCCTGAAACAGCGCTTCTTCTTGAGGGGGAGGAGCAGAAAGAGATTCCTGCCGAAGAGATAGAAACAGACGATATTCTTCTGGTTCGTCCTGGGGACAGGATTCCTGTGGATGGCTTGGTGATCAAGGGGCGGACCGTGGTGGACGAATCAATGCTTACCGGGGAGAGTCTTCCCGTAACCAAGGAAGAGGGGGATACTGTTATTGGCGGCACCCTGAACAAAAATGGGGTCCTTCATGTCCGCGCCCAGCAGGTGGGGCAGGATACCATGCTCTCCCGCATTGTTCGCCTGGTCCAGGATGCCCAGGGCTCAAAGGCCCCCATTGCCGGGATGGCAGATAGGATCAGTCTTTATTTTGTACCGGTGGTCATGGTCTTTGCCGTTCTCACAGGACTTACCTGGTATTTTTCCGGAGGGGCTGATTTCTCTACCTCACTCCGTTTTTTTATTGCCGTCATGGTTATTGCCTGTCCCTGTGCCATGGGATTGGCAACCCCCACCTCGATTATGGTGGGAACTGGTCGAGGAGCCCAGCTTGGAGTTCTGATTAAGGGTGGTGAATCCTTAGAGATGGCAGAAAAAACAGAGGTGGTGGTCTTTGACAAGACCGGAACGCTGACCCATGGCAGGCCTCGATTGACTGATTTTATCACTATCTCCGAAGCGAGCGATGAAGACGAGCTCCTCTTGCTGGCTGCATCCTGTGAACAGAGCTCGGAACATCCCCTGGCTGAGGCCCTTGTGGCAGGAGCTGTGGAACGGGGACTCCAGCCGGTACAGCCGCAATTGTTTGAGGCGATCTTGGGCAAGGGGATACGAGGGCGGGTGCAGGGGCGAAAAATCCTCCTTGGCAACAAACAGCTCCTGGAGGGTGATGGTCTTGGTGTGAGTGCAATGGAAGGTTCTGCCGCCGAGCTTTCAGCTCAGGGAAAGACTGTCCTCTTCCTGGCCGTTGATGGTAGCCTCGCCGCTGTTTTAGGGATTGCCGACACCCTGAAGGCTGAAGTGCCGGCAGCCATCTCCCGTATGCAGGAAATGGGGTTGCGGCTTATTATGCTCACCGGCGATCATGAAATAACTGCCCGTGCCATTGCCGGCCAGGCGGGAATTGACGAGGTGATCGCGGGAGTGCTGCCGGAAAAAAAGGCAGATGTCATTGCCGACCTGCAGGCCAGGGGAAAGAAAGTCGCAATGGTGGGTGACGGCATCAACGATGCACCGGCCCTGGCCCGGGCCGACGTCGGCATTGCCATGGGCACTGGTATCGATATTGCCATTGAATCCGGTGATATTGTTATCATGCAGGGCAATCTTGACGGGGTGATTACGGCGCTCAGGCTCTCAAGGGCAGTGATGCGTAATATCCGCCAGAATCTTTTCTGGGCTTTTGCCTATAATGTAGTAGGTATCCCTGTCGCCGCTGGACTTCTTACCCTCTTTGGCGGTCCGTCTCTGAATCCTATGATTGCCGGGGCAGCCATGGCACTGAGCTCGGTGTCAGTGGTCTCCAATGCCCTCCGACTGCGATTTTTTAAGCCTTGAGGGTGAAAGAATTCTTCTTCAAGTTTTTTGACCTCGAAGAGGAATTCTTTTGCAGAGCCACCCTGGCCTCCGCGTCTGGCGGTCAGGCCTTAAGCGCTGGATGAAATACAGGCCCCGCAGGAAAAAATGGCGAGAGGGGCGTGAATCTTTTCCCTTGACTTTTCTTCCCACAGATTTATATATATGCATGTTTTACTGAATGGTTGTTCATTTCATTGCCGTTTCATTTTTCTTGGTTCGGTACTTTTTGAAAATTAACTAAGAGGGAGTAAATATGTTTTCGAAATTGGTTGCACCACATGGCGGAAGAGGTTTGGTTTGTGCATTGCTGCATGGTAATGAGCGTACTGCAGAGCTTGAAAAAGCAAAAGGTATGAAACAACTTGAAATCTCCGATCGCGCCAAAGGTGATCTGATCATGCTGGGTATCGGTGGGTTCAGTCCTCTCGATGGTTTCATGACCAAAGCTGATTGGAAAGGCGTATGTGAGAAATTTCAGATGGCAGATGGAACTTTCTGGCCTGTACCCATTACTCTCGACGTTGACAAATCAGAAGGTATTCAGGCTGGTGATGAGATTGCCCTCGTAAGAAAAGGTGTAGTCTTTGCCACCATGAAGATTGTTGAAGCCTATGAGATGACTGAAGCAGACAAGAAATGGGAATGTGAGAAAGTCTTCATGGGTCAAGGAGAAGAGTCTGTAGGTGGAAACTTCTGGAAGATCGCTCCCGAAGATCATCCCGGCGTTATCATGGTTATGAACCAGAAAAACATGAACATTGCCGGTCCTGTTAAAGTACTGTCCGAGGGTGAGTATCCCAAAGAGTATCCTGGAGTATACCTGACCCCTGCTCAGACCCGTCGTATGTTCGACGAGCGTGGTTGGGCCAACGTTGCTGCCCTGCAGCTGCGTAACCCCATGCATCGTTCCCATGAGTACCTTGCCAAGATCGCTGTTGAGGTATGTGACGGCGTTCTGATTCACTCCCTGATCGGTAATCTTAAAGCTGGAGATATCGCTGCTGAGACTCGTGTCCAGGCCATTGAAATTCTGATTGATAACTACTTTGTCAGAGAGAACGTAATCAATGCTGGATATCCCCTTGATATGCGTTATGCCGGTCCTCGTGAAGGTCTCCTTCATGCTACCTTCCGTCAGAACTATGGTATCAACAACATGCTGATTGGTCGTGACCATGCTGGTGTTGGTGATTTCTATGGTCTGTTCGAGGCTCAGGAGATCTTTGACCGCATCCCCACAACTGGCGATGCTTCTAAAGACCTGCAGTGTAAACCAATGAAGATCGACTGGACCTTCTACTGCTCTGAGTGTGATGGTATGGCTTCTCTGCGTACCTGTCCGCATGACAAAGCTTCCCGTGTTATCCTCTCCGGTACCAAACTGCGTAAGGCCCTCTCTGAAGGCGCCGAGATCGTAGACCATTTTGGTCGTAATGAGGTTCTGGATCACCTCAAGAAGTACTATGCAGGTTTGACTGAGAAAGTTGAAGTCAAGATGCAGGGTGCTGCTTCTGGCGAATCCATGTAATCTGTTCGAAGGACTTGTCTAAGTCTTATAGGGAGATGCTGCCGTAAGGCAGTATCTCCCTTTTTTTTTCTCTTATGATATCTCTTGCGGTATATCAGGTGGGTGGGCTTCTGCAGCTACTCAAGTTTCTGAATTTTAATCGTTATACAATATTCTTATGTCTCCATATCAATTAGACGTCGGTCTTGGTGAACGCAGCTATCCTATCTTTATTGAAGACGGGATCATGGCCCAGATCGGTGCTGATCTGGCCAAAAGAGATATCGCCTCTCGTTATGCGGTCATCTCTGATGATTATGTGGCCAAATTGTATGGCTCCACCCTCATGGCCGCCCTTAAAGAGGCTGGCATCCAAGCAGAGCTTGTTACCTTTCCCAGAGGAGAGGCCTCAAAGAATCTTCAGGTCTTTGCAGAACTCTCCAGTCGCCTGGCGCAGATTGGGATTGACCGGAAGAGTGGACTCATAGCCCTTGGCGGCGGAGTAACCGGTGATCTTACCGGGTTTCTGGCCGCATCTTATCTGCGTGGTATTCCCTTTGTTCAGGTTCCCACCACTCTCCTTTCCCAGGTGGATAGCTCGGTGGGTGGAAAAACAGGAGTTGATATCCCGGAGGGAAAGAATCTGGTTGGAGCTTTTTACCAGCCTAAGGCCGTCTATATAGACACCGCCGTCCTCACCACTCTTCCGCTTGAAGAATATCTTGGCGGCATAGCCGAGGTGATCAAGTATGGAGTGATCAGGGATTTCGAGTTTTATTGTTTTCTAGAGAGAAATCTGGACGGTATCCTGGGACTCAATCCGGCGCTTGTTCAGGAGATGATTTACACCTGCTGTCGAATTAAGGCTGAGGTCGTGGCTCAAGATGAGAGGGAATCTGACCTGAGACGGATCCTCAATTTTGGCCATACCATAGGCCATGCCGTAGAGGCAGCCTCGGATTTTTCCATCATCCATGGCCATGCCGTGGCCATCGGCATGGTGGCAGCCTTGCGTCTGGCAGTTGCTTCAGGACTCTGTAAACGGAAAGAGGCGGGCAGGGTAGCAACTCTGATTCACGCCTATGGTTTGCCCACCGAAATTCCCGCAGAACTGGATCGCCAGCGAATCAAGTCCTACATCAAAAAAGACAAAAAAAGTGTTGGCGGCTCAGTCTTCTATGTCCTCGCCACCACCATAGGCCAAGTCATCATCACCAACGAAATAACAGAAGAACAGGTGGACAGCATCTTGCAAAGATAAGCGCAGAGTCTTAACCACAAACCGTACACCTCAAACCGCATACCGCCTATCCATGCCCATATACGAATTCTATTGCGATCACTGTCATGTCATCTTTAACTTTCTCTCCAGCCGAATCAATACCACAAGTCGGCCGGATTGTCCCCGCTGTGGCAAAAAGAAGATCAGTCGCCAGATGTCTACCTTCGCCACCCTGGGAAAGGCCACAAAGGATGGTGAGGAGAGGGCTGCCGGAATGGATGAGACCAGGATGGAGGAAGCCTTTGTCTCCTTGATGCAGGACTCTGAGGGCATGAATGAGGACGATCCACGGCAAATGGCAACACTGATGCGAAAATTTACGGAAAAGACCGGTCTGCATCTGGGCGATAGCATGGAAGAGGCCATTTCCCGTATGGAAAAAGGGGAAGATCCCGATACCATTGAACAGGAGATGGGGGAGCGTCTGCAAGGAGATGACCTCTTTTCTTTTGAAGCCATGAAAAAGAAGGTGTTGGGCCCAGAGAAACCGCTTCCCAGTCATGATGAAAAACTTTATGAACTGAAGGTTGAAGATTGAAGGCAGGAAAAGATCACTGCCAGCTCTTCAATATCCCTCCTATTCTCCTCTGCTTTTTTGCAGAGTAGGGGAGGCCTTTTTACTGAATCTTCATCGTGTCCTCCTCATCGATAAAGTGATGAATGTGGTGGGCTTTCTCTTTTCTCTTCAGCATTTCTCGGGCCTCATCTTCACTGATTTCCAGAGCATTGGCCATATCCGCAACACGGTAGCAGGGTTGGCCATCCGGGGCGTATCCTTTGGCCTCCAGATCGGGAAAGCAATTATAGGTAGCCGTACCAGATGAGTCGAGGAGGAGTTCCCTGATCTTCTCCGGGCCATAGAGGATGAGCCACTCCACTGCCTCTGCCCATATTTTGGCATCTATTGTCTGGTGTTTTAAAACCTCTAACGCTGATTGAAGATCCCACTGTTCTCGCAAGTCCATTTCTTTCTCCTCTCACTGTACAAGCCTCTCCATAGAAAGATAGAGCGATTTGTAGCTGCTCTTATCGTCTTATCTGTCAGGTGCTGAGTTTTTTCTTTTCTGTAGCAATTTGCTGTACTATAATTCTTCAAGAAGATGATGCAACGGTATAGAATTTTTGGGGGAGTAATTTTATGAACCGATTTGACAGTGCTATATTCCTGGAAAACATCGAATGGTTTGATGAAACCGGGGAAGAGCTGGTCCACCGACTTCCAGAGACAGGTTCTGGAGAGATCAAATGGGGTGCTCAGCTCACGGTCCGTGAAAGCCAGGCTGCGGTCCTGTTTTACAAGGGGAAGGCCTGTGATGCCTTTGCCCCTGGGCGCTATACCCTGAAAACGGCTAATCTGCCCATTTTGACCAAGATTCTCTCCATTCCCTGGGGTGGCAACAGCCCTCTGCGGGCCGAAGTGTATATGGCCAATCTCAAATATTTCACTAATCTCAAATGGGGAACTCGCAACCCGGTTGCCTTCCGGGACAGCGAATTGGGGTTGATTCGTCTTCGGGCCCACGGTGTTTTTAATATTCAGATTGTCCAGCCGGTCCTTTTTATCAACTCCATGGTGGGAACCATGGGCAAAATTACCACTGATGAGATAGGAGGCTATCTCAAACGGGTAATCGTTTCCCGCTTTAATGACTATCTCGGTGAAAATCTTGATAGTCTCTTCAATCTCCCGGGTAAATTTGATGAGATTTCAGTGGGACTGCAGAAACGTCTGGTGGGGGACTTTGGTCATTTTGGCCTTCATCTCAGCCATCTCTATATTACCTCCATTACCCCACCCGAGGAGGTGCAGAAGGCCATTGATGATACGAGCCGGCTCAGCGTGATCACAGATATTGATAAGCTGGTCAAGATGAAGGCCGCCATGGCCATGGAAAAAGCAGCAGAAAATCAGGGGGAGGCAGGTGCCGGGATTGGTATGGGAATGGGGATGATGATGCCGGCCATGTTTGCTGCTGGCGGAGGAATACAACGTACTGACGCAGTGACATCTCCTGAACGCAGAGTCGCCTGTCCGGACTGTCAGAATATGATATCGGCTGATGCCAGGTTTTGTCCACTCTGCGGCCATCAGCAGCTGGTACTCAGTCAGTGCGGGAACTGCGGGAAAAACCTTGGTCCCAATGCCAGGTTTTGTTCCAAATGCGGGCATCCAACCAGTGAAAAACCGCATGGGATGGTCTGCTCTTTTTGTCGGGCCGAGAATCTGCCGGGAGCCATGTTTTGTAATCAGTGCGGTCAGCGGCTTGCTTGAATTGTTCTCCTCACAGGACTGCCCCTGACTCTCCATGGATCTGACTATTCAGCAAAACTGTCCTTCCTGTGGTGCCGAAATCGAACTGCACGAGGCCGACCGGCTGATCCAATGTCCCTATTGTGAAGTCAGGAATTTCATGGTGGACAGGGGGCCGCTCCGCTTTGTCCTTCCGGACAGGGCCCCGGCTCATATAGATCGCCGGGAGATGTTTTATGCTCCCTATCTTCGTTTCAAGGGCAATCTTTATTACTGCAAGGGGAAGTACCTGAAATACCGGGTGGTGGATACCACCGAGAGAGGAGTGAACAGCAATGTCCTGCCTCCATCCCTGGGGCTCAGGCCCCAGGCCATGCCCATCTCCCTGGTGACGGATGTGGTGAGTGGTTGTTTCTTTCGGCAAACAGTCAAGGCCAGCACCCTGCTAGCAAAGGCATCTCAGCTCACAGACATCGATTCAGAGAATATCCATGCCTCCTTTTATAACCGGGCCTATATTGGAGAAACACTGAGTTGTATCTACCTGCCGCTCTATATAGAAGACGGCGTACTCTACGATGCAGTAATCAACACCCCCCTCGCCCATGGTGGTTCTGCGGAGAACCTGGAAGAGAAAAGTGATCGTTATCAGCAGGCTTGGAAACCGCATTTCCTTGCAACTCTGTGTCCGCACTGTGGCGATACGCTTACCGGGGAGCATGACAGTCTGGTCCTTTCCTGTCAGAATTGTCATAGCTCCTGGGAGGAAAAAGAGGGAGGATTTCATTCCATCAACTGGCAGCGGGTGGTATCGCCTCATGATCATATGGTTTACCTTCCTTTCTGGAAACTGCGGGTTCGCTCAACCGGGGTAGAGATGAATCAATTTGCAGATTTTCTGCGAATGACCAATCAGCCCTTGGTGGTTCAAGCGGTCCATGAACAGATGGAACTTGTGTTCTGGATTCCAGCCTTTAAACTCAAGCCGAAGACCTTTATTCAGCTGGCCAAAAATATGACTGTGAGCCAGGCTAAACTCCCTGTCGGTGAACAGACCATGATCAAGGGGATGCATCCGGTGACCCTGGAGAGGGGAGAGGCGGTTCAGGCCCTGAAGAGTGTTCTGGCCGCGGCAGCCCTGAATAAACAGCGGCTTCTTCCGAGGTTACCCGGGATGACCTTTCATACCCTGGCCAGTGATCTTGCCTATCTGCCTTTTTTTGACAGGGGCCATGATTTTGTTCAGGAACAGAGCGGTCTTTCCCTGGCAAAATCCATATTACGTTTTGGCCGCAGCCTCTAAAAGAGAAACAAGGATGATGAACAAACACGAACACTTTATGCACATTGCCCTGGAGCAGGCTGCGGAGGCACTGGCTCAAGGCGAATTTCCTGTGGGGGCTGTTATTGTCCACCAGGGTCGTGTTGTTGCCAGTGGTCAACGGCTCCATACTCTGGAACAGAAGGAGTCGGTCAATGAAATTGATCATGCCGAGGTTCTGGCCCTGCGTACTCTCCTCGCCCAGGAGACGGCCATTGATCCCGCAGGGCTGGTTGTCTATGCCACTATGGAGCCCTGTCTTATGTGCTACTCTACTCTTCTTTTAAACGGTATTCGTCGTATCTTCTATGCTTACGAGGATGTCATGGGAGGCGGTACCAATCTGCCGCTGGCCCAATTGAATCCACTCTATGCCGAGATGGAGGTGATGGTTACTCCCCATGTCTTGCGCCAACAGAGCCTGGAATTGTTTCAACGTTTTTTTGCCAATCCCGAAAACCAGTATTGGAAAGATTCCCTTCTTGCTAACTACACCCTGAGCCAGTAAAGTTGATGGCGTTGTAAAACATATTGATCTGCTTTGTTGTTGCCAATTTCGTATCCCTCGCAGAGGAAGTTTTTTTAAGTTAGCCTTCGTAGCCATCGGGAAACGTGTATCTTAACAGCCTTCAGCCTATATTATGACCACTACAGCCAGAACCGTCGGATTCCAATCAGGGGAACGTAATATCTTTTTTCATATTCTTACCGCCTGTAACCTTTCCTGTCGCCATTGTTATATCAATACCAGTCAGCACGGAACCGGGATGTTAGACCGTGCCACCATGGAGAAATGGTTGGAGCTTTTTGTTGATCCAGATAAGAAATCAAATGTTATTTTTCTGGGTGGAGAACCGACCATGCATCCTGATCTCGCCCATGGTATCGCCAAGGCCAAAGCCCTGGGTTTTACCGTGACCGTGGATTCCAACGGCTATCTTTTTCATGATATTCTTGACAGGACCAGTCCTGATCTCCTCGATTACCTGAGCTTCAGCCTCGACGGGCCGGACAGGAAGGTCAATGATCCCATCCGTGGTGAAGGTGTTTTTGATGTCTGCACTGCCAACATGCATAAAGCCGTATCCAGAGGCTACAACGTATCGGTAATCTACACGGTATCAAGCCTGAATATTGAGCACCTGCATCGAATGATCCCTCTCCTGACCGAGATTGGGGTAAAACGTTTCTTTATTCAGGTGATCGGTCTGCGTGGCAAGTCTGCCCAGGGCAGCGTCGGGGAACAGGGATGGCAGGTGAGTCCGGAACAGTGGCTTGAAGTCGTGCCTGCTGTTGCCAGGCAGGCGGCGGAGGCGGGTATCCATGTTACCTTTCCCAAGGTCTTTCTTGATCCTCTGGAAAAATTTGAGTGTGCGGGGCTTGTTTCCGATAATTTCTTTATCTTTCCCAATGGCAGAGTGTATCGCTGCCCCCTCTGCGAGGATCATCCCATTCATGCCCTGCGTATCGAAGATGATATCCTCCTTGCTAATGAAGGATTGACCGAGGATAATTTTTTCCAGCTGAACATCGCCGAGGGCTGTGTCATGAATAAGCTGTTGCAGCCTGACACCATTTCCTATGATGGCCAAGGAAAGCCGCTTCACAGGATTTCCTGTTGTCTTTTGAAACAGGAAATCCTGCCTTAAGGAGCCGGGAGGCAGGAGGGCGGGGCTGGGAGTCTGTTGGGCTGAGACATAACTCTGCTGCAGATTTGACAAATCGGCCCATAGTTCTACGGCGTTTCGTTTAAGCGTTCTGCTCTTCGGCTCAAATCTATGAAAATCCGGTCTTGATTTCTCTAATTTTCGCTACAATTCTCTCAATCCGCCAGACTCTAAAGTAATGATTTTTTTCTGCGAGACTGGCCTGACATCTTCCCGAGAAGCATTCCGACAAGAAGTACCCCTCCACCGGCAAGAAACCACTTGATGGTAGTATTCTTTTTCAAGCGCTTGTTTTCTTCTCTGATCGAAGCCAGTTCTTTTATCAGTGATTCCTTTTCTGCTGTTGCCTGCCCCAGGTCCGCTTTTGTTTGAACCACGTCTGTGGTATCTCTCTGCAGGGTCTGGTAGTTCGTTGTGATCAGATTCTTTTCGGCAAGGGTTGAATCAAGTTCCATCTCGGTTCGGGCAAGGGTGGAAGAAACTTCTTCTAATTTTTGGGTCAGGTCGTTTGCTTTTTGCTCTATTTTTTCTTTTTCCGAACGCAGAGAAATAACAGTTTCTTCGAGAGGAGGGTCTGTGCTCAAAAATCTTTTCAGCATCCACCCTTCTTTGCCGTCAGCAAGGCGTACCTTTGCATAAGACTCATCTTCCTCCAGCAATTCCACAGAAACACCGTTCCTTACCATACCGGTAACTTTATAATCATTGCCTTGACCTCTTCTTATGACTACCTCCGAGCTGGGCTTTACATACCAGGTTTTGGCAAAGAGCGGAGTTCCTGAAAACAAAATTGTATTGAAGGGGATAAAAAGAGTGAGGAACAAGAGGAAAAAAGAGAGAGAACCGGATGGCTTTGTTAGTTGTCTGATGATCATAATGTTGTATCTCCTTAATCTGGGACCTTTTTTACACCGGGCTGGTGGCTGGTAAAGAAATGCTTCTCTTTCGCCAGGCTCGGGGGAAGTAATCACTTTCTAGAGTAGCCCATCGGACGATCGGGGGCTGTTTTGGGTCAGTAGGTTTGATTCAATCTCAGGCCAACATCCTCGCTGGTAAGTCTCTTGGTGGCCATGGGGCACAATTTTAGAGGTAGTAGTATCTTTTTAGTCATCTTGACTTCCTCTAATTTTGAGCAGAATAGAATAACTACTACAAAACAGCATGAGGAAAGTCAATGACTTGTCACTCTATCTATGAAAAGTGTTATCCTCCTATGAACTCCAGATCAGCAATGGTGAGGTTCGTCGATAAGAGCATCTGTAGAGAATGTTCGCTTGGCCTCGTGTTCTCACGGTTCGCTGCTGTTGTTTTTACATTGTGGACGTCAGAATCAGGCATTGATTTTCTGAAGGGTGAAGGGAGAGGCTTCGTTATTTTTTCCCAAAAAGGATGGTCAGGAAGATGCCTGCCTCGTAGAGAGCAAAGAGCGGAATGGCGAGGAGGCCGGTGGCCATGAAATCACCGGCGGTGAGAAGAAAGGAGAGGAAAACAATGGCTGCGTAGAAGTAGAGTCGTTTGCTGCGGAAATAGTGTGCCTTAATAAAGCCAGCCTTGCCGGCCATGACCATGAGAAAAGGGATTTCGAAGGAAAGACCGAAAGCGAGGATGGTTCTGGCAACAAAGGTGAGGTATTTTCCGAATTTAGGCAGGGGCTCCAGCTTGTCGCCTGCGTAGCTCATAAAGTAGACAAGCATTCTTGGCAAGACACCCCAAAAGGCAAAAGAGGCTCCTAGTGCAAAGAGGAGGCTGGCCCAGAAGACTACCGTCAGCGCAAATTTTTTTTCAGTGTTTTTGAGTCCTGGGGCAATAAACATCCAAATCTGGTAGAGGGTGACCGGAAAACTGATCACCAGTCCAATCAGCAAGGAAAGTTTCAGGTAGGAGAGAAAGGCTTCAGGTAGGTTGGTGTAGACCAGACGGTCCAGGTAAGGGCTGGCTTTGAACAGGGGAGCTATGAAAAAATGGGCAATGTCTTCTGAAAAAACATAGGTTATGCCGGTACAGATAATAATGGCCAGAAACACCTTGATGAGTCGTTGCCGCAGTTCCATATGGTGTGGCCGGAACTGTTCAAGGCTTCTGACAATGAGTGACACTAGCTTTGCTGCCCCGGAGTGTTATTTTTTTGGGAGCTCTCTTCCAGGCGTGGATCTTTTTCTTTCTTTTCTCCTCTCTCGGTTTCCCGGTCTTTTTCCTGGAGGGAATGGTCGTCTTTATCAGGTTCGATATCAATGATTGGTGACGTCTCTGGGGCTGACATGGAGGGCTTGGCAGGTGGGGACGAGTCCTTGTCTCGCCAAGTCTGGTTGCTGACGTCCAGGACATGGTCCTTGATGGAACGGGCGGCTTCTTCCAGTTCCGGTTTGATCTCATCTAAGGGGTTTCCTTCTGCTGTCAGGTTTTCTTTCAGCGTATTAGCTGTTTTTTTCAGCTCAAGGATTCCTTTGGCCACAGAGCGGGCAAGATCCGGCAGTTTGTCCGGACCGACCACGATCAGAGCCAGGGCCATTATCAGAATAAATTCAGGTAAACCGATACCAAACATGGAGATAACCTCATTTCAGGCAGAATCGTTGCCACACATCCGAATATGGTGGCAACGATCTCTGCAGCGCAAATGTACGGCATTTACCTGGGGGTGTCAAGATTGTCACACCCTTAAGAACCCATCAAGGATGTCCGACGCTACTTACCTGCTGGTAAAGTTGGCGAAAGACCTCTACTGTGATCTCAGTTTGCCAGTGACCTGTGATTCTGGCCGTCAGGTAACAGAGAAAAAACAGAGCCAGAATGAAAACAGGCAAAAGAAAGGAGGGGACCCGTCTTCTTCCGGGTATGCTCAATGTCAGGCAATCTTTAACAGGACAAACGGGAAGACAGTCCAGGCATCCGATACATTCGGCATTGCGAACTGTTTGTCTGTTCGTAATGCGAATGGAGGAGGGACAGATTTCTTCGCATTTTTTACAGTTGATGCAAGCCTCTGGGGTACGCTTGATCTGGAAGGGGCTTGCCAGGGCAAGTAAGCCCAGAAGTCCACCGTATGGACAGAGATAGCGACACCAGAAATTTTTAATAACAAAGGAAAGCAGGAGCAAAAAGAGCATGATGGATCCGGCCAGGAGACTTGGGTGAAGAAAAAAGTGCAGCATCTTGGCATCGGAGATCAGGTTGTAGGCAGAGTGGTGGAAGGCAGTGAGTGATTCCAGGTCCATCTGCCAGAGGATGAGATAGGCAAAAAAACCAAGGAGTATATACTTCAGGCTGAGTAACGGCAGATCTAGCCAGGGAGGCAGGGTAAGGGAGAGGTGTAATTTTTTTCCGAACCTCTCGGCCAGGTTGGAGGCAAAACCCACCGGACAGATCCAGCCACAAAAACCTTTACGGAGAAAAAAAGCGATAAGGAGCGCAGCAATAAAGATTGTCAATCCGGCAGGATGGATGGTGTCATATCCTCCGCCCAGAATGAGTCGCTTGGTGCTGACCAGAGCCCCTAACGGGAGGAATCCTTCTACGGCAGGAGGCCTGGATGTGAATGTCATGCCAGGCTCAGTCGTCCAGAGATAAAAGGTATAGAACTGCCAGCCTATATAGAGACAGAAGGCAGCAAAGAGAGACTGACAGAGTAAACGCAGTCGACTAAGATTGTTTTGTAATAGCTGAGTGATTGAGTTCATATCAGGTCCCGGAGAGTGTGTGTTAGAGTCGGAGAGTGCTTTTTTGGCCAGAAAATTACAAGATTTTCTCTCTCAGGAGAAAGCATATTTGAAAAAGATATCAGGTTATGCAAGAATATCTTTGATTCAAGTCAAGCAGCGGAAAAAAAAGACTCTATTTCCTGTTTTGAATGGTGCTTTTGCACTATCGATTTGCAAATGATTGACTTTCATCGGTGATTTGACTATATTGACGCGGTTGTCGTGGTGACATAAGGATTGGTGCGCTGTTATAGTTATAAGCCTATTGGTAATATGATAGTGTGTTTGTAGGAGAGTGCAACAGGAGAGAAAAATGTCCAGTGTGGTGGTTGTCGGTACTCAATGGGGAGATGAAGGAAAAGGGAAAATCGTAGACCTTCTGACCCGCTATGCAGATTGTATTGTCCGCTTTCAGGGTGGAAATAATGCCGGTCATACATTGGTTGTGAATGGCAAAAAATTTGTCTTTCATATCATCCCATCCGGTATTCTCTACGAAGATAAACGCTGTCTGATCGGAAATGGGGTGATCATTGATCCAGGCGTTCTGCTTGGAGAGATTGCTGAATTGAAAGAAAAGGATCTGCTTGTTACCCCCCAGCGTCTGATGATCAGTGAAAATGCCCACCTGATTATGCCGTATCACCAGAGTATGGATCTGGCTAAAGAAGCTGCCCTTGCCGAAGGTCAGAAGATCGGCACCACTGGCCGCGGTATTGGTCCCTGCTATATGGACAAGGTCGGGCGCGTAGGCATCAAGGCCGGGGATCTTCTTGATGACTCCCTGTTCCGCGACAGGCTTCAAGCAAATGTGGAAGAAAAGAATTTTCTTCTCACCACCAAGTATAACAGTGCCCCCGTCTCTTTTGATGCTATTTATGAGGAATTCCAGGTTTTTGCTGAGAAGCTGATTCCTTTTATTGGCAATGTTTCTGTTGAACTCGACGAGACCCGTAAGGCTGGAAAACATATCCTTTTTGAAGGGGCCCAGGGGACTCAGCTCGATATCGATCATGGAACCTATCCTTTTGTGACTTCATCAAACACTATTGCTGGAAATGCCTGTAATGGATCCGGGTTTGGTCCGGCCCACATAGATTCCGTTATCGGAATTCTTAAGGCCTATACCACTCGTGTGGGAGAAGGCCCCTTCCCCACTGAACTTTTTGATTCCGTGGGCGACGAACTGCAGAAAAAGGGTGGTGAATTCGGTGCCACTACCGGCCGTAAGCGCAGATGTGGCTGGCTTGATGGAGTAGTGGCAGCAGATGCTGCCCGTCTCAATGGTTTGACCGGTCTCGCTATCACCAAGCTTGATGTCTTAAGTGGTCAGCCTGTCGTCAAGATGGCAAACAGGTATGAATTGAACGGACAGACCTTGTCTGCGATGCCTTCTAATATTCGCCAGGCTGCTGAAGTAAAACCAGTCTATGAGGAAATGGCAGGCTGGGATGAAGATATCACAGGAGTTCGCTCCTATGAAGACCTGCCTGTACAGGCAAAAGATTATATTAAACGAATTGAGGATTTTACAGGTGTGAAACCGGTGATTGTTTCTGTGGGTCCGGATCGGGACGAGACCATGTTGCTAAAAAATCCTTTCGAAAAGTAAAAGCAACGAGCAAAATAAAATAGGTGTTAGGCTGCAGTCTAAAGGTCGAAGGGAAAGGAGACTCCGGTACTCTGTTTTTTTCCTTCGACCTTTGAATTTAGGTCTAGTTTCATTAGCAATTGTAACTAACTGACAAATTGAGGGGTATTAATGGCAAGAATTACTGTTGAAGATTGTCTGCAAACCATTGGTGAAAGCAAACGTTTTGATCTGGTTCACCTTACCGTGGAGCGGATTCGACAGCACAGGCATGGTGAGCCCTATCTGGTGGATGGGAAAAATAAAGAGGTAGTCATGACTCTCAGAGAAATAGCTGCTGGGAAGGTTACCTTTGAGAATCTTTGGACCCTTCCTGATGCTTTTGCTAAGAAGTCGGAAAAGAAGGAAACTGAAGGTCAGCAAGACACTGAAATAGCTGCATAGGTTGCAGGGTAGGAAATGCAAAGAGACTATTACGAAATACTCTCTGTGAGTAGGAATGCAGATGGTAGTGAAATAAAGAAGAGTTACCGTAAGCTTGCCATGAAATATCATCCGGATCGGAATCCGGATGATAAAGAGGCTGAATCAGTCTTTAAAGAGTGTACAGAGGCTTACGAGGTTCTTGGCGATCCCAAAAAGAGACAGATTTATGATACATACGGTCATGAAGGACTGAAAAACAGCGGCTATCAAGGTCCAGGGAATTTCGAGGACATGTTTTCCGGCCTTGGCGACCTTTTTGGCGATCTCTTTGGTGGAGGTGGAAGGGGGCGTTCTCGTCGTGGTGGTCCTCAGCCTGGCAATGATCTTCGCTATGATATGGAAATCACCTTCATGGAGGCCATGCGGGGCGTAGCCAAAGAGGTGACCATCAAACGACGTGATACTTGTTGGACATGCGAGGGCAACGGCTGTCGTCCTGGATATAAACGAGAGACCTGTCCCAGTTGTCATGGCCGAGGTCAGGTGATTCGTTCTCAGGGTTTTTTCCAGGTCTCTTCAACCTGTCCCCAATGTCATGGTGAAGGTGAAATAGTAACAGAACCCTGCCATGACTGCGCCGGGAGTGGCTTGGTGGAGAAGAGGAAAAAGGTCTCTCTCAAGATTCCGGCAGGTGTCGACACCGGTGCCCAGATGCGCCTGCGAGGTGAGGGGGAAGGTGGACGACGGGGCGGTCCTCCAGGAGACCTTTATGTGGTTATCCATGTTCAGGAGCATGAGTTTTTTAAGCGCGAGGGAGAGACGATTTACTGTCAGTTCCCTGTTTCCATGGTTCAGGCAGCCCTGGGTTGTAAGGTTGATGTTCCTACAATCTATGGGAAAAAAAAGTTATCTATTCCGGCAGGCAGTCAGTCTGGAGAAATATTTACCCTGAAAAAACAAGGGGTAACCAGTCTGCGTGGCGGAAATGTTGGAAACATGGTTGTGCAACTGCAGGTAAAAACCCCGACCGGCCTCTGTGATGAACAGAAAAAAGTCTTAGAAAATTTTGATGAGCTTTGCCATAAACATGGTCAGCATGAGGAGCAGGAAGGTTTTTTTTCCAGGCTCTACCATGAAGTGATTGGAAAGAAAGGAAAAGAGAGCTAAGAAGGTTCTTCACGGCCTCAATGTTTCTCTATATGAAACTATGACTGAAAAACAAAATAGCAAAGGATTTACCCATTTTGATGCTGACGGCAATGCCATAATGGTCGATGTCAGTAAGAAAAATGAGACGGAGCGTGTAGCAACGGCCAGTGGTCGTATCACTCTGTCTGAAGAGGCCTATGACCTGGTGAAAAGTGGCTCTATGGCCAAGGGGGATGTCTTGGGAGTTGCGCGAGTGGCTGGTATTATGGCCGCCAAAAAGGTCGACAATCTCATTCCCCTGTGCCATCCTCTCCTCATCAGCAAGATTAGTGTTGATTTTGTCTATTGCGATGAGCAAAATCAGATTGAGATCCTTGCTACGGTTGGTATAACTGGTAAGACAGGGGTGGAGATGGAAGCCTTGACAGCTGTCTCAGTTGCGGCATTGACCATTTATGATATGTGTAAGGCCGTTGATAAGGCTATGGTTATAAGTGATATTTGTTTGCAGAAAAAGACTGGAGGAAAAAGCGGAACCTTTATTCGACCTGAATAATAACCGTCAATCTATAGAGTAATCTACTTAAGTCAAGAGGATTTTGATGGAGCAGAACGTACTGGATAACTTTAAGAAGCAGCTTGAGCAAAAACGGGAAGATATCCTGAAAGGTGCAGATAGGACACTCTCTGAATTGACAGATCAGCATGGGAATATTCCTGACCCCAATGATCGTGCCACTGCAGAATCTGATCGTAATTTTGAGTTGCGTATTCGCAATCGTGAGAGGAAATTATTCGCTAAGATTGAAGCTGCCCTGCAAAGGATAGAAGATGGAGAGTATGGCGAATGTACAAGTTGCGGAGAGCTTATTGGCCTAAAACGGCTTGAGGCCAGGCCGGTCACGACCCTTTGTATCGAGTGTAAAACGCTCCAGGAATCAAAGGAAAAATCTATTGGGAAGTGAGGCAAATGCCTGAATTAAGAAAAGATCCTGTCCTTGGTCGTTGGATTATTATTTCCAGGGAGCGGGGAAAACGACCCTCTGATTTTGTTATTGCCGAGGCACCTACTATCGGAGGCTTCTGCCCCCTTTGTCCCGGCAATGAAAACACCACGCCTCATGAGGTTCTTGCCTATGGAAGGGAGGGCGGTGTCCCTAATTCACCTGGCTGGAAGGTTCGCGTGGTTCCCAACAAGTATCCGGCTCTGGTCATTGAAGGTGATCTCAACCGTGAGGCGGAGGGGTTGTATGACAAAATGAACGGTATTGGTGCCCATGAGGTCATTATCGAAAGTCCACGACACGATGACACCTTCGCCGATTTACCGCCTGAACACATGGTCCTGATATTTCTGGCATTCCAAAATCGCATTTGTGATCTGGAACATGATGACCGGTTTCGTTACGTCCTCGTGTTTAAAAATTTCGGAAAGGCCGCCGGTGCATCCTTAGAGCATTCACATTCCCAGCTGGTGGCTTTGCCCGTCCTGCCTCGAAAAATTTATTCGGAGCTCGCCGGCTCCTCTACTTATTTTAATTATAAGGAACGTTGTGTTTACTGCGATATTATTCATCAGGAGTTGAAGCAGGATGTTCGGGTGGTGTGTAAGAATGATTATTTTATCACTATTACCCCCTTTGCTCCCCGAACTCCTTTTGAGATGTGGATTCTTCCTATCAAGCACTCATCAGCTTACCACGAGCAGAGTTATGAGCAAATGATTGCCCTGGCTGAGATCTTTTCAGAGAGTCTCTGTCGTCTCGATGCCTGCATCCCCAATGTCCCTTATAATTTTGTTTTGCATACCCAGCCCCTGCGTTCCAAATCCTTGGAACACTTTCACTGGCATTTCGAAATTGTACCGAAACTCACTTCCATTGCAGGGTTTGAATGGGGATCAGGTTTTTATATTAATCCCATGCCTCCAGAAGAAGCGGCTACCTATCTGCGTGATTCTCTGGAACGAATATCATAGAGGGCCCTATGAAGAAAATTTTACTTGTTGACGATGAAGAAGGTATCCAGATGCTCTATCGAGAGGAGCTGGAAGAAGAGGGATATGAGGTGATTTCTGCCTACACCGGTGAGGAGGGCCTTGAAAAATTCAAGGCTGAGTCCCCGGATCTCGTTATTCTTGATATTCAAATGCCCGGGATCAACGGAATAGAAACCCTGCGGCAGATGAAGATGGAAAACCCGAAGCTTCCTGTCATACTCAGTTCTGCCTATAATGAGTATAAGCAGGATCTCGGCGCCTGGGCTTCTGATGAGTATGTGGTCAAATCATCCAACATCAATGAGTTGAAACAAGCTGTTCGCAAACATCTGGCATAGTCATCTGACATTGTCCAGACTTTTGTGATCCGTTTCCAGGTCAACGTCCAGCGCTTTTCTGAAAAGGCTGAATTGAAGATGTTGATGCAGGGTTTCTCTGCTCTGGCTACCTTGTTGATTATTCTGGACAAAGGATGCATTTTGCCTAGCACTCACTCATTCTCCACATTCTCCCTATTCTCACTATGAAAGACATCCAGAACCAGGAGGACCACCGGCGTATTAATATCAAGAAGGTGGGGGTCAAGACCATTTCCTATCCTATCACTGTCCTTGATAAGGCCCGCTCGAAGCAGCACACCATAGCGACTGTTAATATGTATGTAAATCTGCCTCATCATTTCAAGGGCACCCATATGAGCCGGTTTGTTGAGATTCTTAACCGTTTTCATGGAGCCATTGATATCAGCAACTTCCATTATATATTGGAGGAGATGAAGGATAAACTTGAGGCAGAGGCGGCCCATATCGAGATGTCTTTTGCCTATTTTCTCCCTGCCAAGGAAGGTCTTGAAACTCTGAAGAGCAGTCGTTATGAATGCAGTATGCATGGTTCTTTGGAAGAAGCTAATGAGCTTGAAGTTCAGGTTATTGTTCCTGTCTCTCTTCCTCTTGCGGAAAAGAGAGGACAGGGGCTGCCTCGTTCTCTCGGAGATTGGGGGCGAGCTCTGGTATCTGTTAAGTTTAGAAACTTTCTCTGGATTGAGGACCTGATTTTTCTCATTAAAGACGCCATTGACTGGGAACAGCACAACGTACCCAGCCATGGAGAGAATAGCCTTTCTGTGGAATCCCTCATTCGTAGAATTGCCAAGAGCCTGAAGGAAGAGGAGACCATCAAGTGGTTTTCTGTGAAAGTTGAAAATCTTGCTGAGGGATATTCAACCTTTGCCATTATGGAGTCTGGCTCATAAGAGAAAGAATACAGGATTGAATAGAGGGTACCTCAACTAATATCGCCGCCAAGTTTAGCCTGGCTACACTTTTCTTTATAACATCTAATTGATACCATTATGTCTGAACTACTTTTTGAGATTGGAACTGAAGAACTTCCTGCAGGGTTTCAGAAACCGGCACTTGACCAACTAAAGTCGAACTTTATCAGTCGTGCAAAAGAGCTTGATCTGAGCCATGGTTCTGTTGTGACCATTGGGACTCCCCGTCGCCTGGCCCTGTTGGTTGAAGAGCTAGCTGACAGGCAACCGGATTCTCGTGAAGAGGTCATGGGGCCATCAAAAAAGGCCGGATTTGATAAAGAGGGAAAGCCAACCAAGGCTGCCATGGGTTTTGCCCGTTCCAAAGGGGCGGAAGTTTCTCAACTGCAGATCGTAAATACAGAAAAAGGGGAATACCTGATGCTCGTTCAAGAGCGTAAGGGGGTGGCCACGGCAGAACTGTTGCCTGGACTTCTGACAGACTTGATGCAAGGTTTCTCTTTTGCCAAGTCCATGCATTGGGGCGCCCAAACCTATACCTTTGCCCGGCCTATCCAGTGGATTGTCGCCCTCTATGAGAGAGAGGTTATACCGTTTGTCTATCAAGGGATGAGTGCAGGCAGGGTCACCAGAGGTCACCGTTTTATGGCAAATGGCGCCCTTGAGATAAAAGGAATCGCAGAGTATCGCCAATGTCTTCAGGATGCGCATGTTTTGGTAGATCCTGAAGAGCGTCGGAGAGCCGTATTGGTAGAGATAGAAAAGGCTGCGGCGGCTCGTCTGGACCCGGCCCATGCACATGTCGCTGTTGATGAAGACCTTGTCGAGACGGTATGTAACCTGGTGGAGCAACCCTTTGGAGTCTGTGGCAGTTTCGATGAGCGCTTTCTCCAGCTTCCCGATGAGGCCCTCATCACCTCTATGCGTGAGCATCAAAAATATTTTCCTGTTGTGGATAATGATGAGAAACTGCTCCCCTACTTTGTGGCTGTCAATAATACCAAAGTGAAGGATCTGGCCCTGACTCGAACCGGCCATGAACGAGTTCTGAGAGCACGGCTGGAAGATGCCTATTTCTTTTTTGGTGCAGATAAAAAGACCAAACTTGATGATCGATATGAGGCTCTTACCGGTATCATTTTTCAGGCAAAACTGGGGACTATGCTTGAAAAAAGCGAGCGTATTATTAAGTTGGCCAGGCTGCTCGCAGAGAAATTTATCCCTGAAGCCGTTGCTGAGGCCTGCCGGGCGGCACGTTTGTGTAAAACAGACCTGTTAACCGATATGGTAGGCGAATTTCCTTCTCTGCAAGGGAATATGGGCTGTGCCTATGCCCTCCATGACGGAGAATCTTCGGCCGTGGCCCAGGCCATCCATGAACATTATCTCCCTAAAAGGGCGGGAGCGGAACTCCCCTCTTCTGCCCTGGGCGCAGTTGTTGGCCTCGCCGATCGAGTCGATACGCTGTGCGGTTGTTTCGGCATCGGACAAGTCCCTACTGGTACAACTGATCCTTTTGGCCTGCGCAGGATAGCCCTGGCCATCCTCCATATCCTCGAACATTTTGACTGGAGTCTTTCTCTGCGCGAGGTGGTGCATAAATCGCTCTCCCTTTACGGTGATAAGGTCAATGGCAGCAGTGATACTGTGGAACAGGTGCTTGCCTTCATTCGTGGTCGTTTTGTCAATGATCAGCTTGCTGCAGGAGTGGATGGAGAAGCCGTGGAGGCTGTGACTTCGGTTCATTTTGATGATGTGAACGATTCACTGCAGAAAATACAGTCTCTGGTCGAGATCCGCGGTGAGGAGGCTTTTTCTCTGCTGGCTGCCTCTTTTAAACGTATTCGCAATATCATCAAAGAGAATACCGAGACAGCGGTGGATGATTTGCTCCTCAAGGAACCTGCAGAAAAAGAGCTGGCAGCTGTCTGTAAGGATGTCTCTGCTGCGGTTCTTCCTCTCCTTGAGAAACGCGATTACAGTGGAGCACTTTCAGCCATGTTGGCTCTCAAGGGTCCGGTGGATGCCTTTTTTAATGAGGTAATGGTTATGGACGAGGACCCTGCAGTACGGGCCAATCGACTGAATCTTCTCACCGCAATTTCAACCCTTTTTCTCAGGGTAGGGGATATTTCAAAGATGCAGAGGAGTTGAGAGGGAGAATATTGTGATGGATTTATTACTCCTTGATGCCGAGCAACGGGTACTTGGGGCCTTGTTGGAAAAAGAGCTGACGACTCCCGAATATTACCCTCTTTCTCTCAACAGTCTGGTAAGTGCCTGTAACCAGAAATCGAGTCGTGATCCAGTGGTGGAATATGATGACACTACTGTTCTGAGAGTTCTTACTGAATTGAAGGGCCGCTCCTTTGTCCGCTCCACCCATTTGGGAAGGGTGGTCAAATATGAGCAGTGTTTTACAGATCGTTTTAATCTCTTACGGGCGGAATCCGCATTGCTTGCCGTTCTCCTCCTCCGAGGTCCGCAGACTCCGGGAGAATTGCGGAGCCGGACCAGCCGCATGGCTTCTTTTGACAGTACAGAAATTCTCCAGGAGCGCCTGGAAGTTCTGGTTGATGCCGGATTGATTCAACGATTATCCCGGCAACCAGGACAGAAAGAGAGTCGTTATTGTCATCTCCTTGGTGGTGAGCCAGAAACGAGTTCTTCCTTGCCGGAAGGTCCGGGAGCAACTGTGGTGTTGCGACGTTCATCTCCGAGGTCGTCGCCCACAGAAGCAGAGACATTAGAGGGGAGAGTCAAAATACTGGAAGACACGGTCCAGAGCCTGGAAGATGCAATGAAGCAGCTGCAGAGTGATCTGCTTCGTTTTCGGGAAGAATTTGACTAATATTTCTCTACCTGTTCAGGTCATGGTCAAATTTATGGCAAACAACCGCTCTGTAACTGATTACCAGTCTATTATAATTCGTTCAGTCCGGACTTCGAAGCATACGAATGCTATTTCGAGAAGACCTGAATGGACGAAGAGGCAGTGCTGCTGAACAGGTTTCATTTTTTTAAGCTGGCGCTATAAAAAGAAAAAGGGCTCGTCTTTACCATGTAAAGACGAGCCCTTTTTTGCTCATGTGACGCTAGACTAGATGTAACGCCTTTACCCTAGACTATTCACTCTTTTTGGGATGACATGCTTCACATTTCTTTTTATCTACTTCTGGTGCATTCTCTTTGTGACATCCCTTGCAGTTCGCGTGGCCTGCGTCTTTGAAGGTTTTCAGTTTGTCTGGCATACCAGCAGCTTTGTTGTGGCAGGACTCACATTTCTCAATCTTCATGTCATCGGTGTAGGCAACTTGTTTGCCCTCGGCATCTTGTCCATGATGGCAGTCAGCGCAGGTCAGGGTTTCCTGATGCTTGGCATGCGGAAAGACGGCAGGCTTTGCCTTTTTGGCCGGATCAATGGTGGATTCAAGGATTAAGTCTGCACCACCCTTGTCTACTTCAGCAATGGCAGCTCCGGTAAAACAGAGTCCAAATACCATGGCAGTTGCTACAGCGAACGTTGAAATCTTCCTCATTTTTTTCTCCTCCTTTTGTTGATTAACAAACAGCTTGAGCTGAATGACTATTCACTCAAATTTGTTTCTATACCTTTTTTGCGCAGGTTTGTCAAGAAACCAACATCAACTAGAACCATAACTGTGCAGGCCGGAAAGCAGAAAGTTCACACCGTAGTAGGTGAAGATAACGGAGATAAATCCAAAAATAGCCAGCCAGGCAATTCGTGTTCCTCCCCAGCCCCGGGTGTAACGGGCATGGAGGGTGATGGCATAGATGAACCAGGTGATGAGTGACCAGGTTTCCTTGGGATCCCAACTCCAGTAGGTACCCCAGGCAGAGTTGGCCCAGATGGCTCCGGTAATAATGCCCACCGAGAGCCAGAGAAAACCGAAAACCATGGTTTTGTGAGTGATATCATCGAGAACTTTCAGGGCCGGCAAGGTACCAAGTATACTTTGGTCGTTGGTGGTTTGTCTGCTTTCACTCATGTTTTTGATGAGATACATGACGCCCAGGCCTGCGGCTACGGCAAAGGCAGCGTAACCGATAAAGCAGGTGACTACGTGGGCTATAAGCCAGTTGGATTGCAGAGCGGGCACCAGCGGGTTGATTTCTTTGCTGAACTCTGTGGAAAATGAGGCATAGGCCATGGCGAGAAAGGCAAAAGGGACAGCAAAGGCACCGATAATCCTGGTCTTGAATTTCCATTCGATAATGAGGTAGATGAGGATAATGGACCAGGCAAAAAAGATCAGGGATTCATACATGTTGGTCAGTGGAGCATGGCCGTATCCCATCTGGTAGGATTCTTGCCAACGGATAATGAGTCCTGCTGTCTGTACCAAAAAAGCGACAAGGGTAAAAACAGTGGCCACCGGCCCAAAGCGTTTGGCTTTAAAAATAAAGATTACAGCATAGAGGATGGTTGAAAAAAGATAGGTAAATGTCGTTATTCCTAATAATTGTGAGCTGTCCATGTCGAACTCCGTTTAGATTCTTACTCGGATGGGTTGAAAAATTATTTTTCAGAGTAATAATAGCTTGAAATCATAAAGTTACCTTCTGTCACCTCGTATCATATACCCCCTCAAGGGGGGACTGAAAAGAGTTTTTGTGGACTCGTGTCTTCTAAAGTGACAGGGGCGGCAGCTGTTACTGTTTGTCTTCTTTTCCAGTTTGGGCTGCAAGCTGTTCCGCAAGAATGGTAAAGGTTTTCTCGAAACCATTTTTGTTCTTGTTGGCACTTCCAGTCATCAAGACCGTAGTGGTGTCACCCCGGTTGTCAAGTATCAGCCAGATTCGGCGGTGGGACATGAAAAAAGCAATGAAAAGACCAAGTATCATCATGGTGCAGCCGAGATAGACAACCCATACACCAGGGTCCTTGGCGATCTGGAGACCGGTGGCGTACATCTGTTTCCCGGTAACGGTGTATTTTTTGTCCTGCCGTTCTACTGTCACCTGCGTATCGGCATCCAGCCAGAAGATGGATGGAGGGCCCTGCTCGTCATCAAACCAGACCTTCATGCTGCTGACGGCTTGCCCCTTGGCCTGGGCATTGACAATACCGATTTTGGCACTGTGTGCTGTCAGATCCTGCGGCTTCTGAAAAGGAACAGCGACTGTCTCCCTGGCACCTGTTTGCTGGTCTGTGACGGTGAGCAGGAAATCATCGTAGCTTTGGTAGCTGGATTGGTAAAAGGTGATGCCCTTATAGGTCAGTGGGTCGTTGACGACGATCTGTTTTTCAAGGACTATCTGTCCCTTTTCGAGCACTGTGAGATGAGATCGGTAGGCCTTAGGCATTCCGCTGTCATAAAAATCAATTCCAAAATGATCGCAACGTACCTCAAACCCCAGAGGAATGGACTCCTGGGTGTTAAAGGCATAAATTTTGTTGGTGGATTTGGTTTCCGGGAGCATGACGGATCCCTTGAATCCATAGAGCTCACCGATGATGGCACCAAGAAAGATCATCAGGATAGAGGCATGAACAATGTATACACCGGTTCGGGTCATGGCTCCTTTTTGGGCAAAGAGGAGGAGGACATTGTCATGTTCGCGCTGTTTGGTCTTCCATCCCTTGGCTGCAAGAGACTGGCTGAGTTGGCCTGCAAGGGTGGTTTGGGCTATCGTGGAGGCCCAATTCCGGGACAGGTTCATTTTTTCCAGTCGAGAGAGGGCAGTGGCCAGGTTGTCTGCAGTGATCTGTCGCCAGACAGTAGGAAATCTGTTTATGGAACAGATAATCAGATTGACACTGAGAAGAGTAAGGAGGCCGAGAAACCACCAGGAGTTATACATATCGGGAATAGAAAGGACCTGAAAGATGTTTGCGGTAGTTTCGCTGTAATTCTGGGCGTACCACTGGAAACTTTCTTTTTGAGGAATAACTGTTCCTATAATAGAGGTCACTGCAAGCAGGAAGAGGGTGAAAAGGGCGAGTTTAACAGACGAGAAAAAGGCTAAAATGGGATTTTTACTGTTCATAGTTTGTGAGGGATAATGGTTGTTGTTATTGATAGTTTTCTATCGCATTTGAGTCTGAAAAGCAAGAGGTTTGTCAGGTATGTTCTTTTAAAAAGGAGTGAAAGACATTATTATAAAATTTGCTTATCCTACTCTGTGATAACAGTGACTGGAAGGAAAAAATAGATACATCTGTATCGAGATGGCAAAAACCTAATCGTCATGATCCTGCCTGTCAATATAAGCTTTAATGAATATATTTCTCTAACTTTCGTCTCCCTGACCTGTTTTCTTGCAGCGGTCAAAGAGGAGGTCGGATCCTTTGGAAAAGTCCTTGCCATTCCTGGAAAAAACAGGTATAAAAAGAAGTTTGTCGTTTGTCGATCAAAAAAACAAAGAAATTTTTTTATGATATCCGAAAGTTGTATAATCTTCGGAAGAAAACAATATCAGGAGTAAGTCATGGCAAAAGTATGTCAGATTTGTGGAAAAGGGCCTGTTACAGGAAATAATGTCTCTCATGCCCACAATAAAACACGGCGTCGTTGGTTGCCAAATTTGAAGAGGGTTCGTATGCTTTCTGAGAACGGAAGTCGGGTAAGGGCACGTGTGTGTACCCGATGTATACGGTCTGGAGCAGTTGTTAAACCGGCCTGAAGGTGTGTCGAGAAGGTGTAGAATGTGTATGAAAGGGTGAATCGGACCAGATCCGGATTGCCCTTTTTTTTTAAGGTAGTGAGAAATGAGTGAAGAAGAAATTAAATTTTTGCCCTTTGCAGAAGCTGCTCGACTGGTTGCAGCCATCCAGGAAGAAGAAGATATTCATCGCCATGACAAGCAAATATTGACCGTCTACAATCACGACGATCGTGAAATATGCTGGTTTGATTTTGAAGATTTGCAAGAGGCTGTAGGACCTGTCAATAAAGAACAGCAGAAGGAAGCTATTCAGGATTATATCTTACATCATATACCGGAATGGGCTTTGGATATTTGAGAAATTGAGGTTGTTCTGCCTCAATGCTCTTTCCTGAAAAGAACGAATGGCGATGGCAGTAGGAAGAAGTAAACAAGTGCTTACTTCTTCGACGATATTCCTCGGTGTCTGCGCTTCGCCGTTCGACATGTTCCTGTTCATATGTTTCGTTATTCCCTTCCCAGGACTCCCTGGGGCATTGGAGGGACTTTCTCGTTCCCCAGCACGAACCCCCCATCCATTCTCAAAATACTTCCTGTCATGTAGTCAGCATCTTTGATGAGAAAAAGTGTTGCTGCTGCGACCTCTTCTGGAGTACCAGTTCGTTGCAGCAGGCATTGCTCCTGTATTTTTGATTTTTCTTCAGTGCTCATTGCTGCCCATCCCCTTGTTCCTTCTCCGTGGCGATGACGTATGAGTCCCAGTTGAAGTTCGTTGACTCGTATGGAGGGGGCTGCTTCCCTGGCCCACGTTTCAGTAAAAGAGGAGATTGCCCGATTTGCTGCACTGTAGGCATCATTAAAGAAAGGAGCGGCTGTTCCACTGCGCCCGGTAGTCCCTGATATGGAAGAAATGTTCACCACTGCTCCACTCCCTGATTCACGCATGAGGGGCAGACAGTGGTGAAAAAGAAGCCATTTGGCTTTGAGGGTTGTGGCAATTTCCAGATCCCATTGTTCCCTGTTGTGGGGGAGGTCATAGCTCCCGTGAAGCACAGGCATTCCCCCACGTTCGATATTGTTCACCAGGATATGGAGAGAAGCAAAGCGTTCCTGGACAATTGCGATCATCTCTTGTACAGCTTCCTCAGACCTGAGATCCACAGGAAGGGAGAGAAAGGAATATCCTTGTTGTTGAAATTCCTTGTCCATTTCTGTAATGGATTCGGGCCAATCAAAGGTGGGGAGAATCAGGTTGACACCATTTTCGGCCAGTTTTCTGGCTATGGCTCTGCCAATGGGACGAGATGCCCCGGGAACGATAGCTGTTTTTCCTGTAAGGTTCATGCTCCATTTCCTTTTCTATATTTTAGTCAGTAACAGTTTGGCGCTGAGATAAATCGCTTGTCCAAAAACACATTGCTTCGCTCACAGTTTCCCTGTTGTCCTGTTTGATATGATCAGTTTGGTGAATCGTAAGCCAGCTCTATGGGTCGGGGGTGCGTTGTCCTCTTGTCTGCGCTGCTTTGGCTTTATTCAGCGGCAAGGTGAAAGGGGATTGCTTAATTGTTTGGCTGTGGTTCTGAATGGTATTGAGGCTGGCCTGTAATGGATTCTCTTTGACCTGAGAGGCTGCACAGAGGCGGGTACAGCCAAAAAAATGGGGTGCTATTAAAATGGTTTTCCCAGGATTTTCTCGCTCAAGAAATCCTTTCAGGGCCCCGTTTTTCATCCAGTCTCGATAGTTATGGTAGTGATTCATACCTGCCAATCGTTCAATGGCAGGTATGATTATTTTGCCAAGCAACAGAGGACTCAATCCGTAAGGAGTTTGAGAATAATCGGCGATAATGATATGCCCGTCAGCTCTGAGGAGCCTGCAGGCCTCCTGAAAGATAGCTGTATGTTGGCGAGCGGTTTTTTCATGGAGGGCAAAACTGATAATGATTGCGTCATAACTCGCATCAGGGAACGGTAAGCGACTGGCGTCTGCTTCCAGGTAATGAATGCTTTCCGGTCCTTGTCGCCTGGCCCGGGCCAGCATAGCCGGAGAAATATCGACTCCGGTGAGTCGTACGTTGTCACAGCTGAGCATGCGAAGTTGTTCACCTGTACCGCAGCAGAGATCAATGATGTTTTGGGCTCTGCAGTGGCGGGTAAAGGTGCAGATATTGGTGCGGATGGCTCTCAGGGCGCGAGAGAAGAGGAGGTCGTACAGGGCGGCACAGTTTTGGTAGTCGTCTCTCGATTGCATGGGACTCTGCCTGCAAAGATTGCCTGTCTGTTGTCGATCTGATTGTAAGGTGCTCTCCAGCGATGTCATCGACCGAGGACAGTAAGTACATAGAGCACCTTCTAACGGTTCATCTCTGTTCCAACATCTTTTGTAACGCTGCCAAGGCAGTGTCAAGAGAAGGATGTGCGAACGTGAATGTAGCACATTCTCATTGACCGTTCCACCTTCCTGTGCAGATTGCCTTTGGAAAGGGAAGTTGATACCAAATAATGAAAGAGTGGCGAAATGAGGTATCTGACTTATACTGTTCAGATATGTTGGTAACGTATGGCACAGCCCTTCACTGGGAGCCCGTCCGAGAATGCCATTTCCTTTTAACCTACTGGAAATATTAAACAAATTAATGATAGTAATGCCAAACAGATGGCTGTGCTGGTTTTTTTGAGGATTTTTCGAATTGTGAAAAATACCTATTCCCGGACACGCTTTTTGAGAATTTTGCCATTATTGGATCTGGAGGATTTATGATTTTATATAAAAAAATTACAGGTAGCCTGGTTGTTCTTTATCTGCTCTTCAGTTGTTTGTTCTCCCCGGTACTCCTGGGCGCGAAAGAGTGTTTCTCTCCTGTCTGGCCCCATGAGAACAGTGATCTGCAGCCGGATCCTTCTCTGATCTTTGGCCAGCTGGACAACGGTTTTCGCTATCTCCTCAAAAAAAACCAGGAGCCCAAGGACAGGGTGGCCATATATCTTGATATCCAGGCAGGCTCATTAAATGAAAGTGATACGGAGCGAGGGTATGCTCATTTCCTTGAGCACATGCTCTTTAATGGTTCCACCCATTTTCCTCCTGGAAAGCTGGTGGAGTATTTTCAGTCCATTGGCATGAGTTTTGGCGGTGATATCAATGCTCATACCGGTTTTAACGAGACCGTTTATGATATTATTCTGCCTGCGGGAGGCAAAAAGGATATTGAACAGGGGCTGCTGGTCCTTTCTGACTATGCTCGTGGTGCCCTGTTGCTTGATGAAGAGGTGACCCGGGAACTTGGTGTGATTCTTGCCGAGAAACGGAGTCGGGATTCGGCAGGGTATCGAAGCCAAGTAAAAGAAATAGAATTTTCCATGAGTGGGACCCTGCTCCCGGAGCGGATGCCCATCGGTACCGTGGAAACGCTGGAAAAAACAGATCATGCAGCAATAAAAAAATTTTATGATTCCTGGTACCGTCCTGAAAATATGGTGCTGGTGATGGTTGGTGATTTTGAAGTCGATCTGGCCCGTACCCTGGTGGAGAAACAATTTTCTCAGCTTGTTGGAGAGGGACCGATTCCAAAGTGTCCTGACTTTGGTCTGCTGGAGCACAACCGTGCTGAATTTTATTACCACCATGAGTCAGAGATGGGAGTTACGGAGACGGCCATCGAAACTATATGGAACCAGGAGCTGGAAGATGATTCCTTTGCCCTTCAGGTCGAAAATTTGAAGGAATATCTTGGGGCCAATATTGTCCAGTATCGTCTTGATGAGTTATCCCAGAAGAGTGAAACTCCTTTCACCTCAGCTCAGATCTATTCTGGCGTCTTTCTTGACCGTATAGGGTATGGAGAGGTGAGTGCCAAGAGTGCCCCGGAAAAATGGCAACAGAGTCTGACGCTTTTGGAAAATACTCTCCGTCAAGCCCTGCAGTTTGGCTTCAGGAAAGAGGAATTAGAACGGGTGAAGAAAGAACTGCTGGCCAGTATGGATTCCGATGTCCTTACCGCAAGCAGTCGTGATTCTAAGGAGCTGGCCTCCAGCTTTATTCAAACAATAAACAGAAACAGGGTGATACGCTCACCGGAACAGGAAAAGGAACAATTCGGGCCGATCATTACCAGGCTGGGTCTTGATGAGGTGGAAACGGCTTTTCGCCGGGTGTGGGAGCATCCGACTCGTCTGGTAAAGGTGAGCGGCAATGCGCTTATTTCGGCAACTGATCCTCTGGCAACAGTACAGGGTGTCTATCAGGCTGCAGTAGAAGAGAAAGTGGCATCTTATCAAGTGACGCATCTCCTCGATTTTCCTTATTTGCAGCTGCAGGGGGGGGCGCAAGCGCCTGTCAGTCAGGAGCAGTTTGCAGCTATCGATAGTAAACGTTTCCTCTTTGCTAACGGAGTAGTGTTAAATCTGAAAAAAACCACTTTCCAGGAAAACGAGGTGCGGCTTTCTGCTGATTTTGGCCTTGGCAAGGCAAGCGAACCGTTACCTGGCCTTTCTCTGCTCACTGAAAGTGTGGTCAATAACTCAGGGACAGCAACATTGAGCAAGGAAGATTTGGACAGGATCCTTGCCGGCAGCAGTGTGAAAATGAATTTCAGGGTTGCTCCTGCAGCCTTCAGCTGGCAGGGAAAGGCGCTGAATAAGGACTTGGAACTTCTTTTTCAGGTCTTGCAGAGTCTGCTTGTTGATCCGGGAGTAGATGAAGAGGCATTTAAGGTAGGGATGGGTCGTTTTACTCAAATGTATGAGGAAATAGCTGTTAATGTGGATGGGGTGATGAAACTCCATGGGGAGTCCTTCCTGGCTGCCGGGAATGCGTTTTTTGGTCTTCCTTCCCAGGCTGATTTTTCCCGGTTAACGGTGGCTCAAATCCAGGAGTGGTTGTTGCCGGCGGCTCTTAAGGACGCCTTGGAGATCTCTCTTGTGGGAGATTTTGACGAAAAAGAAGTCCTTGCTCTTGTCGGAAGATATTTTTCTGTTTTGCCTCCAAGGAGTGAAAAACATGCCCAGGAGGTAAAGGTCGACTTTCCCAAGGGACAAGCTTTAGCGCTTACCGTTCCTTCCTCTATCGATAAGGGGATGCTGGTTATTGCCTGGAAGAGTGATGACTTTTGGGACATAACGCGAACCAGAGGATTGCACATGCTGGCAGAGATTTTTTCCGATAAACTGCGACGAGTGGTGCGGGAACGATTGGGTGCCACCTATTCTCCTCAGGTTTTTAATCTTTCCAGCAGGATATATCCGGGGTATGGCGTAATCCAGGCCAGGTTGATTGTTGATCCCGGTCAGATCGAGGTCTTGGAAAAAGAGGTCCTGGCCATTGCCAAAGAGTTGTGGCAGGGGAAGATAAGTATTGAGGAGCTGGAACGGGCAAAGGGCCCCATGCTGACAGCCTTAAAAGATATGGTGCGCAGCAACGATTACTGGCTGCAATCTGTGCTGACACTCTCAAAAAGATACCCACAGCAATTGGATTGGCCCTCTACCATCCTTTCCGGCTTTGGACGGTTTACAGTCGAGGAGTTACAGGCCTTGAGCCGTTCCTACCTGGATCCGAAACAGGCGGCTGTTATTACCGTAATTCCAGAGAAGACAAAGGGATCTGTTCTCCTCGTACCGTCAGCCAACAATCCAGAGAGCTAAGTTCTGGGCGCGCTTTATGGTTCTGTCTGAGACGCCGCCGAAAAGGCCTTTGGCCAGACCCGCCCTCCTGCGGCCCATAACGATGGTGCCGCAGTCCTCTTTCTGGGCCTCGCGGATAATTCCACGGGCCTCTTCCAGATTTGCAGCTTCGGCTAGGATGTGAATTTGTCTTGCCGGGATTCCGGCTTCCATGAGGAGGGTACGTGGACCTTCAAAGAGACAGCCTGTCCCGGAAAGATGGGCATCACACCACTCTTTTCCCCATTTGTGATAGAAATCCTCCGGTCTGCACTCCACCTTTTTGCCAAACAGGGAGCTGCAGTGGAAGAAAGAAATATGGATATCTTCTCTACCGGCAAGGATATGGGCTAGGTGATCCACTGCCATAAGTGAGTACAGCGATCCATCCAGGGGAACCAGGAATTTTTTTGAATGGACCTCTCCGTCGATGATCCATAGGGGGGTGGCATGGCACTTTTGGAAGAGGTTGGCCGAGACCGAACCCATGAGCATTTCGCTGATACCATTTAAACCGCGTCGGCCGACTAGAATGGCATCCACCAGGTCTTTTCCCGCCTGTCGCTGGATAGTGGCGGCAATATTATACCCGGAAACTTCGATCGAAGTCCGAATGCGTTCCTTGTCAATACCGTATCTGATCAGTTTTTCCTGGGCCTTGGCCAGATACCGTTTGCCTGTCTCGCCTTTTTTGTCCAGGCCGGGTGCGTTCGGGATCAGAGAATCCTTGGGGTTTGCCGAAGAGGGCATGATCGATGCGGTGGTTGTAACCCAGGAGCAGAGATGAAAGTTGATGTCAGGTTGTTTGCTGAAGAGGTCGGCAAGGTAGGAAAGGGATTGATCCGAATAGACAGAACCGTCAATGGCCACGAGTATTTCTTTCTGCATAAGTCACCGTTGGTCAAAAAAAAAGTTAACTCTACTTGATCATAGAAAATGCGAAGACGAAAAGTCAAAATAAAATTGCTACTGTTGGAATTTATACAGAAAAATCTTGCCCAATTTCCTTTTCCCGGTTTTATTGAAATTTCATAGGCTAAATTGGAATTATTATTTTTTGGAGTGATGCATGGTCCCACAATTTGCTGACAGACGACAGTGTACCCGGACTCATTTTATGACGATGGCTCTGATCCGTGTCGAGCTGGAAGATTTAGAAGTACAGGCAGATCTGCAGGATATCAGCATCACCGGTATGTATGTTGGCTTGGAGAAAAGCCTCTCTCCGGGGACTATCTGTTCTATTCAGATTTTCATTAAGGGCAAACATAGCGACCTGATCCTTGATGATATTGAAGGAGAAGTGGTTCGTGAAGGAGAAGGGGGAATGGCTATTCGTTTTACCTCAAACATGGAATGGTTCGTGCTCTTTACAATATACAGCCAATATGCCAGGAATCGCCTTCATGCTTAACAGGCTCCAACCTTTTTTTTGGCGGTCGTTTTTCGCTTTTTTTTCAGTACAGTCTCTTTTTTGGGTGGGTCAAAAAACGTAACCATGTACTGAAGAAGAAGGACGAAAATAAAGACGACAGTATATACCAGTATCCAATCCAACATCCTGTTTTTCTCCTAGGGCAGCAGCAGCGCTCTCTTACCTTTTTGTGCATATGGTTAATAGCTGTAGCGCAACAGAGGGGCTTTGTAAAGGGTGAAAAATTATTTTTCCGTTTGGCTTCTTTCAGAAAGATGCACTCACAAGACACTATTCTGTTTTGAAAACAGTCGATCTTGCAGGATTGACGGTCATTGCCGATGATGTGAGGGAGGTGGATATGCTGAATTCGTCGTTGCCATCATCACCTCTCTACCATTTGGCAAACATCCACCCTGTTTGGTATTGACATGTGAAAGACCTGGTCGTTCCGGCCTGCTCGAATTGAAGCGGCTCAGCCGTTTTTATGCTGTAGCTCCGGGGGAGTCTCAGCTCCCCGTGCGGAGAAAACAGACATCCGGATTACCGTACACCCTGTCTGCTGCTGAAGCCCTCTTTGGCGAGGTGAGAGAATCGTAGCGAAAATGAGAGAAATCGAGACCAGATTTCCATGGCTTTGAGGCGAAGAGCAGGACTCTTTAACGAAAAGCCATGGAAAGCTAGGTAGAGTTGGCATATTTGCACTAGATTTATGTCTCAGTCCGGCAGGCTTTGAGGGGCATAAGTACGCCTTTTTTTTCCACCTCTTTGGCGCAGGTACTTTCACACCTCAAGGGGGGACTCTACTGAGTGCCGGCTTACCGTTTATTGCCGGTGTTAGATTGTCTGCGCCAATCTCTGCAGTAAGAAATCGGGCCGTCTGTCTGGGGGGCATTCCTCAGGGTTGTCATGGTTTCACAGACTCCTGTTTTTGAGGTGGAGCAGTGGTCTGTGCTGCTGCCTTTTTTTTCGGAGCAGGATCGCTGGCAGGAGACTTCATTTCCTGACCTTTTGCGAGGGGCTTCTTTTGAGGGGGCGGCTGTTTCCAGGTGGTCGTGTCACTGAAACAGTCCCACCCCCAGCGTAGCCAGTTGAGGAGGGCCAGGGCCAACCAGAGGGCCCAGAGCAGCATACTGATACGGTAGGCCAGAAGTGGGACGCTGATAACCCAGGCGGTTGGCAGTATGGAAACGTTTCTGTCTTGATACCAGCGCAGGGTATGGCCGCTGGAACCATTGCCGCCGATCTGCATATCCGGATGTCCGAGCAGGCCTTGCTGGATGGCGTAAAAGAGGGCCGCAAGGGCCGAAAAGGTGATGAGAACCAGGAGAATCTGGACGATATTGAAGGTGGTGGCCTGAGTAATCTCACCACCCTTTTTCTTGCGGAGGCCCAGAAGAATGAGCCAGATGACCACCAAGGCGGCTAGTGGGGCCGGAATCTGGCTCAGTCCCAGGCTGAGAAGCAACCACTGCAAGGTGGAGAGGGGGGTGAGTTTTATTCTCCCAAGGAGGAGGGCAATGAGAATGATCACCAGCAGTTCACCCCAGAAAAGGACTGCCGGCCCGATGCGTGGCCCTCCGCTGAGGAGGATCCAGCGCGATGAGGGGAGGGTCATTTCAATGGATGTATTGACGTTTTCCATACCAAGATCCACAGGTTGGGTGATCAGTTTCAGGGGGATGTCCTGTTCGCTGCGCCAGCTGATTTCTATATCCTGTTTCCCTGGCCGTACCGGAATGATGAGTTTGTTGTTGTCCAGTTGCAGGGGGAACTCCTGATTATTGATCAAGGTCTTCTGGAGATCAATATCAGGCGGCAGGGTGACTGTGTGACGCAGGCCCCGACTTGCTGTTAGGGAAAAGAAGAGAGAAACATCGCTTGCCCGTTGCCCAGGTTTGATTGTCATTCGGCTTTTGGTGATGGTCATGGTTGGACCAGTAACCCCTTCGGGACGACTGACATCCAGTTGCAGGGATTCACCGGGGTAGGGATGGTATTCCGGATAGCGTTTGCCCGCAGGATCGGTCTGGTTTATTTCAGGAAAGCCTTGGCTCTGGACATGCCAGATCGGGCTGACATCGAGAAACCAGACCTCTGTCCAGGAACTGGTTGCTGATGCTGTAAATGTCAGAGTATCCACCGGCTGCATGGCAGAATGCCAGCTGACGTTCTGCTCTTCAGGTCCCATACTGATTTTGACTCGGTTCTCTTTGATCTGCAATGAGTCTGTGGTAACCCGTTCTCCAGGAAGAAGAGGGATGTCGAGGCTGATAACAGTTCCGGGACTACGACGAATCACCTTGGTTGTGACTTTCCATTCCAGGCCCATGTGAAGAGTACGTTCCACCTCCACAAAGGCAGGAATGTGGACCCTGTTTGCATCCCGTTTTTTTTCATTGTCCTCTGGAGTTGTCGGTTTGATCCTGCTCAGGGTGATCTGTTTGTCCAGGGCCCCATTTTCACGGAGTCCACTCAGCGACCAGTCCTCCAATTTCGCTTCCGCATGCTGGGGCAGGAGAGGGAAGGTGAAGGAGAGTTCGCTTTCGCCCTGGAGATCTTTTTTCAGTATCACTACATGGCTTCCCGGTTCGAGACGAACAAGAGTGATGCCTTCGCCGTTCAGGCGAAAGATTTTGGCCGTTTGGCCATCAAGGAGAATCTGATCAAAGAATCGGTTTTGTCCTGGGAGAGGAATTGCACCTCGGATAAGCGAGTCCACTCGCAGTTCCACCTCCAACAAGTCCTTGCTGACCTGGACGGAGCAGGAATTGATGGCGGCGCAGTCTTCTCCGCATTCCGCTGGCGCAAGCAGACGTTGCTGTAACTCCTGCAGGAGTTCAGGGGGCGGTACCTCTGCACCTGCTGGCTGGGGCAGGGAGAGAAAGGCCATGGGAAGGAGGAGGCAGAGAAGGAGTGAGGGGACGCTTGTCGCAGGTGTCTGCCATTTTCCAATGCCTGTGAGCAGGCATTGGCGGAGAAATCCGCTGATGAGCAGGCTCAGAAGGAGTACCCTGGTAAAGGAGAGGGCTGTGTTGACCATGGGGGAGAGCAAAAAGAAAGAGATTTTTTGCTCGGGTCTGACCGGACCGTTCCAGGTCAGAGGCAGTTTTTGCCAGCTCCAATCCGGTAAGCCGGGGCCTGTCTGGATCAGAGCCTGTGGGTCAACCTCTATACTTTGGGGGGGGCTGGGAGCCGCTTGTGAACTGTACAGTCCCTTGCCGCCAGATTGCATCTTGGCTTGACGCCTGACAAGAGAAGATTGCACTGTAGCCTCGCTCTCCATGAGGAGGGCATCTTCTTGAGGGGAAGGTGTCTCCTCGTCATACTCCTGGCTGACCCTGTGGTAGCGACCGTATTCCAGCTGGGGGTAGAGTCCAGTCTGGATTTCATTGACCATGTATGGAAGGGAGCTTACGATAATTGCGACCAGGAAGAGCAAGGCGCTGATTTGACAGATTCGCCCCCCGTTTTTGGCTGTGATCAGTTTCTGCAGGGCGAGGAGGCCGAGTAGAGGTAACCAGAGAGAGCGCGGTGCCCCGGGTTGGTGATAGGTGAGTACCAGGGTGAGGAGGGCGACAGCACCCCACCCCCAGCCAAGGATCTTGCCGGCAGCCAGACCAATGATTAAAACGAGAAAGATGTCAAGCAGGGTCCAGCGGTTCAGCCAGGTGGGGACCTTGTCAATGCCTGAGGCTGTGAGCAGCTTCCAGCCGGGAGGGAGATTTAATTCGCCAGAAAGCTTCTGAAAGGTATGCTTCCAACCGAGGGCCGGAAGCATAATCCGGCCGTTATTGACGGGGCGCTCAAGCCGAGATTCGGCGCTGAGGGAAAGGGCACCCTGACGCACTTCAACCCCGATCTCTTGTGAACCGGGAAGTCTGGTGATCAGTCTATTGCTTCCTGCCACTTCTACCTTGCCGAGACTCTGCTCGCTATCCACATTGAGACGCCATCCCCTGGTCATGGTGCCACTAATGTTGTCGAGGACGGTGAGGCCGGTCCCTTTTTCATCCAGCCAGAATTTACGATGCAGTTGTAAGCGGTTAGGGACAGGGGTGGAGTTTCCCCGGTTTTTTTCAGTCAGGATCATCTGCTCACCTGTCTTGATCAGGTAGGCGGGAAATTTCTTCCATTCTTGGGGAAGGGAGGTGCGAGAGGGCTCCACAGGGGAGAGACCTTCGATCTCGACCTGGCGTAATTTTGGTTCTGCGGCAAAAACCCATATCTCCTCACCGGGCCAGGGGCCTTCAATGGTACCAAGGCTCAGATGCTGCGGAGAGAGGGGAGTGGTGTTCCGGAGAGCGAGGTCAATCTGCCATTGACCTGGACGCACCTGGAACTGAAGCCTGTCGCTCTTGTCCAGACGTACTGGAAGGGGGGAATGAATTTGCAGGGGAACAAAATTCTCTCCAGTACGCAGGCCCAGAGTGACCTCGCGGGGAGGACCGGAAACGATGAGGAGGATACGCAACTGTTGCCGCATAGGGACCCCGTCTTCAATCTTGCGAAAAACCTGAATAGTCAGGCTTTCCTCTTCTTCCTTCTTGTCTTTCTTTGCCTGTTTGAACCAGAGTCGGCCTTGTTCATCGAGTTGTAAGTCTGTTACCTTCTTTCCCTGGAGGGTCAGGCTGACAAGACCTGTCTCCGGGGGAAGAGAGAGGTGCTCGGGAAGCTCTTTCCAGGAAAATTTCCCTGTCAGGAGCTGTTTTCCCGGGTTGAGCCAGACTGCAGGATGCCCCTGATGTTCAATCACTAAAATATCCTTGCCGTTGGCCTGCACCTCTCGAGGCCAGAAAGGGGCCTTTCCAGGCAGAGGGACAAGGCTCCGGGTCTCAATAAACCACTCTTGTTTGAATTCAGCACCACTCTTGGAGGCGTTCAGGTCAAGTTGAGACGGCCAGGTGCAGTATCGTCTTGTCACCTCTGTCGTTTCCAGGGAGCACATTTTTTCTTCCTGTTCATAAAGAACCCAGGGAATCCATTGCTCCAGTTCGGCAGGGATTTTTGGCCCCTGGGCCTGGGCCGTGTTGCTGACTCCAGGGGGGCAACTGAGAAGGAGTAAGCTCAGCAGGGGAAGAAGAAAAAAAACATTCTTGCTATGCAAGCAGGTGGTCATATTGTGCATGAGTTATGTCCGGTTTTCTGGTTGGTGGGTGGTGCCAAAGGTGAGGAATGCTTCCTTCTTTAGTATAGCGAGGAAGAAAAACGTTTGTCAAATTTCCTTTTCTGAAATGGTGTTGTTCCACAACGGGCTTGACTTTTCTTGTTGAGTCATTCACAATAGCCAACCTGTGCCGTAGCTTGATCTTATTTATCTATTTTGCCGGTATTTGTGCATGAATAAAACTTCACCAGTCATCTTAAGTATTGAAGACGAGAGTCTGGTCCGTCAGTCGTTTCGCTTCTATTTGGAAAATTGCGGCTACCAGGTGCAGGAGGCGGAGGATGGGCGTATTGGGCTTGACCTGGTCCACAGAAAACTGCCGGACCTTGTGTTGCTGGACCTTAGATTGCCTGAGGTTGATGGTCTTGATGTCTTGCAGGAACTCCATGAAAAGTATCCTGATCTTCCTATTATTGTAATTTCCGGAACAGAGTTTATCGGTGATGCCGTGGAGGCCATGAAGCGAGGGGCCTGGAGTTATCTACTGAAGCCCATTACCGACTTTAATGTCTTGCGCTATGCAGTGGCCCAGACCCTGGAAAAGGTCAGGTTTGTCGAGGAGCAACGGAACTATTGCCAAAAATTGGAGGAAATGGTGCAGTTACGGGCTAGGGCTCTGGAGCGCTCCAATCAACTTTTACGCGATACCAGAATGGAGGTTGTCCTGCGCCTGGGCAAGGCCTCGGAATTTCGCGATAAGGCGACTGGTCGTCATGCCATCCGGGTGAGTTCCTATACCAAAATTTTGGCAAACTGCATGGGATTCAGCGAGGAAGATGCCGATATCATCGCCCTGGGCAGTGCTCTCCATGATGTGGGGAAGATCGGCATCAGTGATGGTATACTGCTCAAACCAGGCAAGCTTTCTTCAGAAGAGTGGAGTGAGATGCAGAAGCATTGTCTCTTCGGAAGAGATCTCCTTACTCCCATTAATCTGAAGGATGGGGGCGGATTTAGTAGTGATGTGAGCGGGGCTTTGGAAGAAATCGTCTCTGACTCCGATCTGTTGCAGCTCTCAAGGGTTGTTGCCTACTCTCACCATGAACGTTGGGATGGTTCCGGTTATCCGGAAGGGCTGAAGGGAGATGAGATCCCGGTAGTTGCACGGATTGTCACAGCCGTGGATATCTATGATGCCATTGGCAGCAAGCGCCCGTATAAGGAAGCGTTTTCCGAAGAAGAGTGTCTGCAGATTATGCGTGAGGCATCTGGTACGATCCTTGATCCAGAGGTCGTGGAAACGTTCTTTAGTTCCTTGGGTCTGTTTCAGGAGGTTAAAGAGAAATGGGCCGATTAATTTTCACAAAGTGTCTGGGCCGCCCCAGATAAGAGAGCGCGACGAGATTACGCTGCCCAAGAACCGTTGCGAGGCCCAATTTCTCGGGAAAAATTCCTGCTAAGGCTGCAAGCGCAATCTTTCCATGCCTTCAGGGATAAAAATATTCTCGCCATACTGACGGGTCTCTGCGAGTGTTTTTGTCCCTCTGCCTTGAGTCTGCATTCCTTTCCAGTATCTTTGAACGACCTTGGTGAGAAAAGGGGCTCCGTTTTTTTTCATTTCCAGATTACCGCTTGCTTACCTTTTCCAGCCGGATCTTTTCCTGACGATTATTGTTGAAAAGTAGTGGACCTGCTCAGTGATGCTGCTAAGATCGGTGCGAATGTTTTCTTCCTTCATCCCCGCCTTCTCGACAAGCACGGCTTTCTCCAGGAGATTGAGTTCGCTCAGAAGAGCGATAATTCGATCCAGAACCCGATGCACCTTCATCAGGACAATAGTGTCGAAGCTCTCAAGGGTTTGGCGAAGCTGCTCCCCTGAAAAGGTGGCCGGGATCACAGCCAGTTTGTCGTCGCCAAGACAGATAGGTATAGACGTGGCTGCCGAGCAGGAGGACATGGCAGAGATACCGGGGATAAATTTCACCCTGGTCTCTGGTTGCAGGGAGAGGATGGTCTCATAGAGGTAATAGCCGGTGGAATAGATTGCTGGATCACCCAGGGTGGGGAAGACGACATCTTTGCCCTCTGCCATAAAACGGAGAATCTGGAGAGCGGCCTTTTCCCATGCCTCTTGTACCTCTTCTGCCGGCGCACTGTCCAGGTGGATTTTTTTCATGGGGAAATAGAGTTCGATGATCTCTTTACCATTGAGGGGCAGGGCCTGTTTGACAATGGAGAGGGCCGTGGAAGATCCGTCTTGCGATCCTTTAGGGGTGGCAATGACAGGGCACTCTTCCAGGGTACGGAGTGCTTTTCGGGTAAGGAGGTCAGGATCTCCAGGGCCTACGCCGATAATATGGAGTGTTGCATTCATGCGATTTTATGTATGGAAAAGGTGTGGGTTAATGGTTTAAGGCCGGTTGGGTATCGGTCTTGTGAGTCGGATAGAGAATTTTTTGTATCTCCCTGATTCCTTCGAGGATGCGTGGGGTCGGACGGGAAACGAGTTGCTCATCAACGAGAAATATTTTTCCTTCACGCACTGCCTTGATGGCCTGGAAACCCGGTTCTACAGCAATTTCTTCTTTGCTGATTCGATTCATTCTCCCCTCTTGGGCAAGAAAGATGTCAATTTCAGCGGCATGGGCAAGAATTTGTTCTTTGCCATAGGCGGCAATGTTACTTCCTCGCCTAGCCTGGGCATCGGTTGCAATGTTTCTTCCTCCTGCCTGAAGGAGGGCAAAGACAGCAATGGAGGAGGGGGAAAAGGTCTTCATCTTGGCGTGAATGGATTCAAAGTAGACCTTGGGACGTTTTGAGAACGGCACAGATGCTGTGCTCCCTTGGATGCGAGCCAGTTCCTCCTCAAAAAGAGAGATCATCCGGCTGGCCTCTTCTTCTCTACCGCTGATCCGGCCCAGTTCTCGCCAGTAGTCGAACATCTCATCTATGGTACGCGGTTGGAGAGAGATGACTGCGATTCCTGCCCCTTTTAATTGGGCAAGAAGCTGTGGTGCTGCATGGGCGATCATGGGACGGATGAGGACCAGGTCAGGGCGGGCGGCGATAAATTTTTCCGGGTTGTCGTGGAGGCTGAACTTCGGTTTTGTCAGGATTGCCGGCGGGTAGGTGTCACTTGCGGCTATCCCGATCAGTTCCTCAACCAGGCCCAGGGCGGCCAGATTTTCGGTGTGGGCCGGATAGAGAGAGATGATACGTTTAAAGGGGGCCTGTCCTTCTCCTGCATAGAGGGAGGAGGAGGAAAAAATGGTGCTGACTAGAAGGGTGAGGAAGAGAGCGGCCAGATTGTCTGACCAGGAGTGAGTATTCATCGTGGCATTTCTCATTGATACCTGAATTGAATTTGAGGACGACCATGGTTCCCATGGTGATGGACTGTGGCTTCTACGGCAAAGGCCCTGTGGAGGAGCTCGCTGGTGAAGAGCTGTTGCACAGGTCCATGGGCGAAAAGTTGTCCCTCTTTGAGGACAAGACACTCATCGCAAAAGGCAGCAGCCAGATTCAGGTCATGAATGGCGGCAATGACGGTCAGCCCTTTTTCTGTAACCCGTTTCCGCATCACCTGCATGATGGCAATGGTATGATGGATGTCGAGATTGGAGGTGGCCTCGTCAAGGATCAATACCTCGGTTTCCTGGGCCAGGGCCCTGGCCATGACCACCCGCTGCAGCTCTCCGCCTGAAAGGGCACAGACAGGACGAGAACGGAGGTGGCTTATATCCATGGTCTGCATGGCGTCTGCAACTGCTTCTCTGTCGGTCTTTGCCGGGGAGGAGAATCGGGGGATATGAGGATGACGGCCCATGAGAACCACATCGCTGACCTGGTATTCAAAACTCATGGCAAAGTTCTGGGGGACCAATGCTAACTGGGTGGCCAGCTCCTGACGCGAATAACTCTCTATTGATTTGTTTTTGTAGAGGATTGTGCCTGCCAGCGCTTTGTGTCCGCCCATGATCAGTTCAATGAGTGTGGATTTGCCGCTGCCATTGGCGCCCAGGAGACCATAGAACCTGCCGCTGCAGAGTTGGAGGTCGATTCCTTCCAGTACCTTGGTATGACGGTAGCTGAAGGAGACATCGGAGAGTTGAAAGAGGAGGGGGGGCTGAGTCATGATGCCGCCGCCAGCTGTTTTTTACGGAAGATGTAACAGAAAAATGGTCCGCCGATAAGAGAGGTGAGAACCCCGATGGGAATCTCCGCAGGCAGCCAGGCCCGGGTAATGGTATCTGCGCCGAGGAGGAGGATGGCGCCACCAAGAAAACAGGCCGGTAGCAGCATTCGGTTGTCGGGACCGAGAATGAGGCGCAGGAGATGGGGGATGATCAGGCCGATAAAGCCGATGATCCCGGACACGGAGACACAGATCGCGGTAATAAGGGAGGCACAGAGGAGGAGCATCTTTTTGACCCGTGCCGTTTCCACCCCCAGGGTGTCGGCGGTACGTTCTCCAAGGGCCATTACATTGAGATCACGGGCAAAGTAGAGAATAAAGAGCAGGCCGGGGAGCACCACTACAGTGGTTGACAGGACATCGGCCCAGGTTCTGCCGACAAAGCTGCCCATGAGCCAGAAGATGATGACGCTCACCTGTTCGTCTGCCAGATATTTAATGAATCCGATGCCTGCCGAAAGGATGGCCGCAACGATCACTCCAGAGAGAATGAGGGTGTTGGATGAGAGTCGATTGTCCGGCGCTGCCAGGGAAAAGACCCCAATCAGGGTCGCCATGGCTCCGAGAAAGGCAAAGACAGGTATGGATAACCAGGCAGGGACAAAAATACCAAAGAGTGACAAAACAATAGCCAGAGATGCACCAAAGGCTGCTCCTGAAGAAATGCCAAGGGTGTAAGGGTCGGCCAGGGGGTTGAGGAGGATGGCCTGAAAAACGGCCCCGGCAACCGCCAGTCCGCCACCTACCAGGGCTGCGGTGAGGATGCGGGGCAGTCGTACTTCCATGACCACAAAGGGAAATGTGGGGTCTATGCCGCTTACTTTGTGGTTGCCGGCCTGCGACCAGAGTATTTTGATGACTTCCAGAGGGGCAATCTCTAAGAACCCCATCCCGGTGGCAAGAATAATGGTTGCGCAGAGGGTGAGGAAGAGAAGCATTATCAGAAGAATGGGTCTGGAGCTTGTCATGAGCGGCTGTGGTTCAGGGTGTTCTTGATTTTGTGTCCCCGGAATAAAAAAATCCCGGATCAATTATTGGAATTGATCCGGGATTTCCCTTGGTATCCACAAATCTGTACTCCCCAACTGTCCACGATGGAAAGCAGCAATTTTCCGGCAGGTCTTCTGACTTCCGGATCATCCTCCCCCAGCGCCTTCCCTTTCCCGTGATTGGGAAAAGTGGCATTTGTGCTGAGATTGTCCCCGGTTACAGCGGCGGGCCCGTCTTCGATTTACACGAAGTTCCCTTTTAAACCCGTGATGATGGCCTTGAGAATGGTTTCCTGATGACTTGCATCGGCCCGGGTACCTGAAAAATATCTCTGAATATATTACTGGAAATGGTATTATTTGTCAATCCTCTGCGGATTGGAGAAATTGTCTTTTTGCTCAATTGCTCGGTTATATAATGGTGTTTATCCTCGAAATAGCAGGGAAATGCATCCCGAGGCGCCTGTACCTGGATGTTGGGGCTGTTACGAGGGGGCAGTGCTGAAGTTTTTCCCTGCCTCCACTCTCGTAGGCTCACTGAGCGGATCTTGGATGTCAGTTCTGCTCGTGTTCAGGCGTCACCTCTCAGGCCAGCGAGCTGAACGGCTAAAGAAAAACCATGCCGGAAAAGAACCTTTTTGGTCAGGTAAATTGACTGACAATGAAAGTGCTACTATAGTGAAAGAGGATATGATTTTTTTGATATGCACGAAGCCTTTCTCGTCCCCTCTCGATCTTTCTTGATGGAAAAAAACTCATGGATCAATCTCCACCAGCTGATACGCTTTGTCATGTAATTTCCGAGTCTGGTAAATTTTTCGGGATTGCCTGTGACACCACTGCCATAGTCGGTGAAGCCTGTCGTCGTCATAACACTGGACCCACAGCGGCGGCGGCCTTGGGACGTGCCCTGACAGGGGCTGTTCTCCTTGCTGCCCTGATGAAAGATGGGCAGAGTGTCTTGCTTCGTTTTGAGGGCAATGGCGCGCTCAGGAAAGTGGTGACAGAGGCAGGCTATGACGGCTGGGTCAGGGGCTATGTGGCTGAGCCCCTTGCCGATGTTCCTCTCCATAACGGTCAGATTGATGTGGCTGCAGGGATTGGTCGGCTGGGATTTCTGACGGTTGTCAAAGATATCGGATTATCAAATAAATATAAGGGAATGATCCAGCTGTGCAGTGGTGAGGTGGGGGAGGATATTGCCTTGTATCTCAGCGAGTCTGAGCAGATTCCATCTGCTGTCAGTCTGGGCGTAAAATTCGGGGCCGATGGAAAGGTTCTGGCTGCAGGCGGATTTCTTATCCAGTCCCTTCCTCCGGCAGACGAATCAGTGATCGTAGAACTGGAGAAGCGTATGGAAATGCTCTCTTCGGTGTCCACTCTCCTGGCATCCGGAAAGCAACCGGAAGAAATCCTGCAAGCCCTCTTTGTCAATATTCCTCATAAGACTCTTGCCAGTCGTTCTCTTTCCTACCAGTGCAGCTGCAGCAGAAAAAAGATGGAATCAGCTCTGATTTCATTGGGGCGTAATGATTTGAGGGATCTGCTGAAGAAAGAGGGGAGTGTCCAGGTGAATTGTGAATTTTGTGGTGATACGTATCGATTTAATGAAGATGAGTTGACCGAACTTATCCAACATATGGAGTAATCTCTCTGTGAGAAGATACAAATGGGTTTCCTGTTGTGACAGTGTTGGAGGCAATGTCATGGGTTTTTTTCTCCGAATTGAATGTGATCTCCTTGCTTTGGCAGAAGGAATCTGAAAGCTAACTTTTATGTGGAGCTGATATGAAACGAATTGTCTTACTGGTTCTTGTCGTCCTTGTCTCGATGGTTCTTTCCGGTTGCGGCTATAATACCCTGCAGACCAAGGAAGAAGGGGTGTTCAAGGCATGGGCCGATGTTGAGTCTACCCTGCAGCGGCGTGCGGATCTGATCCCCAATCTGGTGGAAACCGTGAAAGGTTATGCCAAACATGAGCAGGAGACCTTGCAGGGTGTTATTGAAGCCCGGGCCAAGGCGAGTTCTGTGCAGATTTCTCCAGCAGACCTCAGTAATCCAGCGGCCATGCAGCAGTTGCAGGAAGCTCAGGGAGGTCTCTCCTCTGCCCTTTCTCGACTCCTCCTGGTGGTGGAACGTTATCCTGACTTGAAGGCCAATCAGAACTTCCTTGATCTGCAGAGCCAGCTGGAAGGGACAGAAAACCGTATTAATGTGGCTCGGCAGCGTTATAATGAGGCAGTCTCCGGTTTTAATGGCTCTATCCGCCGATTTCCCGCAAACCTGACCAATAACTTCATCCTCCATCTGGAACGGAAAGAGTATTTTAAGGCAGAAGAGGGGGCAAAGGAGGTCCCGAAGGTGAGTTTTTAGGACCTCTCTTGGAGGGAGGATTTTTTTTTTAAAAAACGAAGCGCAGGCTAGAGAAATAGATCTTCTTTTTTCTGCTCTTCCACATGTGTACTTTCCTTTAACCGTAGATGAAACTGTGATGAAATCCGTATCCGCTTTTCTCTGGTTTAAGCTCTTTGTGGTCCTCTCGCTCCTGGCTGGACTTCCCTGCTTTGCCCCACCACTGGCTGCCCTGAATGTCCCGACCCTTAAGGGGCGGGTGAACGATACAGCTGCAATGCTTTCGCAGGAGACCATTGCTAATCTCAACAGAACGCTTGCCTCTTTTGAGACCAGTGATTCGACCCAGATTGTGGTTTTGACCATTCCCTCCCTTGAGGGGGAGGTCCTGGAAGAGTTTGCCATAAAGGTTGTTGAAGCATGGAAAATCGGCCAGAAGGACCTGGATAATGGAGCCCTGCTTCTAGTTTCCCGGGATGATCGAAAGATTCGCATTGAGGTAGGGTATGGATTGGAAGGGAGGTTGACCGACCTTGTATCCGGACGAATTATCAGCGGAGTGATTGTGCCAATGTTCAAAAAGGGGAGGTTCGATCAGGGAATAAGCGATGGCGTCACGGCCATGATGCAGGCGGTGAAGGGTGAGTTTACGGCCTCGGCATCTCCGGCAGGTGCCAAGAACGCTAAAAACGACCCGGCAGGACTCTTTTTCCTGTTGTTTTTTGCCTATACCTTCATTGGCAATGCATTTCGCAAGAAAAATATTCTGGCAGCCGGAGCAGGAGGATTGGCCTCTCCCCTGTTGGGGGTGATGTTTCTGCCCCAGCTGGGCCTCTGGCTGTTGGCCCTGATTCCCCTGGGGATGGTGGGCGGTCTGGTAGCCGCTGCCCTGGCCTTGCCTGCCGGGAAAAGCAGCGGCAGGTCTGGTGGCTTTTATATGGGGTCGGGGGGGGGTGGTTCTTCGGGAGGTTTTGGCGGATTTTCAGGAGGTGGAGGCGGTTTTGGTGGCGGTGGCGCTTCAGGGAGGTGGTAGCAGTGAAGAACGTATCTCAAAGTTGTTTAAGTAGCGATGAACAGCAGTTTGTCACAGATGCAGTGCATAAGGCCGAACTCCGTACCTCGGGGGAGATTGTGCCCATGATCGTTTCCCAGAGCGATTCCTATCCGTTGGCCAAGATCAGGGGCAGTTTCCTTTTTGCCCTGCCTGTATCCCTGCTCGTGACGGCTCCGGTGGCCAGTATGTTTTGGCTTGAATCCACGAATATGTGGGTTTTCCTCAGCCTGTTCCTCCCTCTCTTCTGGGGAGCCATGCAGGTGATTCATTTTTTCCCCGCCATAAAACGATACCTGCTCTCCCGTGAAGACATGGAGACCGAGGTGCAGGAAACAGCCCTTGCCGCTTTTTTTACTGAACGGCTTTATAAGACAAAGGATGCAAACGGGATTCTTATTTTTATCTCTCTTCTCGAACGCAGGGTATGGGTTATTGCCGATAGCGGGATCAGTGACAGGATCCCTCAGGAGCGTTGGCAGGAGGCAGTTTCTGTCATCACCCTTGGTATGCGGCAAAAGAAACGGTGTCAGGCCCTCTGTCAGGCCATTGGCATGATTGGCGATATCCTGGAGAAAGAGTTTCCCATTGGCGATGATGATCATAACGAACTCCACGATCTCATTATCCGCTGAGGAGTGATGCTGACCCTCTTCCCAGGCTGAACGGGAAGGTTTTTTTTATGATGGGTGGTGGTGTGATAAAAATGGTCTTTATGGTGTTGACCCTCCTCTGTTCAGGGGCTTCGTTTATCCAGGCAGAAGAGGTTTTTCTTGACGAACAGTTTACCGCTCTTACCCGCTGGCAACCATTTTATTTTCCAAAGATCGAAAGCCATTCCTCCTACAGGGTGCTTAGCAAAGATGGTGTATCATGCCTGGAGGCAACAAGCAATAACTCGGCCTCGGCCATACTCCTCAAGGAGCCCTTCAATGTCTATACGTTTTCCACCCTTGCCTGGCGCTGGAAGGTGAGTAATGTGTACACGAAGGGGGACAGCAGCAGCAAAGATGGCGATGATTACCCTCTTCGACTCTATGTGATGTTTGCGTATGCCCCTGAAAAGGCGTCTTTCGGCGAAAAAATACAGTATGGAATAGCAAAGCTGCTCTATGGCACCTATCCACCCCACAGCTCCCTGAACTACATCTGGGCCAATAAAAAAGAGACAGCGCCCTTTATCCCGAATCCGTACACCAGTCTGGCCATGATGATCCCTGTTGCCTCCGGGCAGGAAAAAGTTGGTACATGGCAGGAACACAGGGTGGATATTGTCCGTGATTATCGCGTCGCCTTTGGCGAAGATCCTCCAGCCGTGGCCTCTCTTGCCGTTATGAGTGATTCTGATAATACCGGGGAGTCGGCCACAGCATACATCGATTATATCAGGCTCTATAAGGAATAAGAAAAAGTCTTCTCCAGCGCGCTTAGAGAGTAACAAAAAAATAAATGGAGCCCATGAGGATCAGGCTTCCAATGCGGAAGATTTGACTGAACAGGATAAGCTCTATTGCCATTTTTGGCTGGAAGATCCCAGCGTAATAGGGGAATTGATGGCGAATGGCCCGTACCGGGGAGGAAAGGACGTTGCCCACAAGCAGAGCGAGGATGACTTCCCGATAACTCATAGTCCCTTCCTGGAGCAAGGCCCCTGCTGCTGCCAGACCGGCAGTGAACTCTGCCGCAATATGGAGGGTGATGATACCCATGGATTGGGGGGAGAGCCAGGGGAGAAAGGAGAGATAGGTGGCCATGAGTTCTTCTAGGATGGTGAAAATGCCAGCCCGTTGCATAAAGAAGACAAGGATGTAGATGGGAACAGTGAAGAGAATGATCTTGCGAATACGCTTTTTAAATCGTTTCCAACTTTTTTTCAGTGCTCCCCGCCAAACGCCCTTTTCTGTTTGCTCACAGGGTGTTTCTGGAACCGTTGCCGTTGTCTCTTTCCGGGGAGGAAGGAAAAAACGGCTGAGGATGATGATCAAAAAAGTGCGCAAGATGGCGGCGCCAAAGGTCAGTCCGACGTAGATAATTGCCGCCCCTTTGATGAGAGGCGCAGTGATGAAAAACACGGTGGGAAGGTGGAGGAAATATGTGGGCAGACTGTTGAAGAGGTTGGCCAGGATCAGTTCTCTTCTCCCCATTTTCCCCTGTGCATAGGCTTCAGAAAGCATGGTGTTTGCGGTAACACCTGAGAAGAGGGCCATGGAGAAGGAAGCACCTGCAGTGTCAGAGAGGTTGCCAAACCTGAGCAACGGCTTGGCGAGAGCAGCAATTTTGCTGGTCCAGTTCAGAGATTCGATGAAATTGGCCACCAGCAGGCCGATGGAAATAAAACAGATCAGGCGAATCAGAGGCCAGGCCAGGCTGGTCCAGAGTTGAGGAATGATGGTCGTGAGGTCCATGAGGAAGGAAGTAATCTTGAGATAATGATGAATCTTGAGACGTATTCTGCCCTGGCAGACAGGCCCTGGTGAGTAATAAGAATGAGATTACCGAGGCTCTCTTTTTCGTCGGTGTCTTGAGCCTTCTTATCTTCCTGATATTCCAGGTTCCGGATAGAGGCATCTGCTATGGAAAATTCCCAACATTTTCACGGCACCTCGATTGGCAGTCTCTGGGATTGGTTTAAAAAAAGAATCAGCCCAGAGAAAAGCAAAGCTTTTGCAGGAATCAGGTATCCATGACACTGTACTGCACAGGCTAACCAGTTAAAGAGAAAGATCGTGAATCAGACAGTGCGCGTATAATCCCTTTGGATCGTTGAAAAAGAGGATTTCCCGGATTGGGGCCAGTAAACGGCTGAGGGCTGTCAGCAGGGATGGAGGAACGATTGCCGAGCTTAACCAGTCACTGATGGTCCCTGAAAAGAGTTGGAGAATTTCATCTTTGACAGTGAGGGGCTTACGAATATAGCGTCCTGAATAGTTCTCAAGTCCTGCCAGGCCGGCAGCAGAGGCAATGGCATCTTTCATGGTGCCAAGGTTATCGACAAGTCCCAGTCGTTGTGCGGTGGCACCGTCAAAAACCCGCCCTTCAGCAACTTGTTCTACTTCTTCTCGACTCATGGCTCTCCCCTTGCCAACGATCCCGAGAAACTGGTCATAGCCATGGAGAAGAGTGATTTGGATGGACTCTTTCAACGGAGGCGACAGGGGCTGGGTCAAATCCAGGGCCGCTGCCAGGCTGGTGGTTCCCACGCCATCATTGTAAATTCCTAACTCCGAGAGGCTTTTTTCAAAGGTGGGAATGGCTGCAAAGATGCCGATGGAGCCTGTCAGCGTCACCGGAGAGGCCCAGATTTCATCGGCATCGGCAGCAATCCAGTATCCTCCGGAAGCAGCCATGGAACCCATGGAAATGACCAGAGGCTTTCCACTTTTCTTGTATTCCAGAATCTCCTGTCGTATTACCTCTGAGGCAAACACAGAGCCCCCGCCTGAATTGATTCGCAGAACCAGTGCCTTGATGTCGCTGTCCTGACCAGCTTTGCGAATCAGTTCTCCGGTCGTGTCGCCACCGATGACGCCAATGGGTTGTTCTCCGTTTAAAATGGTTCCCTCAGCGATGATAATGCCAATGGAACTTCCTGGGCCCGGAGAATCGATATAGGAGCGGGGAATGATCTTCAAGTAGTCGTTCATCTTGATTTGTTTGAAACCACCGCTGGGGTCTTTTCCTGTCAGCTGAGCAAGATAGTTACGTAATTCTTCCCGTGTCTTCAGTCCGTCGACAAGTTTGGTTTCCAGGGCGAGCAGGGCGGTGTCTCCCTTGGTCATAGCCAGTTCAGAGGCGATATTTTCGGTATATCCCCTCAGGGTTTCTTTGCTCAGTTTCCGTTCCCGGGCAATATCAGTAATGATGGTATCCCAGAGTGCTGTCAACCATGCCATGTTCTGGGACTTGGCATCATCAGACATGGAGTTGCGCATTATCGGTTCCATTGCTGATTTGAATGTCCCCACACGAAAGATGTGGTAGTTGATTTTCAGCCTGTTGATGGCATCCTTGAAATAGAGTCTGTAGGCCCCCAGGCCATGTAAGTCAACAGCACCCATGGGGTTGAGATAGATCTCGTCCGCAAAGCTGGCCAGGTAATAGGCTTTTTGCTGGTAATAATCCTCGGCCGCGATAATTTTTTTGCCGCTGGTCTTAAAGTCTGTAAGGGCATTTCCTATGATCTGCAGTTGGTTCAGGCCAACTGTACCCAGTTCACTGAGATCAAGAAGGATACAGGTAACCTTTTCATCACTGCCTGCCGCGCCAATGATGTCGAGGATGTCTTGAAACAGAGTTTCTGAGGGCCCGGTATTGAGACCGAGCTTGTCGTTGAGTATTGAAGAAACAGGGTCGGTAGCACGTTTTTCTTCAACAATATCGCCAGACAGTTTGAGAATCAGGGCCCCGCTGCTGGAAACTTTCACCTCTTTTTGGGGAGGATAGGAAGAGAGTGAAGAAAAGAGAAAGAAAAGTACTACCAGGAAGGCCAGATTGAGAGTTAGAATTCTGAATCCTGTGAGAACTTTTCCAATCCAGCGAAAAATGTTGACAATTGAATGAATGAGATCTTTCATATTATATACGGTGTTAAGAAAAGGAGTGGTTACTTTTTAGAGAAAGCGGTCCAGACAAAGAAAACAATAGCAAGCCTATATATAGAAGTAAACAGTCTTTTCTCTTTGTAAAGTGCTGAGAGTGATTATCATTTCAGGTTGAGTCTGCTCTTCTGTGCTGATTGACTGCTGCTTTTTCCGTAAAAGGGAGATGCAGCTGGACAGGTTTTTTCTCTGGCATGTTGTCAGATTGGAAATAGTGATTCCCAGGAGACGTATTCGTCTTTTGCCCGCTTCTGTGGAACGGAGAAGGTGCGGGGTGTGATGGAGGATCTCCCTGGCGTCATAAAGGGGAGAGGAAAGGCTGAGTGAACGGGTGACGGTGGTGAAGTCGTGATAGCGCACTTTAAGGGTTATGGTATGCCCTCCCATTCCCTTGCTCCGCAGGCCCTGGGCCACTTTCTGGGCAAGGTCCTCGACAATCTGCCGTATCAGGTCAAGGTCAAGGATATCGGTTTGGAGGGTGGTTTCCGTGCCCATGGATTTGCGTGTCCGTTTCCTCTGTACCGGACGAGTGTCAATTCCTCTGGCTATGTCATGGAAGTAGGCCCCAGCCTTTCCGAAAAGGACAAGCAGCTCTTTTTTGCTAAAGCGCAAGAGATCCTGTCCTGTCCGGATGCCTAAGGTGTGCATCTTTTGCTCGGTGACTTTTCCCACACCGTAAAATTTTCCAATTGCAAGAGAAGCGATAAAGCTTTTTGCTTCTTTGTGGGAAATAACAGTCAGGCCATCGGGTTTGTTGATATCCGATGCTGTTTTTGCCAGGAACTTATTATAGGAAACGCCGGCAGAACCGGTGAGGCCTGTTTCCTGGAAGATTTGACTGCGGATGGATTCGGCTGTCTGGGCAGCGGCGGCAAAAGAGTGATGGTCGGCGCTGATATCAAGAAAGGCCTCGTCCAGAGAGAGGGGCTCTACCAGTGCCGTGGAGCGTCGAAAGATCTCCATGATATGGGTGGATATTTCATGATAGCGCTCTATTCTCGGGCGGACAAAGATTGCCTGGGGACAGAGTCTAAAGGCCTTGGCACCGGCCATTGCTGAATGGATGCCGTATCTTCTCGCCTCATATGAGCAGGCTGCCACCACTCCCCGGCTTTTGGGGTTGCCCCCGACAATGAGGGGTCTGCCAGCCAGCTTTGGGTTGTCCAGTTGTTCCACCGAGGCAAAAAAGGCATCCATGTCGATGTGGAGTATGTAGCGTTGGTCTCTCATATCTCTCTGTTCTTACGCTGCTCAAAGAGAAAAAGCAATCGACAGTTTTGGAAGGTCGTAAAGAAGAGAAAAAATCAGGGGAAGAGGTTCAGGGAATGGCCAACACCGGTGATGAACGGTAAGCCGGCACTCAGTACAGTCCCCCCTTGAGAGGTGAAAGTACCTGTACGAATTTTTTTGCAAAAAAACACGAAAAGAATTTCTAAGAGACTAAAGAGCGTGTTGCGATGAGGCATTTCATGCCTACACTATAGGATAGTAGAGCGAACTGGTTGAATCAGGGCGGTATATCTGGAGAAGTTGATGCGGCAAGTGTTAGCAGAAAGTGAATTGTTTGGCGGGCTCCCGCCACAATATCTGGATGAAATAGAAAAGATCACGGTCAGGAAAGAGTATGGGCGGGGCGAGAGTATCTTTTTTGAAGGTGATCCAGGAATCGGCTTTTATATGGTGGCTAAGGGGCGAGTAAAAATATTTAAGACGTCCCTTTCCGGAAAAGAGCAGATACTGCATATCTTCGGTGCAGGTGAGCCATTTGGTGAGGTGCCTGTTTTTCATGGTCAGCCTTTCCCGGCAAATGCCTTGGCTCTGGAAAAGACGAGCCTGCTTTTTTTCCCGCGGAAAGATTTTGTCAACCTTATCGAATCGATGCCGTCCCTTGCTTTGAATATGCTGGCCATACTCTCCATGCGCCTGCGTCGTTTTACCGCCCAGATTGAGAATCTTTCTCTGAAAGAGGTTCCGGCCAGACTTGCAGATTATCTGCTCTATCTCTCTGAGGAGCAGGGAAGTGAAAAGTATGTGACGCTGGAGATATCCAAGGGCCAGTTGGCCAGCCTTCTGGGGACCATCCCTGAGACACTCTCCCGGATATTTGCCAAAATGAGTGACGAGGGTCTGATCCGGGTGGAAGGGAAAAAGATCAGTCTCCTGGATCGGGAGGGGCTGGAGTCAAAAGAGTAGCACGCTCTGGCCTCGCAGTGATGTCTTGCCTGCGGGCTGAGTTGTAAGGACTCGTTTGTTGGTGGGGGGCAGTGGTATTCAGGAGGTGTTCTCCCTTTTTCTTGAAACGGGTGAGCGGAGGAATTCCAGTTTTACAATGAGGGCAGTCTCTGGGAACCAGTGTTTCACAGTGTGCAGCGGCCCTCTTCTTTTGAAGGTTACGGTAACATATGGAGAATATAATGTACCGTTATTCGCGGATATTTTTTTTAAAGGATTTTTCTATGGGGCGAGTTTGCCGATTGTTGTTATTGCTTGTTGTCTGTTCTTCTCTTTTCCTCAGTGGCTGTGGGTCTAAGTGTGTGCAAGGGGATTGTTCCAACGGTGAGGGGACCTTTGCCCCAGACAGTGGTGACCGCTATGAGGGGGAATGGAAAAACGGTAAAAAGCACGGACATGGCAAGTTTACCAAGGCTAATGGTGCCATGTACGTAGGACAGTGGGTCGCTGGCAAGAGACAGGGGTACGGGGTAGCCACCAGTGTCATGGGGGATCGCTACGAAGGAACCTGGAGTAAAGATGAGGTGGATGGTAAAGGCTTTGTCACTTACGCCAATGGTGATCGATTTGATGGGCTCTGGCGGAATGGTAAAAAGCAGGGACCTGGCCGGTTTATTTATATCAGCGGCAACACCTATGAAAGTGAGTGGCGTGACGATGTCGAAGTCGGCAAGGGGATCTACACAACGGTTACAGGGGAACATTATAGTGATGGCTGTATAAGCGGTGATTGTCGTAATGGGCGTGGCGTCTACACCAAGGTTAATGGCGACCACTATAAAGGAGAGTGGTTGAATGGTCGGAAACATGGTCACGGCATCCTGACGTATGGCAATGGTGATCGATATATCGGCGAGTGGAAAGATGACCGGAAGAATGGCTTCGGAAAATTTCAACAGACATGTGGAACCAGCTATGTCGGGAACTGGAAAAATGACCAATGGCATGGTCATGGGACGTATCAATCAATTGACGGGAACCGTTTTGTTGGTGAATGGAAAAAGGGGAAGATGAACGGTAATGGAACCCTGCACCAGGCCAATGGTAATCAGTATGTGGGGAATTGGAAAAATGGTCTTAAGCATGGATTGGGAACACTTATCTATGCCAGTGGCTACAGATATGTCGGGGAATGGAGAGATAATAAGATGGTGAGAATCTATCCCAATTAAGAAATGGTATAAGGTGTTGCGAGATCTTGATATGCTGTTCTGAGATCTTAAGCGTACTCCATTAGACCCTAGGAGCCTGTCGGACTTAGACATAAATCTGCTGCAAATTTGACAAATCGGCCCATATTTCCATGGCTTTTCGTTAAATAGACCTGCTATTCGCCTCAAATCCATGAAAATCTGGTCTCGATTTCTCTAATTTTCGCTA
>JAHIUA010000037.1 GCA_018817385.1 Pseudomonadota bacterium
AATGGTATCTTATCTGAATCCTGCACCGTCGGCAACTGCTCTGAGGATTATTCGCAATAAATCCTGCAAATAATTGCCATTTCAGCATGTTACGCGAAATACAGCGCGACCGATTAAACTCTCGAGATCAGGAGGTCTGAAGATGCTGTGGAAGATATAACCTTACGCTATCAACAGCTTTGTCAGCACTATAGTGTGGAACCAACCCGTAATAATCGTGGAGAAGGCCATGAGAACGGTGCTATTGAATCACCGCACGGCCACCTGAAGAAACGTATCCGCCAGGCCCTGCTGCTTCGTGGTTCCAATGACTTTGAGTCAGTATCCGCATATGAAGAATTTTTGGCTGAGATTGTTCATGACATCAACGCACGTAAGCAGGATAAAATAGAGGAGGAGCGACTACATCTACAGTCACTCCCTCTACAGCGTACTGCAGATTATACAGAACAGGTCGTACGAGTTAGTACCTCAAGTACCATACAGGTTAAGCGTGTTCTCTATACTGTGCCGTCGAGACTTATTGGAGAATCGCTACGTGTTCATATTTATGATAACCGGATAGATATTTATCTTGGTTCAACCCATACAAGTACGTTGCCCAGGGTATTTGTGTCTGATCATAATCATCGAGCACGACAAGTTGATTATCGTCATGTGATCGTAAGCCTTGAACGAAAACCGCAGGCCTTCAGGTATTCCCAATTTCGAGACGACCTCTTTCCTGATGAGACATATAAAGCAATATGGATTTGGCTGGATACAAAAATGGAAGCCCGGAAAGCCTGCAAGACAATGGTTGGGATTCTAGCATTAGCCCACAGGGCAGATTGCGAGAAACAGCTTGGAGACTATCTCCAGACTTTGATGAATAAACAGGTTGTTCCAAGCCTGTACCAACTGCAGCAAAGATTTGACACAAGAGAGCAAATACTTCCATCTACACAAGTCAAGCAACCATTAGCAGCGAGTTATGACATGCTTCTGGTTGTCCATTCGGAGGAGGTGCACTAATGGCCCATTGTGCAACATTGCCAATCCTCCTGAAGCAGTTAAAGTTGTCAACTATGGCTGCTCTCTGGGAGAGTTATCTGGATAAAGCCATTAAACAAGGTTTGGATCCGGCCCAGTTCCTGGCAGCATTATGCGAGGAAGAATTAAATCAACGCTATAGCAGTCGCATAGCTCGGTACTTCAAGGAATCCAGGCTCCCTGTTGGCAAGACATTGTCTTCATTTGATTTTAGTCATCTTCCAGAACTTGAAACGGGGAGGATGGAAGCGTTGAGTTCTGATCCGAGTTGGGTAAAGCGATCTGAGAACCTTCTCTTCTTTGGTCCAAGTGGCACCGGCAAGACCCATCTTGCCGTGGCCATATGTAATGGCCTGATCGAACAGGGCGTAAGGGTGCGTTATTATCAGGCTACTGCTCTGGTTCAGGAACTGCAGAGGGCACGCGACGAACTGCAACTGGAAAAACTTTTTGCCAGGTTAGATAAATACAGCGTGTTGATTTTAGATGACATTGGTTATGTCAGGAAAAGTGAATCTGAGACCCATGTCTTGTTTGAACTCATTGCTCATCGTTACGAGTCCAGAAGTATGATTATTACGGCAAATCACCCATTCAGTGACTGGGACCAGATATTTTCAGATACCATGATGACGGTGGCAGCCATTGATCGGTTTGTCCATCATGCGATTATTATTGAAATACAGGCAGAAAGTTTCAGAAAAAAAGAGGCCATAAGTCGTAATCGGCAGGTTTCGACAACTATCCCTACAAAAAAGAGCGAGGAAGACACTACCAGATAACGAATGCCTCTGGAGGTTCAATCTACCGCGCTATCGCTTGGTGGGTCATGTGAAGTTGTAGTTTTCTGAAGTTGCTTCGCTCCTTCAGAAAACCACAACTTCACATGACTCTAATCGATCATACTGACGACAATTACTTGTGTTAATAAAGTGACAAAAATCAGCAGAAAATAGGAGGAAAAATCTTAGCAAAAGACAGCATGAAAAATCGGGGTCAATCCGAATCTCCCAAACGAATAATGAGGGAAACAGCCAAGAATTTCCCCGTCTCCTATCCAAAATTGTTTGCGATCATATCAGAGCAATTTTTTCCTCTTTCAACTCCCCTCAC
>JAHIUA010000038.1 GCA_018817385.1 Pseudomonadota bacterium
CGATAAAAACGACGATATGAAACAAATTGATAGATGTAGTGCCATAACGACATGGGGTAAAGGTGTAACGTGCAGTTATTGTTGGTGATTTTGTTTTCTAGTCACAAAGTTGGGCTAACTCTATCTCCAAGATTCGGACCCTGCGAGTCTACTGTGAGGAACGAATAGCGACCCACTTTGCAGGCCGGTCTGACCTGCTTCGCCAATGCGCACCCTTGTTGGATGCCACCCTTCAGGAAAATGGAGAGCAAAGCTGTACTGCTGCCTTTCTGGTACCGGTGCTGCCGCGCCTTCCCCTTTTTGTCCTTTTCTGGGACGAGGAACAAGAGGAAGGTTTTCCAGCGAAGGTGAAAGTCCTCTTTGATCAGGGGGTGTTAGATTTTCTCGATATAGAATCGTTGGTTTTTAGCGCTGAACGGATGGCGGAGAGCTGGGTAAAGTTGGGGTCCTGATGGACTGTTTCATTTTGAGGTTTGTTATTATTTATTTGCATGCATCGGAATAATCACCAGTTGGGGAGATGATGAGCGAGTTGGAAGGGTTGGTACGGCAGATTGCCGGGAAAAAGATCCTGGTAGTAGGCGATATTATTGTAGATCATTTTATATGGGGAACGGTGAGCAGAATTTCTCCGGAGGCTCCAGTTCCCGTGGTCAATGTAACCAAGGAAGAATTGCTGCTCGGTGGTGGTGCGAACGTCTTGCACAACATTTATTCCCTGGGAGCAGAGGCGGTTCTCTGTGGGATTGTAGGAGATGATGAGATGGGTGGTCGTCTGCATGGATTATTGCAGGAACTGGGCGCTTCCACTCATGGTCTTGTGCGAGGGAAACGTCCGACAACGGTAAAGACCCGGGTCGTGGCTCAGGGACAGCAAGTGGTTCGTTTTGATCGCGAACAGACAGGCAGTCTCTCTGAGGCAACGATTGAGATTATAAACACTTTCCTTGAAGAAAATGTTGCTGATTTTGATGCAATCATTATCTCTGATTATTATAAGGGTGTTATTTCCAAGCCCCTGATGAATAAGCTTTTGGTCCAGGTTGCTCGGGTAGAGAAAGAGACTGGGAGAAAGATACCTGTGGTTGTAGATCCAAAACCGGAACAACCGGATCGATTCTATGGGGCCACCCTCATTACTCCCAACCATATTGAAGCAGAAAAGATGTCGGGAACACATATTCACAACATCGAAGATCTTCGTGTAGCCGCCGAAATACTGCTCGAGAAGGTTGGTTGTCAGGCAGTACTGATAACCCGAGGGGAAGCTGGTATGGCGTTGCTGGAGAGGGGAAAAGAAATGGTCTCCATCCCTACAACTGCCCGTGAAGTTTTTGACGTAACAGGTGCAGGCGATACCGTGATTGCTGTCCTGGCCCTGGGGCTTGCCGCTGGTGCTCCCTTAGGGGAAGCGGCTGCTCTTGCCAATATTGCTGCAGGGGTGGTGGTCGGCAAGGTGGGAACCGCCACTGTCAGTCAAGAAGAATTGCTCGCGGTGTTGCATGGCGAGGAAAAAATAGAAACAGTATTTACAAGCTGTGGGTGAAAGGTATGTCGAGTTACAGTATGACTGGATTTGGTAGGGGGGAGGCAGAGGTGGGAGGCAGGATGTGGACCGCTGAGATCCGTTGTGTCAATCACCGTTATCTTGATCTTAAAATCAAGCTGCCGAGAGGCTATGCAGGCCTTGAGGAGCGGGTCCGAAAAATGGTGGCTGCAACTCTTTCGCGGGGCAGAGTGGATGTCATGCTCTCGGTGAGTGGTGATTTCTCCGATCTTCTCGAAATGCGGGCGAATACCAGTCTGGCGCTCATTTACCGTGAGGCCCTGGCTCGCCTTGGCAAGGCGTTGGACCTCAATGACGATACCACACTTTCTCAGCTGGCCTCCTATCCGGATGTCCTGGTTCGAGAACAGAAGGAAGAGGATATGGATGCGGTCTGGTCATCTCTAGAACATGCCTTGGAGCAGGCACTCCTTACCTGTAACAGTATGCGCAGCCAGGAGGGGGAGGCCCTGGCCAGAGATCTCCAGGAACGGCTGGATAATTTTTCCCGGGTGGTGGAGGATATAGAGACTGTCATTCCTGAGCTCCTCCAGCGCAGGGAGCAGAACCTTAGAGAGCGGCTGGAGAAGCTTCTTGGTAATGTTCAGCTTGATCCTCAGCGCTTGGCCCAGGAAATCGCGATTCTGGCCGATAAAACTGATGTCACAGAAGAAATTGTCCGTTTGCAAAGTCATATCAGTCAGTTTCGTTCTTTTCTTGACTCGGAAGAGGCCACCGGTCGTAAGATTGATTTTCTTCTCCAGGAATTCCTGCGTGAGGTCAATACCATGGCCTCTAAGATTAATGATGCGACCATTGCCCACCTTACAGTAGAGCTCAAAAGTGAACTGGAGAAGATGCGGGAGCAGATACAAAATATTGAATAGTATTTTTCGGGTTGGGGGGTGAAGGCTAAGGGCTCGTGCTGAGCAGTCTCTGTTAAGAGGTTCTTGACACGCTTATCAACCTGATCGGGGGAACGAATTTCTATGCAACTTATTAATGTTGGATTTGGAAACACAGTGATGGCTAATCGGATCATTGCCGTGATCAACACCGGTTCTTCACCAGCGCGGAAACTGAAGGAACTGGCTAAGGAGTCAGGAAGATTGGTGGATGTGACGGAAGGGAGACGGACCAGATCGCTTTTGATCATGGATTCCAATCATGTCGTTCTCTCCTCTATTCAACCGGACACCATCAGTCAACGGTTGGCAGCTTTGCGGCAAAGTGTCCAGTTGAACAGGGCTTTGACGGGACAGGAGGCAGAATAGGATGGCAGGAAAAGGACAGCTTTTTATTCTCTCTGCCCCTTCGGGGGCGGGCAAGACGACCCTTTTGAAAAAGGTGATGGCTCAGCTCTCCGGTCTTGCTTTTTCTATTTCTCATACCACCAGGCCGCCGCGCAGTGGTGAGAAGAACGGCATCGATTATCACTTTGTTTCGGTGGCAGAGTTTCAGGTTATGCGTGATCAGGGGCTTTTTCTTGAATGGGCGGAAGTTCACGGAAACTTTTACGGGACCAGTCGGCCAGCCGTCATGAAACAGCTGGAACAGGGTCAGGATATTATCCTCGATATCGATGTCCAGGGAGCAGCCATTATAGCCAAGGATACGACAGTTGCGGCCGTCTCTGTTTTTATTGCCCCGCCGACACTTGCAGAACTGGAAAGGCGGCTACGGGGAAGAGGGACGGACAGTAATGAGACCATCGAGTTGCGTTTGCATAATGCTGCTCGGGAACTGGAGGCGGCTCCTGACTATGATTACCTGGTGATCAACGATTCATTGGAAGAGGCCGCTGCCACTCTGCGGGCAGTGATCATTGCCGAACGAAGCCGCAGTCATAGACTGCCTACAGGTGAACCCATAGTCTTGGTGAACAAAACGTGATAAAAAAAGACAACAGCCATAAGGGAAATGAGCGCAAGATTCGCCTTAGTGACGATCTGCTCTGGGGAATTCATCCTGTCTATGAGGCCCTGGAACAGGAAGCAGAGCGCATCAGTGAGATCATTGTGGTCAAAGACAGGAAGGGCGGTAAGCGTGAAGAGATTATTGAACGAGCACGCATGGCAGGGATCAAGACCTCCTTTGTCTCTTCCCTCCGCCTGACCGGGGAAGATGCTTCGCAGGTTCGCCATCAGGGGGTGGTCGCTCGAATTTCACAAACGAAGTTGTTGCCTTTTGATGATTTGGTGAATAAATTCAAAGCATTGGTTGCCGATGGTTTGAAGCCGCGACTCATTGTTCTCGATTCGCTGCAGGATCCTCATAACCTGGGAGCTATTGTTCGCTCGGCTCATGCTGCTGGGATGGATGGGGTTCTGTTGACCAGGGAACGTTCCGCACCTCTTGGGGGGACTGCGGCAAAATCTGCGGCTGGAGCCATGTCCCATATCGATATCTGCCAGGTAACAAACCTGGCCAACTCTCTGCAAACCCTGAAAAAGGCAGGTGCCTGGGTTTTTGGCGCTGTGAAGGACGCTGATGCCCAGTCGCTCTATGAGGCGGACCTGGCCGTTCCAGCCTGTGTGGTTGTGGGCAGTGAGGGCCAGGGAATACGCCCTCTGGTGCGGAAGCAATGCGATGTTCTTATTTCTATTCCCATGGAAGGGCAGCTGGATTCCCTGAACAGCTCTGTGGCCGCAGGGGTGATTATGTTCGAGATGCTGAGACAGCGTAGCGGGTGAATGAGCCGGGTGAAATGAGTTCGCAAACGCTGTGAACCAGGATGTTGGCGTCGACCGGTTTACTGAGGAAGGTATCCATTCCTGCCTCATAACACAGCTTCTTGCAGTCGGAAAGGGCATGGGCAGTCAGGGCTATGGCTGGGGTTCGCGGTCGTTGCTGCCTGGCTTCATGGAGACGGATGGCCTGCATGGCATCAAAACCGTTGCAGTTGGGCATCTGCACATCCATGAGGATACAGTCGAAATTTTTCTTTTCTAAAACCCTCAGGGCCTCGTTTCCATCCTCTACGCAGTGGACCACTGCCCCCTGGTTTTCTAAGATGGAAGCAAACATCCGTCGGTTGATGAACTCATCGTCAGCCAGAAGCAGGGTGTAGCCTCTCAGTAGTCGCTCTGTACTTCTTTCTGCCGTTGTTTTTTCCTTTTCTTTATCTGTCAGGAGTTGGTGTTCGCTTACAGTGAAGGGGATATCAAAAGAGAATAGACTGCCTTTTTCGGCTAGCTTTTCAGCTACTGGCATCTGTTTGCAGAGATTGATAATTGATTGGCTTGGAGTCTGAATTTCATTGGCGATACTGGTCATAAAGCTGGTCTTGGCAAGGTCTGTCTCTTCGCCTGATGCTGTGCCGGTCTCATATGCTGGAATCTTCTCCTCTAGTTTGCTGACGTTCTCTTCAAGGCTGGCGGCACGCTCTCTGCCCCTGGATTCGACGTCATTTTGTATTTCTTGGAACTGGTGGGTGTTTTTTTTCTGAACACTGATGTCGCGTATGTTGGCTAAGATCCAGGTCGTATTGCCTCGATCTATTCTGGTGAGCAGGACAGCTCCTTCGATTTCCAGCCGATCCTCTCGATGGAGTTTTAATTCGCTGAAGGAAAATCCATTCTGGAGTGTCTCTGCCAGGAGTTTTGCCAGGGGCATCGTTGAGAGATGGTTATCTGTCTGTCTGGTCGGAAAGAAGTCCATGAGGGATTTTCCGAGAAGATGTTTTTCATTCTGACAGCCGAAAATGTGAAATGTGGCAGGGTTGGCCTTGGTTATTCGGCCTTGCTTATCCAGGTTGAGGATGGCCTCGCTGGAGGTGTCAAACAGGGTTTGCAGTTGTTTTTTACTCTCTGCAAGATGCTCCTGGATTAAGGCGTTACTGGAGATGTCACGAAAGATGATTGCTGCCCCATAGGTCCCGTTGACCTCGTTTGTGGGGGTGACAATATAGTCCACAGGGAAGCTGGAACCGTCTTTCCGCCAGAAGACTTCTCCTTCTACTCTGCGTATTTTGCCATCCTGACAGGTCTTATGGATGGGGCAGGATTCGAGGGGATATGGGCTGCCGTCCCTTTGGGAGTGGTGAAGGAGGAGGTGATGATCTTCGCGCAGCAGTTGCTCTTCATTAAAGCCGGTACTGCTCAAGACCGCTTGATTGATGAACGTGGTGTTTCCATCATGGGCGACACGATAAACGCCATCGTCGATGGAGTCGAGGATCAACTCATGACTGCGACGCATATCTGTCAGGTTTTTGAGCAGACCTTCGTTTATCTTCAATTCGGAGTCTAACAGGTCCTGGATACGCTGAATTTCTACTTCTTTTCGGGAAAAGGCCAGGCGGAGGGCTGCAATCCCTACCCCAAGAGCACCACCCAAAAGAGCTGGCAGGAAATAACAGTAGAGTTCTTCTTCATTGCCCGAACCGGCAAGGTGAAGTCTGGTTAAAAGGGTGAGACCAACACAGCCTGTCAGGCAATGGATCAGTCGAATCCTTAAGGCAGACACAGGTTTGCTATTTTGATTTTTCGCTAAGTTTTGCCTGGAGGAGGTCGCCGAGGGTGCCAAAAGATGTGGGTTGCTCCTTAGTATCCTTTTTGAAAGTTTTCAAGAGTTCCTGCTCCTTGTTCTGGTCTTCTTCAGGACTCACATAGTCGGAGGGCGCAAGGCTGATTCGTTTTTCCGCCAAGTCAACATTTTCCACCTGTACTTCAAGCTCTTGTCCCTCTTCGAGGACCTCTCGAGGGTGGTTTATTCGTCGTCCTTTTCCCAGTTTAGAGATATGCACCAGTCCATCTACCCCTGGTTCGAGGGTGACAAAGGCACCAAAGGGAGTGAGACGGACTACGGTACCAGAGAGTATGCTCCCCACAGTCAACTTCGCGGCAGCCTTTTCCCAAGGATCTGCCAGTGTTTCTTTGATACTCAGAGAAATACGGTCCGCATCCCAGTCCAGTTTTTTAATGACAACGCTTACTTCCTGTCCCACTGCATAGTAATCATTGATATTTTCTACCCGGCTCCAGCCAATTTCAGAGATGGGAACCAAGCCATCGACTCCGCCGATATCGACAAAGGCACCGAAGTCGCGGATAGAGGTGATTGTGCCGCTCACCGTCTGCCCTTCCTGCAAGGTTTCCTGGAGTGCGGCGCGTCGTTCTTCACGTTCTGCTTCCAGCAGGGCCCTGGCGGAAACCACAATGTTGCGGCCATTTTCTTCGAATTTGGTGACCAGAAAGGTCATATGTCGATTGAGGTATTCGGCGCCTGCATCTTCGAGGCGACGCAGCCCCATTTGAGAGTAGGGGCAAAAGGCTCGCACAGATCCGCCAAGGGTAATTTCGAATCCTCCCTTGATCTCTTCTTTGACCAGACCTTCCACCGGGATGGCACCGCGAAAAGCCTCTTCCAGATGGGCCGCGTTTTTTCCGGAACCGAGAGTCGTCGTAAAGAGTTGTTCGCCCCTGCTTGCTTTGAGGAAATAGACGTCAATTTTGTCTCCCTCAGCAGCTTTGAGTTCGTTGTTTTCGTCCAGTAGCTCGGAACTATAGAGAATACCCTCGCTTTTTCCTCCCGTGTCAAGGAATATAGATTCACCGCTTATACCGACGATGGTGGCGGTAATCTTTTGTCCCGGGGTCAGACGACGTATGGGCTTGGATTCAATTTCCTGAAAGAGGGCTGCAAAACTATCTGTATCCTGGGACATAGCTAATACCTGCTGGAGATGAGAAAGAAGAAGAAAAAAATCGGTTCGTAAAAGATCTATTTTACCATGTATCAGAAGGAAGGGAAGAGGGAAAATGCTCTGTTGTCATTTGCTTGCATTTTTATGGGATCTGAAAAGCCATTTCCGGCTCTTGGTTGTCTGCTTGTGTCTCCTCGGGCGGTATGTTGAAAAAAAAACAGCTGGGTAGAGAATTGATGACCCTTGTCGGGGAGTGGGGAAAGAGCTTTTTGAAAGGAGCAAAGTTTGTTGTGATGTTACAGAACTGTTATAATAGACGAAGACAGATCTGTCGGCTCGGCTTTGCCCAGTCTGCACTTTGCTGGCCATGTTTGAAGGGGAATGAAAATTTCAGGCAAGAAGAAAGGGGAGTCTTGTGACCAATCGTCCTGTTCTCATGAAACTTGAAAATGTCCATCGCACATTCCAGGTAGGTGAGATTGCTGTCCATGTCCTGCGAGGAGTTGATCTCGATATTTATGCCGGAGAGTTGTTGATAATCCAGGGTGAATCCGGTTCCGGTAAGAGCACCTTGATGAACATGATCGGTGGGATCGATCAGCCATCTCAGGGAAAGATTAGCTTTGAGGGGCAAGATATCAGTCAATTGGGAGATCGACGGTTGACCAGATTTCGCCGGGACCAGGTAGGTTTTGTTTTCCAGTTTTACAATCTGGTCCCCACTCTTTCAGCACTTGAAAATGTGGCTACGGCCACAGAGATTGCCGAAAATCCCATGAACCCGGCTGAAGCCCTGGATCTGGTAGGGCTCTCTGAACGAATGCATCACTTTCCCGCCCAACTGTCAGGTGGAGAACAACAGCGAGTGGCCATGGCTCGAGCCATAGCCAAACATCCGAAACTTATGCTCTGCGATGAACCCACCGGAGCCCTTGATCATGAAAATACCATCATGATTTTAGAGCTGTTGCAAAGGCTTAATCGGGAGACCGGCACCACGATGGTGATGATCACCCACGCCCAGGCAATGACTCGGATGGCCAACCGAATAGCCTTTATCGCCGATGGCAAAATTGCCAAGGTGAGCCATAATGCTACCCCGTTACTGGCCAAGGAGCTCATCTGGTAATGACGATCCTGGATCGTAAACTCCTGCGAGACCTTCGACAGAGCTGGCATATGTTGCTGGCGGTGAGTGCAATTATTGCCGTCGGCATTGGCTGTTTTGTCGGTATGCTGTCGGCTGCTAAAAATCTCGAGTTTGCCAGAAGCAGTTATTACTCTTCCTGTCGGCTTGCCGATATCTGGATTGATCTGAAAAAGGCCCCGGCAGAGGAGGTCAAGCGGTTGGCAATGATCCCCGGCATATCAGAGATCCGGGAGCGTATTCAGTTTCAGGTACTCCTTGATCTGGCCGGGACCGAGAAACCGATCGGGACCATGGTCATCTCCCTGCCCGATAAGGAAGAGCCTGTAATCAACAACATTATTATCCGCACGGGGGCCTATTTTACCCATGGCCGCGCCAATGAAGTCATCATCTCAGAAAAATTTGCCAAGGCGCGCAGTATTGTCCCGGGAGACAGAATTTTCGCACTGTTGAATAATCAGCGTGAGGAGTTGATCGTCGTGGGCACTGCCATCAGTGCCGAGTTTGTCTACATGGTTTCTCCAGGCAGTATGATTGACGATCCCGGCAGTTATGGGCTGATGTATATCAAACAAAGTTTTGCCGAGGACATATTCGGTTTCAACGGTGCGTGCAACAGCGTTGTCGGTCTTCTGGCGCCGGAGGCACGACAGGAAGCAGAGCGGATTGTCAAGACCTTGTCTGACAGACTGGAACCTTATGGCGTATTTGCTGCCCTGTCCCGCGCAGAACAGTTTTCTCCGATGATACTGGATGGTGAGTTGAAGGAGCTGAACAATATGGCCTTCATTTTTCCTTCTTTTTTTCTCGTTGTGGCAACTCTGCTCTTAAACGTCCTGATGATTCGTCTGGCTGAACAGCAGCGGACGGTTATCGGCACCCTCAAGGCCATTGGTTATGAAAACCGGGCCCTGATGTTTCACTTTCTCAAATTTGCTGTCACAGCAGGCCTGGCAGGCGGGAGTCTCGGCTGTCTTTTCGGCTATTGGCTGGCAGGTGTAAACACAAGGATGTATGTGCAGTATTTCAGTTTTCCGCAGCTGACCAATATGTTGTATCCCAGCTTGTTGCTGGCAGGATTGTCTGTATCAATCCTTTTCTCAATACTCGGTACATTGAAGGGGATTGGCCATATTATGCGACTGGATCCTGCAGAGGCCATGCGTCCGGCTGCTCCGCCGCTTGGTGGGGCTGTTTTTTTGGAAAGAATCCATTTGTTCTGGCACTATCTGGATGTTCAGTGGCAGATGATCCTGCGGGGACTTTTGCGTAATAAGGGCCGTACTGCCGTGGCCGTTATCTCCGCCGCAATGGGCAGCAGTATTGTCGTACTGACCTTCGGCTTTGTCGATTCATTGGATGAGATGGTTCGGCAGCAATTTGATACAGTACTGCGCAGCGACTATCACCTGACCTTTCAAAATGAAATGGATTTCTCCACCTTGGATGAGATTCGCCGTTTCCCCGGAGTAATACATGCAGAACCGGTGTTCATTGTCCCCTGTACTTTTCGGGTACAAAACCACTTCAAGCGCAGTGCCATTATGGGTATTCCCCCCAATGGTGAATTGACTGCCCCGACCAATGGACAAGGAGAGCGTATCCCTATGCCCGGCACCGGTCTGCTCATGACTGACCGCTTGATGGAGCGATTGGGGATATCAGCTGGAGATTCCGTTGCTGTCCTCCCTGTCAAGGGTGAGCGTCGAACCCTTACCCTCCCTGTTGTGGAGGGGATCAGCAGTATGGTGGGGATGATGGTCTATGCAGATTATAACTGGTTGAACCATGTCCTGAGACAAGAACCGGTGATCAGTGAAGTCCGTGTCCTGACGGCCCATGGTCCCACGGAAAAGAGGGCGTTCATGAATACGGTGCGGACCATGCCCGGCCTTGAAATCCTCACTGACCTGGGTGAACAGAAGGATGCCCTGAACCGCCAGCTCAATGGGATGATGCGTTATTCGGCAATTATCATGATCCTTTTTGCCGCGGTCATCTTTTTTGGGGCCATTCTTAATGGGACGTTGATTGCTATCTCGGAGCGTCGTGTAGAAATGGCAACCTTCCGAGCCATTGGATATTATGAAAGTGAGGTGGCCAGACTTTTTCTTCGTGAGAACCTGCTGATTAATGTGATCGGTACCCTGATCGGGTTGCCGCTGGGCTATTGGCTACTCACTGGTATAATGCAACTTTTTATCACCGATGCCTACAGTTTTCCGGCAAAACTCAATGGACTCAGTTATATCTATACAGTCGCTCTTGCCGTCCTCTTTGTGTTGTCGTCTCAGGGAATAGTAAGAAGGACCCTTCGGAAACAGAACTGGGTGGAGGCCTTGAGTCTAAAGGAATAAGCTGGTGTTGCGCTGATGCGGCAAAAGACTGAAGGGTGAAAATTGACGATGTCGTCTTTTGCCGCCGGTCTTTTTTTTGATAGAGTTCTTTTTCTTTTAACGAGAGAGAAGAAAATGGCACAAAAGAGTGGAAGACGATGGGTTTGGGCAAGTGTACTTGTCCTCTTACTCCTGGCAGGAATGCTTGCAGTGGTCAGTAAAATGAACAAAAAAATGCCTGTCCGTGTTGCTGTTGCCAGTGAGGGCAATATCAAGGCCTACGTTGAAGAGCGAGCCCGAACAAGTTTACCTCATATCTACCATGTAACCATGCCCCTGCAGGGACGAGTACTGCCCATTACGGTGGAAGAAGGAGATAAGGTGACGACCGGAGAGATTGTGGTACGGCTTGAGGATGTCGACTGGCAGGACAGCACAAGGCAGATGCAGGATATACTTGTTGCTGTGGATAATTGGATTCAGGCCTCCGAAGCACAGGTGAAGGCCAACAGGATTAGACAGGATTTTACCAAATGGGAGTGGGAAAAAAATGAAATTCTCTTGAAAGCTTCCTCTATCAGTGAACGGCAGGGCCGTGATTCAAAAAGGGAATACCTGGATTCCACGGTCAAGATTGAAGAGAGTCAGGCCATGTATCATATGAGCAAGGCCTTTCAATCCATGATAGAACTCATGCCTGCCTATGTAAAAAGAAATCTCGATCGGACCCTGGTCAAAAGTCCGGTTAGCGGGACGGTCCTCAAACGCCATGTCTGGAATGAAAAAGTCATGACCCCGGGGGAACCTCTGCTTGATATCGGCAACCTGGCAGAGATGGAAGTGACAGCAGATATATTATCTGAAGAGGCGGTACATATTCAACCTGGCGATAAGGTGGAAATCTTCGGTGAATCTGTCGGCGGCTCTCCCATACAGGGAAGTGTCCGCCTGGTTGAGCCGGAGGCCTTCACTAAAATGTCATCTCTGGGTGTCGAAGAACAGAGGGTGGCTGTCAAAATTGCAATTGCTGAGCAGGCTCTGGATGCCTTGAATCAATCCGATAAAACCATGGGCCTGCATTATCGTGTCCGGGTGCGGATTATTACTGACGAGAAATCAGGTGTTGTTGTCGTTCCCAGGACGGCGCTGTTCCGTGGGATGGAGGGGAACTGGCAGATCTATCGGGTTGTGACCGACAAGGTACAGTTGACACATGTAGATATCGGCCTGCTGAATGATTATCAGGCAGAGATTCTGTCCGGGGTAAAAGTGGGAGAGACGGTGATTGTCGCCCCCGAGTCGTCTGTCAGCGATGGGACCAGGGTCGAGGCAATAGAGTAGGGAAGGGAGCCAAAGAATTATATTCCCGGCTGCAGCAGCGAACGGCCAGGCACCGCCCACCCAGAGACGGAAGAGCAGTCCAGGCGTGGATAAATTTTTCCCCACAGGAAAAAGAGATGCCATCTCCCTGTGGGATAGGGGTAGGTTTTTAAAGAAACGGTGGCGAAGCATTCCCGCTATTTCGTTGTCAACGATATCGAGGCAGAGTAGATAACAGTGGGACTCTCAATCAACTTGTTGGACTATAAAAAAAATGAACGATATCTTCTCATACGCCTGGAAAGTTTTTAGCCATAATTTTAGATACCTTACGCATTTGATTGTACCTTTTTTGCTGTTGGGGTTTCTCTCCTATTTTACCTCTCAACCTGTGGACGAGAACAATATACGTGTTCCCCTCATAGGCTTAGTTTTGTATTTACTCGGTTTTTCCATGTATATGGGGGCCTTGATTTTCTTTGTTTCCCAAGAATATCAAAAGAAATTAGACCCTGTTACAACAAACCTGTTCAATTCTATGGTGTACGCGCCGCTTTTAATGCTGACCTTGCTGATCACCAATTTACCTCTTATTATTGTTGTTATATTGATAACAACCCCAAATGCATATCAATTTATTGCATTGCCTTTGTTGCTGTTTGGAATATATGTTTCTCTAAAGGCAACTTTTGCACCTTTCCATTTGATGTTAGAAGGATGTAACCCCGTTGTGGCTATAAAAAAAAGCTTCCGTCATACGGATGGCCGGGTAGGAAAAATAATTATCATATTATTGGCCTTCTATTTATTCACCGCTCTCGTTGATGGCCTCACTCATTTTAAAACACCTTTTGAAGTTTTTAATAGTATCCTTTTTTTGGTAGGAGTAGCGTTGACCTTGTTAATGGTTGCCTTACAGCAAATTGCAGTCTTTAAATTGTACGTCAATAGTTGTGTCGAGATGAACAAAGAACAAAAATCCTAAAAAATTGTTTTGTGAATCTGGGACAGTTTTGTTTGAATGATGCCTGGTTGTGCAGCACTTTCCAGATTCTCGTAACGACTTTGAGGGGAAATGTGGGCTAGCCTTCGGACGTGATCTTTGGGGAGGTGGGTGCAAGTGGTGGTGAACGACTGGGCCGCAGAGCAGAGGCGGGCCGTGCAGTGCAGATTCGGCCAAGGGCTGGATTCTTCATGGGCTTGTCGCCTTGCCCTGGGTTGTCTGCCTCTTTCTCTTTAAAAATAAATAACGTGCTCAAATGAAACAACAAAATCTTCCTGGTTTTTCTTCGTCAGCAGATCAGGACGACTCCTTCTTTATTGACAGTGATAAATCGTATGAAGAGAATGAATTCGTAGATATTCATCTAGATGAAGGTCATAAGATAACTCATACTGAGTTTTATGATTGTCTATTCAAAAACTGTAAATTTTCTCACAGCTCATTTCTATATTGTATCTTTGAAAGTTGCAGGTTTGAAAATTGTGACTTGTCATTATCCGCCTTGAAATCGACATCTTTTAGAGATGTGAAGTTTTTTGATACAAAGCTTACAGGTGTTCAATGGGCGGACGCAACTATTCCTTTGGATGTTGGTTTTTACAGGTGTTTGTTGAATTATTCAGGGTTTATTGGCGTGGACCTTAGCAATACAGAAATAATTGAGTGCCAGTTAAAAGATGCCGACTTCTCAGAGGCTAACTTGTCAAAGGCAAGGTGCAGCTTTTCCGATTTTTCAGGTGCCAGATTTATGAATACAAACCTTACACGAGCTGATTTCACAAATGCTACCCATTACGCCATCCATCCACACGGAAACAAATTATGTAAAACAAAATTTTCCTCACCCGATGTGTTATCATTATTGGATGTTTTTGACATTATTATCGAGTGATAAGAATAAGGGAGCACATCTCCATCAATGGATAAGTACTGAGGACTGCAATTACCTGTGCTGACTTTGCTGAACGTGTCCAGGGGGCGTGGCAAGGGGACCTGTCGGGGGCGATTGTGGTCTGGAACAGCGATTAAAATCTTTTGGTTCAATTTCCTCCTTCTTTGTCGGACGAAACGATTTCGTATCATCTCTTCTTCTGACACCTTTATTCCGCTAACGAGTCTGTAGAAAAAGTTTTTTCGTTAATTGTATTGCTTGTAACTGTCTGATCTTGTGTTGTGAAGAATCCCCAGAATATGCAAAAGCAGGGTTTTTCTACAGGTTCAACGGACGATCTCTTGAATCTGCGTCTTCGGGATATGAACCTGATAGGTTTTAATTGCTTTCCTGTTTTTTTTCGCATAGCATTTTATGTTACAGCTGTTTTGTAGTTTCCCATCAGTCCGACCATCAATTCTTTTTTTGCCAAAATATCCTCAGGTCGGCCACTCGTTACCACCGCCATTGAGTCTTCGGGCGTTAAGCTATATCCCCTGTACAATCCGGCGGCAAGGGATCGGAAAAAAAGGTTATGAGTAAAAAAATCGGGAAAAGAATTTTTCAGGGTTTTTTGATGATCTTGTTGTCGGTCGTTACCGGGCAGTACGCGGCTGGTGGAGAGCAGGAGAAGATTTTACTCATACTGCACTCTTATGCGCCCGATTATGCCTGGACTCGTCAGCTGCACCAGGGCATTATATCGGTGCTGGCGAATGAAAAAATATCCATGCGCTATAGAGTTGAATACATGGATACTAAAAATTTCATCAATGATGAGTATCTTGATCGGCTGCTCGAAATGTACAAAGTCAAGTATGCCGATACCCACTTTGATGCAATTGTAGTGACCGACAACAACGCACTGAATTTTATATCAAAACACAAAGAGGAACTTTTCCCCGGAATAAAAATTGTTGCCGCAGGGATTAATTCAATCAGTGTGCTGCCAGTGGATTTGGAAAATATCCACATCATCATTGAGAAAGTAGCCTATGGCAGAACCCTGGAACAGGCCCTCCGGATCAATCCGGATGTGGAAAATATTTATATCATCGTCGATGACACAACCACGGGCCGAGCACTTAAAAACGAGATGGCCTATGAGCTTGTTCCCTATCGGCAACGGTATACTGTCCGATTTCTTCCCCAGGATTCCATTGAAAATCTGGAGGAGTTTCTCTCCCATCGTACCGATAAAGACCTGGTCTATGTTCTGACGTATTTTCGAGATGCTACTGGCAGGGTATTTACAGACCTGGAAGCAACTCTCAGGCTGGCCAGGGCGTCGACGGTCCCCATCTATGTCTCATGGGATTTTCAGATGGAATCTGGGGCGTTGGGGGGCTGTCTGGTCAGCGCTGCCAGCCATGGAGAAAAGGCGGCCAGCGTTTTGCTCGACCTGTGGCGGGGCAAGGCTGTATCAGGAATAATCGAGAATGGCGATGAGCTGAACCGCTGTATTTTTGATTACAATGTCCTGGTTCGTTTTGGTATTAGCGAAGATCGCCTTTTCCCTGAGACAATTCTGCTCCACAAACCCTTGAGTTTTTACGAAAAGCATCGGCAGGTGCTGAAGGTCTCTGCTCTGTTCATAGCGGTTCTGACCGTTATCATCTCGTTGCTGGTAATGAACCTCAAAAAACAACGCATCATCAACATGAAAAATACGGCGATCATAAAACTGGATCGAGAGCTCATCGAAACTCAGCAGGAACTGGTTTTGACGCTGGGTGAGGTCATTGAGGTCAGATCCCGTGAAACTGCCAATCATGTGAAGCGGGTGGCGAAAACATCCCGTCTCCTCGCAAACCAGATCGGGCTTTCTACGCAAGAAGTTGAAATGCTGGAAAGCATCTCACCCATGCATGATGTTGGCAAGATCGGCATTGAAGAAACTATTCTCCACAAGGCTGGTAAGCTGAACAGCAAGGAATTTGATCGAATGAAGGAGCATACTTTGATCGGTTACGATATCCTTCACTGCTCAGATCGTCAGTTTTTTATTGCGGCATCGATCATTGCCCACCAGCATCATGAGCGTTGGGACGGGAAGGGCTACCCCCAGGGCCTTAAAGGAGAGGACATTCACATTTTTGCCCGGATAACCAAGCTTGTGGATGTATATGATGCCTTGATGAACGAACGCGTTTACAAAAAGCCATGGCCCAGTGACAAGACGCTCCATTTCATCCGGCAGGAGAAAGGTAAAATGTTCGATCCAGCCCTTGTGGACATTTTCTTTGAAAATATTGATGCTATTCAGGCAATCCAGGAAAATTATGGGAAAAAAGAGAAGGGTGTGATTTCGGTACAGGACCGATCGGAGCCTGATACGGTGTAAGTGTCAGCTCCAGTGCTACTGAACAGTTACAGCGCAGCTGTTTGCCAATTATTGGGCATTACCTGTATAGATAGTTACTTAAATTGTAGTTAATCACCTGCCGTTGTCTCAGATGTCGCCAGAAGAGAATGAACTAACTTTAACAAGCCAATATCATTTTGAGTTAAAACCTCCGTTGCTTTCTTGATGTACTCTCAAAAAGAGTAATGCCAAGAAAAGAAGAGGTCAGGTGAATAATTATATCCTTATGGCCATGTCCAGAAAATGGTATCCTCTCTCAAGCATTGCCCCGCCCAGAATCATAATCTCTCGATTGAATGAATTCATTTTTCCTGGTTTCATCTGCGCGGCTTTGCAGATAATCTTCAGGGCATCATTTTTTAAATTCTTCCTTTTTTAAGCCATATTTCTGCATCAGCTTATGGAACTGCCTGGTGGTAATGCCAGCAGCCTCAGCGCTTTTATTGATTTTTCCGCAGTACTCATCCAGCACCTCTTTGAGATAACAACGCTCTATTTCTTCAACCCCTCTTCTCCGCACCTCGGAGAGGGGGAGCATGGTATCCATCTGGACTCTGGTCAATGAGTCTTCCGTGGTAAAGAGTTCGGCTGGGAAGCTTTCCGGGACAAGGATTGAGGCCCTTTCCAGGATATAGGCCCGTTCCATGATATTTTCCAGTTCTCGGATGTTACCTGGCCAGGAATAATTTAAGAAGGCCTCGATGACCTGGGGATGGATATCAAAGATGTTCTTATTATGAAAACGGTTGAGCTGGGTGATAAATACCTCGACAAGCTCGGAAATGTCTTCCTTCCGATTTCTGAGTGGTGGCAGCTCAATGGGAAAGACATTGAGACGGTAATAGAGATCGTTTCGGAACTTGCGCTCTTTACAGAGCTGCTTCAGATCTTCATTGGTTGCGGCGATAATGCGTACATTGGCTTTAACATCTTCTTCACCGCCGATACGTTGAAAAATGCCGTCCTGCAGGACCTGTAACAGCTTGATTTGGGCAGCAGGTGTTATCGTTCCGATCTCATCCAGGAATATGGTGCCGCCATGGGCAATCTCAAATTTACCAAGTTTTCTTTTTACGGCCCCGGTAAAGGCCCCTTTCTCGTGACCGAAAAGTTCGCTTTCCAGTAAGGTATCGGGGATTGCCCCGCAGTGGACACTGATAAACTGTTCGTTTTTCCGATTGCTGTGTTTATGAATAATCTTGGCCAAAACCCCCTTTCCTGTGCCTGTTTCACCGGTGAGCAGAACGGTACTTCTGGTTGGAGCCACTGAACGGACATTTTCAAATACCGTCTTCATGGCTGGAGATTTAGTCTGGACAAAGGGCACCGAATCTTTGTCCCAAAATTGATCGCGTAAATAATCCAGTTCAGATTGCACCTTTTGTGATTCGGTAAGGCTGCTGGTAATGAGTCGAATTTCGTCTGGAATAATGGGGTACATGATATAGTCACTGGCCCCTTGTTTGACAGCTGCCACGGCGTCTCGAAGTGTTTCCTGGGCTGTCATGACCACAATTTTCAGACTTGGATAGCGCAGCCAGAAAGGTTGTAAAACGGCTTTGTAGCTATTCCCGGCTGCTGCTGCCTGGAGAATCTCCATGTCGATGAATAAAAGATCACTTTGAAAGTCTTTCAAAATCTCGGCGGCTTCCATCGGTGAAGGAGCCGCCGAGATGGAATCGTCAGCAGAACAACTTTCCTGAAAAGTTACCAATACATCACTGTCTTGACTGATAAGCAGGATGTTTTTCATCTTTACTCCTCTATAGGCAAGAGAACTATTTGTTCCGAATCTACGCTTTTAGGAACCAATAGTTCTGGGTGTATATTTTCTCTGACTGTAACAGGTGTTACAGGAAAAAATATATTCCCTATACACTCTGTTATGCTGTTCAACAACAAAAAAGAGAACTTCAAGTTCTTGTTGTTGGCAGGCAGTGGTGAGCCAACCCTCCTAAAATAAGACATTATGTATATGGCACAGTGATTGCTAGGGAGGGAACCAGGCTGTATCTATCATTTTTTTATAGAGGAATTAAAATGAAAACACAACGATGCTCTGTATGCGGTGGAACAATCAGAATTTATCATGATCATGAAGTCGGAGATGACGTTTTCTGCGATGAGTGTGAAAGGGAGTTCAGATTGCTATCAGTAAAACCTATTAGACTGGAACCTCTGGAGATGTGCGATGACTATTATTTTGAAGAAGACGAATATTAGGCACAGTTGATTTCAAATAAGGTCCTCAGTATGACGTGAGACTCTCATGCGGGTTGCATGCGACCTGCATGAGAGTCGGACACGCTTCTTGAGCATTTTTTATAAAAGTGCTTAAGGTTCCGATTATCCTCATGAGCTTATTCTTTCTGTTCTCTTCATTTTTCCAGTAGACTAAAAAGGTAAAAACAGGAATGGATCAAAGAAAAATTACTCTCGCAGGGGTTCTTGTCCCGGACCAATGGAAAGGGAATGGAGATATATCAGGTTTTGCTCTGTTCACTAATGATGAAAAAAAATACATTCTCAGTTATAGTGACAGAGAAAAAGATCTTATGCCACTGCTTCGCCAAGAAATTGAGATAAGCGGTTTTTTGGAGAGCAAGGCCCAGGAAAAAATAATTTTTGTAACCTGTTTTCGCCCTTGTGCTTCCAGGAAACAATTTGATTTGCAAGCGATATAAAAAAGATGAACAATGTGTTAGCACAAGAGGAAACTCCTCTTTATTATGGTGCCAAACCAGCCGATCGGCTGGTGGCGGGCTGCCTGAATATCGTGGGGGTTTGCTATGACGGAACGGCTTGTTTCCGCAAGGGGGCAGCCCAGGGGCCGGATGCAATTCGCCGGGTTTCCTCCGATTTGGAAACCTATTCACCCCACCTTGATCTGGATCTCACGGAAATTCCATCTTATTACGATCTTGGTAATCTGGGAGTAAGTCAGAGTGATAACACAGATGAAGACTGCCGGAAGATCCATGCCACCTTTGCAGATTTGACCCGTGACGTGGATTTCAAGAATGATAACACCCGGTTTCTGGCTCTGGGAGGTGAACATTCTATTTCATATCCCTTTGTTTCCAAGTACCTCCAGGCCTATCCCTACCTGGTCTTGATTCATCTCGATGCCCATGCTGACCTGCGAGACGGGTATGAGGGAAATATTTTTTCCCATGCCTCTATAATCAGGCGATGCCTGGATCATTTTGGTCCCTTTCATCGCTTAGTGCAATTTGGTATCCGTTCCGGGACCAGAGAGGAGTTCGCCTGGATGCGACAGGAAAAGACCCTTTTTGACAGCTTTTCCCAGTTCAGTGTCTGGTTGCAGGAGTTGTCCAGAGAGCAACCCATTTATCTTACTTTGGATCTTGATTATTTTGATCCGGCCTTTTTACCGGGTACCGGTACTCCGGAGGCCGATGGTGAGGATTTCCGTTCCTTTCTGGATATTCTTGCTATCCTGCGCAGCAAAAATCTGGTGGGGGCAGATGTGGTTGAATTGGCCCCGGCTATTGATTCGACTGGTAACAGCGCCGTTTTCGCCGCCAAAATAGTCAGAGAGCTTATTCTTACTTTTCACGGTAATTCAGAGGATGACTGCTTTTATGAAGGGGCTTTGCATGACTGATAAGGAAACCTCGTTAAGCCCCCAGGAAGGTTGTGAACTCTACAATGTTAAACAGTGGGGGAATGATTATTTTTCCGTGAACGATAAGGGGCATCTCTGTGTTCTGCCGGAGAAAAGAGAAAACGGCCCGGAAATTGATTTTATGCAGGTAATTAAGGAGATAAATGACCAGGGAATCTCCTTTCCGACGGTTATTCGTTTCCATGATATCCTGCGTTCCCAGGTTCGCCTCCTGAACACCACCTTTGCTGAGGCCATAGCCGACTGCGGCTATCAGGGCCGTTTTTTCGGGGTGTATCCAATCAAGGTCAATCAGATGCGGGAGGTGGTTGAAGAAATCATTGACGCCGGTTTTCCCTTTGACTATGGGCTGGAGGCCGGGTCAAAATCTGAATTGCTGGCCTGCCTGGCCTATAACGAAAACTGTGAATCTCTGACTATCTTAAACGGCTACAAAGATGAGGACTATATACGCCTGGCCCTCCTGGGTCGGAAACTGGGCCGTAAAGTCATCATTGTTGTCGAGAATTTCTCGGAATTTGAGCTTATTATTCGTCTCAGTGAAGAGATGCAGGCAGATCCCCTCATCGGTATTCGTACCAAGCTGGCGGTGAAGAGCAGTGGGCGCTGGGCAGCTTCCAGTGGTGATCGAGCCAAATTTGGCCTTACCTGCAGTGAGATTCTGGCGGGAATTGATTTGCTCCGCCAGAATGGGATGGTGAATTGTCTCAAACTGCTTCACTTTCATGTCGGCAGCCAGATCCCGGATATTCGAATCATCAAACAGGCAGTAACAGAGGCCGGACGAATCTATGGCAGTTTGCGCCAGCTCGGTATTCCTATCGAATATTTTGACGTGGGGGGCGGATTGGGTATCGATTACGACGGTAGCCGTTCTGCCACCGATTCTTCACGTAACTACAGTCTGCAGGCGTATGCAGCAGATATTGTCAGTGGTTTGCAGCAGGTATGCGATGAAGCAGAGGTGCCTCACCCCAATATTGTCAGTGAAAGCGGGCGGTATGTGACCGCCCATCACTCCTGCGTTATTACCAATGTGGTTGATATTATCCATCAGACCACGAACTCCTGTGTCACCTCGGTTACAAGCGACGAGCATATCCTGGTCACCAATATGCGGGAAGCGGCAGAGAGTCTCTGTATGGAAAATTACCAGGAAATCTTTAATGACGTCCAGCAATACAAAGATGAAACCATCAATGCCTTTCGCCTCGGGGTTGTCACTCTAGAAGAGCGGGCCAAGGTGGAAACCCTTTACTGGCAGGTTATCCGTAGTGTTTACGGTATGTTGGGTAAAGTCGACTTCATTCCCGAAGAACTTCAGCAAATCGAGGAACTCAAGGCCAGTCAGTACCTCTGTAATTTTTCGGTCTTTCAGTCGGCGGCCGACACCTGGGCCATCAAGCAGATTCTACCTATTATGCCGGTGATGCGCCTTGATGAACAGCCCACTGAACGATGCTCCCTGGTAGATATCACTTGTGATTCTGATGGGAAGATCACCCATTTTATTACCCAAAAAGGTTACGAGAAGACCCTGCTCCTTCACCCCTTACGGAAAGAAGAAGATTATTATATAGGTTTGTTTCTTACTGGCGCCTACCAGGACGTTATGGGAGACATGCATAATCTTTTTGGCCGTCTCAACGAGGTTCATATCTATTGCGATGATGATGACCCCGATGATTTTTATATTGAAGAGGTAATCAAAGGGACCTCCGCCCAACAGGTACTCGCCACTATGCAGTACAGTCCGGATATTATGGCCAGATCTATCAAGAAAAAGATAGATCGTCAGATCCAGCGTGGCGTCATCTTGCCCAGGGAAGGGGTGCGCTTGATCGATTTTTACGAGAGCTGTCTGGAAGACTACACCTATTTGAAAATGTAGTACCTCAGGCATAAATTTTTGAGTTTTTCTACGCAAAGGACTTGATGCAGTCCGCTTGTCTGTTTAGTATCTTAGAAATTCTTTTCGTGTTTTTTTTGAAAAAGAATTTCTAAGATACTTATGACCCCATAAGGGGTACTGTACTGAGTGCCGCCTTACTATTCATCACCGGTGTTACGTTATGTACCGGGCGTGGCTGAAGCCGCGCCTATAAATGAGCGAATCGTTTATGGTAGAGTTGGCCCCTGTATTGCGTTTTTCGTATGGGCCGGAAAGCTAGTTATCCAGGCCTTCAAAACTCCAGGTTACCTGGGTTAAAAAGAGGAAGTTTTAATGTCAAGAGTACTCATTATCGGGGCTGGCGGGGTTGGCTCGGTGGTTGTCCACAAATGTTGTCAGGTGCCAGAGGTGTTTTCAGAGATTATGCTGGCCTCCCGGACCAGGGAAAAATGCGATGCCATTGCAGCTCAATTGCCCATGCCTATCAAAACGGCTCAAGTGGATGCCGACCAGGTGGATGAACTGGTCGCTTTGATGAACGACTTTAAACCAGAGCTCTGTATCAATGTCGCTCTGCCCTATCAGGACCTGACCATCATGGATGCCTGCCTGGAGTGTGGTGTCCATTATCTTGACACCGCAAACTATGAGCCTCGTGATGAGGCCAAGTTTGAATATCACTGGCAATGGGCCTATCAGGAGCGCTTTAAAAAGGCAGGTCTGATGGCTTTGCTCGGCTCTGGATTTGATCCCGGGGTGACCAATGTCTTTACCGCCTGGGCCCTGAAGGCCGAGTTTGATGAGATTCGGGAACTGGATATCATCGACTGCAATGCCGGTGACCACGGCCAGCCCTTTGCTACCAATTTCAATCCCGAGATCAATATTCGCGAGGTGACTGCTCCTGCACGTCATTGGGATAATGGCCAGTGGGTGGAGAGCCAGGCCCTTCAGACCGCACAGGAGTTTGATTTTCCCGAGGGGATCGGTCCAAAGAAAATATATTTGATGTATCATGAGGAACTGGAGTCGCTGACCAGGCATATCCCAGGCATCAAAAAAGCACGATTTTGGATGACCTTCTCTGACAATTATCTCAAACATCTTGAGGTCCTGCAGAATATCGGCATGACCAGTATTGAGCCAATTGAATATAATGGCCAGGAGATTATTCCCCTCCAGTTTCTCAAGGCTGTTCTTCCCGATCCCGGTTCCCTGGGGCCACTGACCAAGGGGCGTACCTGTATAGGCTGTCTGATCAAAGGGCTCAAAGATGGTCAGGAAAAGCAATATTACATTTATAATATCTGTGACCATGAGCAGTGTTACAAAGAAGTGGGGGCCCAGGCTGTCTCGTACACCACCGGAGTCCCGGCCATGATCGGTGCTTTGCTCATGCTTACCGGATCCTGGAAGGGTGCAGGGGTCTTTAATATGGAAGAACTTGATCCAACCCCCTTTATGGAGAAGCTGAATCTTCACGGACTGCCATGGAAAGATCGTATCTTATAGATTTTGATAAGCGGCTGGTGCCAAGCCCTTGCTTTGTGGTCGACGAAGGGGCTATTGAGCGGAATCTGCAGATCCTGGCTACGGTCCAGGATCGTACCGGCTGCCGGATCTTGTTGGCCCTGAAAGGCTTTGCCATGCCCCGGGTCTTCCCCTTGATTCGCCAGTATCTGGCAGGGGTCTGTGCCAGTTCTCCAGATGAGGCCAGGTTGGGACGGGAGGAGTTTCAGGGGGAGGTGCACAGCCATGCCCCGGCATTCAGTAAGGCTGACCTGGAGGTCCATTTACGCTGTTGCGACCATCTGGTCTTTAACAGTTTTCAGCAGTGGCAGCGTTTTCAGCCTCAGCTTAAGGCCTGTACCAAGCCGCCCTCGTGCGGACTGCGGGTCAATCCCTGTCATTCGGAAACCAAGGTCGCCCTCTATGATCCCTGCAGCCCCGGTTCCCGGCTCGGTATTCCCAAGGATAAGTTTGCAGGTCAGTCCCTGCAGGGCATCAGCGGTCTCCATCTCCATACTCTCTGTGAAAAAGGGGCCGACGCTCTGGTACGAACAGCAAAGGTCTTTGAGGAGCAATTTCAAGAAATCCTGCCCCAGATGCGTTGGCTCAACTTTGGTGGCGGTCATCTGATCACAGCCCCCGGATATGATCTGGATCTCCTCTGTGAGCTGATCAACCATTTCCGCACTACCTACGATCTGACTATCTATCTGGAGCCAGGTGAGGCCATTGCCATCAATACCGGGGCCCTGGTGACCACCGTACTTGATGTAACCGAGAATGGAGGTCTTATTGCCATCCTCGACACCTCAGTGGCTTGTCACATGCCCGATGTCCTGGAGATGCCCTACCGACCAGAGATCCGTAATGCTGCCATACCGGGCAAGCTCCCTTATACTTACCGCCTTGGCGGCGTTTCCTGCCTGGCAGGAGATGTGTTAGGGACTTACTCTTTTGCGCAGCCCCTGCAGCCCGGAGATCGGCTTCTTATCGAAGATATGAGTCATTACACCATGGTCAAAACCAACACCTTTAACGGTGTCCGGCTGCCGTCCATCGCCCTCTCCAGAGAAGAGGATAATGGCGTTGAAATTGTACGTCAATTCGGCTATGAGGATTATCGTTGCCGTCTCGGTTGATTTCAATTGCTGTTTCTGAAGAGGTTTAATTCCCCTGAAGCACCTAGTGTCGAGTTGTTGCCCATAGATTGGTCTCGTAGCGTTCAGAAACCGGCTTGCAACAGTATTGGAGGATGCACAGTCCGTGCTGCGTTTTAAGGTACAGGATTGGCAGTGGTCGTTTGCTAACTTCTAAACTGGTTTCTGTTGCGGTGAAGAAGAAAATATTTTCAAAAATTCCGTAAAAATGGGTAATTATACCTATAGAAAAAAGAGTCAACTTGTGTTTATGTGAATTTTATATTTGTCTGTAAGGACGTGATCTGTAAGTGTTGAAATAAGAGATAAAGCCAAACCTGCTGGAAGGCAGAGACGGAAAGCCACGGGGCTATATAACATAGTTAGCCGGGTTACCTTGTAAATGAGGTGGCCCGGCTTTTTGCATTTTAGAGGGTAAAGAAATTGGGACTTTCTACTTGCTAAGACGGTCGTTGAAGGTGACCTTGGCTGCGAATTTATCAGGAATAAGCTGAGTTGTCCCCTTTTACCATTGTCGGCACCTAACGTGATTACTTGTCATTTTTTTCAGCCTGTTAGAAGAGTTAGAGGAAACGATGTGTTACTTATGAAGGCGGAACAGACTCATTTTATTCAACGTAAGGAGCATGTAAAATGAAACAAGCAGAAAAAAGTAAAGTGTTGCTCGTTGGATTAGCGCTTGGATTTCTCAGTTCAGGTGCAGTGCTTGCTGCCGATGAAGTGGCGAATGAACCGACTGCAGAGAATGAAGTCTCTGAGAGTTCTGACAAACCGGTTCAGTTTGATATTGCCATTGGCACTGAATTAATGACAGGTGACACAACGTACTCAATAGGTGGTGCAATAACTTTTGCTGATGGTAGTTCCGAGAATATGTACTTCCCTCTCAGTGAACTTGAATGGCCGTTGGATATCTCGTTGGCCAGAGTTGATGCCGGATTACGTATCGGTTCTGCATGGCGTATTAACGGTATCTTGAAAAAGAATATCTCTGACCCAAGTGACCAGATGATTGATAAGGATTGGTTAACTTCCTCTAATCCAGGTCAGCTTGATGTGTACTCTGAGTCAAATATTTCCGATTTTGATGCCTTGATCTGGGATATTGATGTTGAATGGGCATTTTTACAGCGTCAATCCTGGAGTCTCTATGCAGGGCTTGGCTATCAGTATCAGAAGTTTGAATATGATGCTCAGCTTATCCATCAATATTCTCCTTCTGGATATCCTGGCTTTGAAACCTATGGAGATGGTAGTGTTGGTATCACTTATGAAATGACCTACAAAATGCCTTATTTTCTCATCGGAACAGATCTTCAGATTACGCCTGATTTTACTCTTTCAGGAAGTTTTGCCTACTCCCCCTGGGTAGATGCTGAAGATGAAGATCATCATCTGGCACGAGTACCAGTCAAGGTCTCCCAAGGGGATATGGATGGTGATGCCTATATGATAGCTGTTTCGGGAACCTACAATTTTGTCTCATCCTGGTTTCTGGAAGGCGGTTTGCATTATACCAGGATTGATGTTGATGGAAAACAGACACAATCTGCCTATGGTGTTCCCTATGCAACAATTGATGTGGAATCCGAAAGTACCCAGACTTCAGGCTATCTGAAAGTGGGGTATAGGTTCTAATACCGGTGATGAACGGTAAGCCGGCACTCAGTACAGTACCCCCTTGAGGGGTGAAAGTACCTTAGAAATTTTTTTCAAAAAAACATAAAAGAATTTCTAAGGTACTCAAGAGAATAATGGTAGCGCTTGCCCATACCTTTTTGCTCAAGCACTGCCATATTCATACGATTAGTTGTTGTAGCTCCTTCTTCTATTGATGGATAACTTTTTCTTATGAAGTACTACTCGATAGTAGTATTTATGGCTTTGGTGGGTTGTTTGAGTGCGTATAGTCAAGCTCAGTCACAGGGATTCACTTGGGATTTTGTCACAGTAACTCGTGATACCCATGGCAAAGAAACGAGCGAGACTATAAGCTACTCTGTCAATTCTGAAATCACCAAAATAGAAGATGGACAGGAGATCATCTCTATAGATTACAGCCAATATGTCCTTTACAGATACAACAAATCGGAACGATCATGCCTGAAATTCCCTCTTTATTCCAGTTATGCAACTGAACCCGCTGATCCAAAAGAAAACTCAAGGGAAAAAAGTATTGCCTTGGTCGGCAGCCTGAAACGAATCACCACAACTGAACGGAAAGAGATTGGCCCGTATAAGTGCTCGCTACAGCACATACTGTTTGGTGCTCAGTTCGCAGTGTCGCAAATGGTCGCTTCTCCTGTGATCCAGAAGTTTAATCAGCAATTCACAGAATCAATGGTGAGTTACTGGGTATCAAATGAGGTGCTTGCCTTGAGTCCTCTCTTGACTATCTCTCAAAAACGTCGTCCTGTTTATCAAAATAACCCCCTGTTACGGCAAGTCGATATTGTCGGTCTCCTCGAAATATTGGAAGGCTTTCCTGTGCAAAGCAGGTACAGATTCCGTGAAGTTGAGTCGGTGATGACGTTGCTCAATAAGCCCTCAGCGACTGATGACAACAATCGCTTTGTATTGGCGGATGAGTGTATTGCCAAACCCTGAAAGCCAGGACGACAATCGTATAATTTTTTTCAAGCAAGGTGACGACTACGATAAAGCATGTCAAAAAAATTCTTTTTGTGTGATGGCAAGAGCTTTCCTGCTGGCATGTTACCCCCTAGTCCAGTGTGGGCTGGTAATACATAAATGGGCTACAGGAGAAGGGCACATCGTCGCTCTTCAAAGCGATGGTAGCTTGTGGACCTGGGGCGTAATATCGGATCAGGCAGCTGTTGCATGTCTTTTAGTCTGTCAAACCTGTTTGAAGATTAGAACGGAAAGCTCTTGAGTGACTGCATGTGATTACTGGGGGACGAATTGTACAATTCGGGCAATTAATTATCCTTATGCTGAATATACACTGGAGCAATGTCTTGCTGCTTATGCCAGTTGTTATACGACGGTAGTGGAGTCTTGTGAGGGGAAATGGAAATAGTTTTTCTGGTATGACAAGTGTGGACAACAATAAAAAGGAGCCTGTTTGCAAGGCGAAGGGTCTCACCTGAGACCAAAAAAAATCAGCTGATGGGTCTCCTGTAAGGTCACTCTTGCCTGTTCAGATTGATCCTTTGTCCTCTAAAAGGGGATGGCCTCAACCGACCTTTGTTGTAATGAGATTCTTTCTGGAAGAAGCAGAATGCACCATTTTTTGTCCCTTTTTCATAATGATCGGCGGGACAGCTAGTTATATCTATATGAAAAAACGTGTAGCTGTGATTAAATAAATGGCGACTCCTTATCTCCCCTTTCCTTGAATTCTCAACAGGGAAAAGAAAATGAACGTATATGAAGGGACAATCCTGATGGTGAAGAGCAAGAAATCTCCCCGTGAAAATTACAATTGTTCCCTTAACCGGGTAGCCGCGGCCCTGGTATTGCTCATTCTGTGGAGCGGAGGAGTCAAGGCAGGTGAAGAGGATGAGTGGACTTACTCTATGGTTCGTGGAGATAATCTGTGGAATATCACCGCACGATATCTTGATGGAGGATTCCGCTACTGGAATGCATTGATACGTCTTAACAAGGTCAGCGATGCTGAACATATGCCGCCTGGGTCCAAGGTTCGTATTCCCCTGCGCTGGTTGAAAATCGAACCTGCCACGGTTCGGGTCCGTGATATTCATGGAAAAGTGGAGTATGTCGAAGCGCGACAGACGGAGGCCAGGGCGCTTACCGGCAGTACGCACCTCAAAGACGGTGATCAGGTCGTGGTTGGTGAGGGTGCTAACGTGGTTCTGGAGTTTGTCGATCAATCCAGGCTTTTTCTGGGAAGCGGCAGCCGGATGGGGCTGGGTTGGGTCAGGAAGTTTTCGCGCAGCGGCCTGGCCGATAATATGGTGGATCTTCAGGAGGGTCGGAGTGAAAGTAAGGTCAAGACCGAAAATACTCGGTTCCAAATCAAGACTCCCTCTGCAAACACCACGGTTCGCGGCACTGATTTTCGTGTGACCGTTGCTCAGGAAAATTCGGAGGTGTCACGGGTAGAGGTGTTGGGCGGTATTGTCCATACCAGCAGCAGCGGTGGAGCACGTGATGTCAGGGCCGGATTTGGCACCACCGTCGCCAAAGGTGAAGCACCTCGTTCTTTGGTGAAATTATTAGCAGCGCCTGAGATTGTTTCACCAGCCGATTATAGTCGAGATCTGCCGGTGGATATCAAATGGCAGAAAATTGCCGGTGCCGAACTGTATCGTATACAGATTCATAGAGCAGAAGGGGAGCAGACATTGTTGATAGATGCCGTCATTTCCGCTGCCCGTTTCAACACCAGTGCCTTGGAGGATGACGAATATATTATCCGGGTGCGGGGAATTGATGCCAATGGACTGGAAGGAAAGGATGCTGAGCAGATGTTGGAGCTGGATGCCAGACCCCGGCCTCCATTGGCTATCACTCCCAAGGATGATAGCACCGTACGCACGCTGCTGCCGGATTTTGAATGGTCAACACCAACCGGAGGCACGGGCTATCATTTCCAGTTGTCTGAATATCCTGATCTCAGCTCACCTGTAATCGATAGTACGGAATTCACCGCAACTCGATTTACCCCGGATCATCTCACGCCTGGACTCTATTATTGGCGTCTGGCCACTTTTGCCGATAGCAAGAAAGGGCCTTTCAGTCCGATTTGGAGTTTTACCCTCCGGCCTGCTCCCAAGGCCCCCGACTTGTCGCAAATGTCCATTGAGGAAGACGAGATCAATATGACGTTGCACTGGCAGGCTGGTAGTCCGGGGCAGCAGTATAAGATCCAGCTGGCGGAGGATCCGGACTTTCAAAAAATAGTCGCAGAACAACAACTTCCACAAGCGGAACTGGTCATGGAGCGTCCTCTGAAACGGATCTATTTCCGGGTAAAAGTTATTGAAGGGGACGGTTTTGAGGGTGATTGGAGCCCAGCCCAGCAAATTGAGGTGCCGCCGAACCCCTGGTATTATGTTTTTATACCGATGATTCCTTTTCTTTTGCTTGCATTATAATGTCATCTTTTCGGAATCAGGCAGTTATGAGATACGGTTTGGCGGCCTTCTTGGTGTTGGTTGCCCTTATCTGTACCCATACAGGGTTATTCACCGGTTTCAGCCGGATATTCTATGACCAGTTTATTCGCTTTTACACGCAGCCGCCGGCGGAAGACATTGTCATTGTGGCCATTGACCAGCATAGCCTGGATCAACTCGGGCGCTGGCCCTGGCCACGCCGCCTGCATGCGGAATTGTTGCACAACATCGCAGCATGCAAACCAAAGGTGATTACCTATGATATCATCTTTGCCGAGCCGGACGCTGAGGGGGCCAGTGATGATGTTCTGGCTGCGAGTATTGCTGAAAACAGTCCAGTCGTTTTGCCGGTTCTGGTTGAAAAACCAAAGTTGGCTCCGTTGCGGGAAACATTACCCTTGGCGAAATTCTGTGCTGTGGCAGCAGGACTTGGCCATGTAGACACCGAATTAGACAGTGACGGTATTGCCAGATCGGCTTTTCTAAAAGCTGGTCTCGGTAAAGCAAGCTGGCCTACCCTTGCTCTGGCCACGTTGCTGGTATCCGGTAATGGGATAGCGGATGCGGCATTACCCGGTGAAAGAAATCCGCAACAAACTGGCATGGACAGCGGCTTCTGGGTCAGAGATTACCGTGTCCTTGTCCCTTTCTCCGGTCCTGCCGACCACTTCCAACAGGTCTCATTTACTGATGTCCTTTCCGGCAATTTCCGCCCATCATCGTTTAAAGACAAATACGTATTGGTTGGGGCCACGGCAACCGGTCTCGGAGATACTGTTCCTACGCCTGTTTCCGCATTAGGTCGGCCTATACCGGGGGTTGAATTCAACGCCCATATCCTCGATGGTTTTTTAAGGGGACGATTGATAGAGCCTGCAGCCAACTCAACAGTATTCCTCATTAATATCTGTATAGCCCTTCTTTGCGCCTTGCCCTTCATCATCCCGGGAGTAAACGGATTGCTGTTGTGGGCTCTGGTTCTGGCAGCAGGAACTCTACTCACTTCCTGGTTCGGGCTCACCCTGCTCCACATCTGGTTTCCGCCGGGTACGGCTTTGTTCATCATCCTCCTTGGTTTTCTCGTGTATAACGGGCAACATATTAAACGGTTGTTGAGCACTCTCTTTGAAGAGCGTTTTCAGACACAGGCAACACTCACTTCAATAAGTGATGCCGTGATCCGAATCGACGAAGCAGGTAAGGTGCGGCAGATAAATCATGCCGCTGAAACGCTTTGCGATGTTTCCAGTGAGAGGGCCATGGGCAAGCCGATTGAGGAAATATTGCACTTACATACCCGTAAGGGAAAAGAACCCTATCCTTTACGACAGCTTGTGAAAGAGATGGTGTATCACCACCGGGAACCACTTATCCTGAGCAATAAAAAGAGTAAAGAAATGCTCGTTCAGGTCGCGACAACACCTATTCCTCCAGTCGAGGGTCAGCAGGGGGGGGCTATCATTGTCTTAACCGATATCAGTGAAGCGGAGCGATTGGCAGGTGTTGTTCAACACAGTGAAACCCACAATAGCTTGACCGGCCTTCCCAATCTGATTTTGATCAGCGAAAAGCTTCAGGAAGCGATTGATCGGGCCCAACTCTACCAACGACTGATTGTGGTGGTCGATATCGACATCGATCACTTTGCCAAGATTAATAAATCAATGGGTAATGTGACGGGAGATTTGTTGCTGAAGACTGTGGCAGAGCGCTTGCAGACTCTGCAGCTCCAGGGCACGATACGCGGACATGTGGGTGCAGATGAATTTGTCCTGATTATTGAGAATGTACAAAGTGGCAAGGAAGTCATGGCGCTGGTGGATCATGTCCGGCAAGCGCTGGGCAGCACCGTATCCCTGTTTGAAAAAAAGGTGTGCCTTTCTTTCACCCTTGGGATCAGTGTGTATCCGGAAAATGGCCGGCAACCGAATATACTGTTACACCGTGCTAATGCTGCCATGCATCGCGGCAAGGAACAGGGGCAGGGCAAAACGGTACAGTATACCGACAGCCTGCAAACTCGCGCCGAGCGACTGTTTCATGTTGAGCAGGTCATACAGGAGGCTGTTGAAACTGCTCATGTGGAGACCTTGTATCAACCCCTGGTGCAGGCAAGTAATCTCCAGATTATGGGTGTCGAAGCACTGATGCGGCTGCGAGATGATACAGGTGAGTATGTCAATCCTGTAGAGTTCATCGCATTGGCCGAAGAATCAGGAAAGATTGTCAACTTGGGCAATTACCAGTTGTATGATGCTTGCCGTGCCCTGGCTTCCTGGCAGGAAGAGGGGAGACAGGAATTACGGCTTTCTTATAATCTGTCACCGCGTCAACTCCAGGATCCTGACTTGGTGTACAACATACAACAGACGCTGGATGTATCCGGGTTTCCTCCTCATCTGCTCGAATTCGAGATTACCGAGAATCTGTTTCTGAAGAATAATGCAGAGATCAAAACAATAATCGATCAACTGCGCAAGCTGGGTCCAAATTTCGCGATTGATGATTTCGGTACAGGCTATAGTTCAATGAGATACCTGACCCAGTTCCCTTTTCATCGTCTGAAAATCGATAGATCTCTGGTCTTGGACCTGGCAAGCAAACCAGGGGCCCGTGCCATAACCTCTGCAATTATCAGTATGGCGCACAGTCTCGACATGCAGGTTGTTGCGGAAGGAGTGGAAATGCAATCCCAGCTTGAGATCTTGTTATCCCAAGGCTGTGATGAAGTGCAGGGTTTTTTTATAGATCGTCCAATGAAAGCAGATCAATTAAAAAAACGATATCTTCAGCATCTCTGATTGCTCATGGTTCGGAAGGTGGTGGCCGGCACAGGAGAGGAGAAGTCGAAGGCTGGGATTCCGCCGCCCCCCAATGTTGACAATGACCAACTTCTCAATAACCGCTTTTCTCTCGATGTGGAGGCGGCTTCAGCGGCGAATACCCTCTCCTCTGCGAGAACAGTCACCCGGCCCGAATCACCTCCATTTGCGGCTGAAGCCAGCTTGTACACTAAAAAAAACTCTTTCACCCGCTTCTCGCCAACCACCGGGCATACCGACTTCCCAACCCTGGCAAAACCACACAACATCTTCCCCAACCCTGTCTTATTGAGCGGCTTCAGCCGTGAATGGGGGGATATCGGTGTCGGAGCTTCCCTTTTAAGTCCCGGGGTGTGCAGTTCGCGGCTGAAGCCGCTCCTCCTGTGGAGAGTTGTGGGGGGCTTACCTGTGGGAGCGCCTGTGATTGCAGGGGGGGGGGAGTCGACGATGATCGAAATTCGTTACCAATGAGTCTGTTGCTGGTGTCTCTTTTACCGAAGAGTTATTTAGATTTCTGAAAAGGAGGAAAACGTATATGGGTGAAGCAAAATCGTTTTGGACAACGTTACCTGGTATTTTAACCGGTATGGCTGGTCTCATAACGGCCATTGGAGGTTTGCTTGTCATTCTTGATCAGATAGAGGTATTCCATCCCAATAACGACAAAAGAATTACCGACCAAACAATGCCAGGACCAGACTGGAGAGGCAAGGTTGAACCCGAACCCCACCCAACTGGCAACCGGGTTAAAGAACTCGAGAAGCAGCTGGCTGATATTGAAATAAAAATAAAAAATTTGGAAGAGCAATTTAGCCACAGTCCGCAAACGCAAGGTGTTCTCTATGAGTTGCAAGAGACAAGTAAAGAGCGGGGAAAACGACTTGCGGAGATCGAAAAGTTACAGACAGCCTCAAAAATTGAAGTTGAACGATTACGTCTGCAGGCAACTGATGCAGATGCCAGGCGAAAAATCGAACAAATAGAAGGAGAAACCATACCGGATCTGGAGGCTGAAAGAATAGCCGTCCACAGGCATATTCGGGAATTGAAAGATATGATTCACAATGCAGAAAATAATGATCAATTAAAGAGAGAAATCGCAGATCTGAGAAAGCAGAAACAGTCTTGGCAAGAAGAGTTTGAATACCTGACGAAACGCATGCAGTAAACCATGCACCTGTATGCAGGAATCTTGGGCCAGGGTCAGGCTTGCATTAGTGTATTGGTTTGGGGGGAAAGTAAGGTGGCTCCTCCCGCCTTGTAATAAAAGAACAGCAACTGGATGGTTCCTTTTTCCTTGGATACTCAAAGATGAAGAGGGGTACTCCCTGGAAAAAGAGAAAGAAGTTACGCTCTTCCTTGTTGTTTCCAGTGGACCGATTAGCTCCCGACAAGGTGCCTGAAAGGGTGTAGCTCGTTATGATATCGATCATATCAGTATCTTGGTCGTTGGATAAAGGAACTGCTGGGGTCTTTGTTTGCCGGGAATGTGGATTGGGCAGAAGCGTACACCGGTATGATCTGTTTTTCCGACTGTTTGAAGTTCCTGTGTTCGGCGTGATCCAGTTGATTCTTGGCAAAAGAAAAGAAGGCCGAGTAACTATAAACATTCGCATTGGTGGGAAGCACACCGTTTTGGAGAAATGTTGGTCTTCCCTCTTTGAAGGGGAGGCGTTCAGGAAGAAGGGTAAGGCACAGTTTTTCTCAACTGGCTAATTCCTGCATGAGATATCTCTGGGGAATATTTTCAGAAAGAGTGTTAAAATAGGTAATTATACCTATTTTAAAAAGTATCTCTATACGATCAAATGATGATTATATGAGTGGCGATTTATTTTTATGGTTATGTTTGGGACACTATCAGTTTCTGTTTTCCAATCAAAAAGAAGCTCTTCCATTGCCATGAATAAGGTAATACTTCTCTCCCTCGTACCATGACTGAGATCCGATTAATCAAGACGCTTCCGGCATATCTCCAATTTATACTGTCTGTTCAGGGGGGGATTCCCAGGGGCAATCCATGAAAAAACGCGTCGGTTCTTCTGTCCATACAGTTCTGTCCATACAGAGGAGAAAATGACGAGAAGGATATCGTCAGCATTCATTCTGGCAGAGGTGGCATCGTTTGTCGTGTTTGCAATGGCTCATAACAGGTGTGTAGGATAACGTAGGACTGGGTTCAATGGTGTTACGAAATGCTACTTGTCCGTCGTTATACCCCCCCAGATCCAGGCGATAGGGAGATGCAAAAACTTCGAACCGGCTATTCTTAAACAAAGTAGTGAGTACGGTAAAGCTACTTGTTCTTTAATGTCTCTTGCTGCCACCTCAAAACTTGCTCGCTGAATCGGTCATCTCCCGGAATACGGTCTTTCCTGAATATCGCGGTAAAACTCTCTCTCTTCTTCTTCAGCAGTTCCTCTTAGAACAAAGGCGCAATAATTTTTTGTTGCTCTTTTTTGTGTTTGGAAAACTGCATTACAATAAAACCATGGAAAGTCAAGCTCCTTGTAGATATCTAACGAAGTTTGATGGTTGTTTTAGAAATACAGGTAAACTCATTATATCTAACAAGACTAAAATCCTGTGAATGTAACGATTGCCTTCATAATACTTCATAAGTTGTCGTATGCATAATATGCAGTTCAATGTGATGTATTTTGAAATATGATAATTATTATTTTGTTCTCAGAATTTATACATATTTAACTCAAGTTTCGGATTTGACCTATAGCGATGAATTTACACTACAAATTTTCATTGTATGGCGGTTTTATTAATGACTGCACTAAACAAAACAGTAGCCAATTGACAAAAAATCAGATGATTTCATAGAGAAAAATCTCTCCTCTCTTCCATGGGTTCAGTATTTTTGATTTAATATCGTAATGTTAACCGACTCAGAAACTTGAGCATATTTAAGAATGACAGAACAAATTTTACATAAGTTTAATACGAATTAAATCGATCTTGGTATTGATAATAGTAAGGTGTGAAAATTTTCCGTGATCTGAAAAAAAGCTTACAATTGTAACGCTAACCATGTGACAGGGCACTTCAGTAGGATTAAGAATTAATTTTTTTCAGGATAGAAATGTGATTAGATAAGTTGATGTTTCGAGTTGCGTTGAGGAAATTGAAGAGTTCTTTTTTCAGGTTGTCCGGTGATAAAGTATTTTTCCTTATTCGTAGGATTGAATGGACCTGGCCAAGGATAGTGTTACAGGATTTGCCATATGAAGGCTTGGGCAGAAGAGAACTTTGCTAGCATAAAAAATGGCATGTTTTCTGCCTGAGTAAACCCTGAAAAACGAGGAGACAGAAAAAGACAGAAGAGAATATTTGCAATGTGGACAGATATAGTTGTCTTTGTTTTTCTATTGAATTAAGGAGGTGTTATGAAATTGTTTAAACTGAAATCCTTGACGTTAGCTATGTGTTTGGTTGTCTTTCCCGCTCTTGCGAGCTCTGCGGCTGAGGTGAAGTTATGGGGGTCAACTACTTGTCAAAAACGTTTTCTGGAACCTGGTGCTAAGGCACTGGAAGAGGCCACCGGCGTGAAGATCAAAGTCTTAGGAGTTGGAACAGGCAAAGGCATGGTGGCTCTCTTTGAGGGTAAAACCAATGTGGCGATCTCTTCTAACACCCTGGAAGACAGTGTGAAAAGTGCACAGAAGGTCAGGGCAGAAGCTGGCTTAGAACCCATTGCCGTACCAGAAGGGCTCCAATTTCATACTATCACTGAAGATATTATTGTTCCCATCGTTCATCAGGATAATCCAGTTGCTGCACTGAGTTGGGATCAATTGTCCGATTTGAATACAGGTAAGGTCACAAACTGGAAAGACGTGGGCGGCAACGACGCTGCCGTCAAAGTAATCACCAGCCATGCTGGTAGTTCGACTAAGGCTGTTTTTCAAAAAATGGTCATGAAAAAACAGGAATATTCTCCGAGTGCATTAGAAGTGAAAAGCACCCGTCTGGAAATTAATGAAGTCTCTGCTGATGTCGGTGGCATAGGAGCGGTTAGTAAGGGGTTTGTGAGTCTGAGCCCTGGCAATAGTAAAATTATTAAAACTGATACCATTAGCAGGCCACTTGGTCTGATCACTATCGGCGATCCAAGTCCAGATGTGCAAAAAATTATCGACTACTTCCTTTCTTCAGAAGGACAGAAACAGATTCTTGATTAATCAGTTTTTCTTGCTAAGCAACCGGCCGGGAACGGTAAAAAAACACTGGTCGGTTGTCATCAGCGATCTGTATATTCAGGAGAACTATTGGTCATGCAATTACGTTATAAGTTGTACGGTGGCTTTAGCACGGTAGTTTTGATTAGTGTAGCAGTTGGTCTGTTGGGTTGGTACGGTGCCAGTCAATTAAGAAAGAATATTTCACTGACCGGCACAATCAGTCTGCCATCCATCTTGGCTATTCAGAACCTGAAGGAGGCGCAGAGTTCCATCAAGACCTCGGAACGTACCTTGTTGAACCCTGCTCTTGGCCAGGCAAGCCGGCAAGCTGAGTACGAAAACATAACTAACGCTTTTCATAATGCGGCTACTGCCATGGAGGTATATCAGGCTCTGCCGCATACCGAGTCAGAACAGGAGAGCTGGGAGAAGTTTGTTGTCAATTGGCAAAGCTGGGAAAAGGATATTGATACATTTGTTAGTCTGAGTAAAATTATCGATGATATTCAAATCCAAAACCCACAAAAATTGGCTATGGAAATCGAACGTAATTTCAGACAGTATAATTCATGGGCTGCAAAGACAGTAATCGCAGTATTAGATCAGAGCGCTTTCCAAGAGAATACAGACTGGGAAAAATCTGCTTTTGCCCAGTTTCTGCTGCCACTTGATATTCAAAATACAATTGTGCAGGAGGCTGTCAAAAATCTCTTGCAGCAACTCCAAATGGTTTATTCATCAGTACAGAATATAACGGATTTCATAGAGGTCGAAGAATATGATTTGGCAAAAGATGTGTACACGGCAGAGGTGTTACCCAGTATAGAAAATCTTCAGTTCTATGTGGAGAAGCTGATGGCTCCAATTAACAAAGCGCTTGCCCACTATGAAGATTTGACAACGCTGGAGCAGGACATAACTGCCGGTTCTTTGTCGCATACTGAGACCTTGTTGGCCGAACTCGTTGAATCCACTACGACTAAGGTTTCTGATAGTGTCAAAAATGGGGAAACCCTTGCCGGTGATATTTCAACTTTGATTCTCTTGGCGATTCTTGCCGGTACATTTTTGGCCATAGTACTTGTGTTTTTTATTGTGCGCTCGTTTTTCAAACCGATCAACAATACCGTCAGTATGATAAAGGATATTGCCGAAGGAGAGGGGGATCTTACCAAGCGTTTACAAGTAACTTCAAAAGACGAAATGGGGGAGTTGGCTTCCTGGTTTAACGTCTTTATCGCCAAGATTCAGGAAATCATTGAAAAAGTCGCTGGCAACGCTGTCAACCTGAATACTTCTTCTGCCGATCTTTCCAGTATTGCCTCACAGTTGTCTAGCGGTGCTGCACAAACTTTAGGCAAAGCCAATACGGTGGCCACTGCCGGTGAAGAGATGAGCACCAACATGAATACAGTTGCCACTGCCATGGAAGAGGCTTCTACCAATGTTGGCCTGGTGGCCAGGGCTGCTGAAGAGATGATGTCCACAATTAACGAAATTGCCGAGAATAGTAAAAAGGCCAGTAGCATCAGCAGCCAGGCGGTAACGCAGACGAAAAACGCTTCTGCTCAGGTAGGAGAGTTGGGGACGGCAGCCAAGGAGATTGGAAAGGTCGTAGAGGCAATTACAGAAATATCCCAGCAGGTCAACCTCCTGGCCCTTAATGCCACAATTGAATCAGCTCGGGCTGGCGAGGCGGGTAAGGGGTTTGCGGTAGTGGCCAACGAAATTAAAGAGCTGGCCAGGCAGACCTCTGTTGCCGCTGACGAAATCAAAGTCAAGGTTTCCGGAATCCAAAATTCAACCGAGGAAACAGTGAATGAAATTTCCACTATTTCCAAAGTGGTTAATGAGGTCAATGAGATTGTATCCATCATAGCTATTGCAGTAGAAGGTCAATCGGTGACCACCAGTGAAATCGCTGGTAATATTGGCCAAGCCTCTCAAGGGCTCACAGAGGTGAGTGAAAATGTTGCCCAGAGTTCAAAGGTTTCTTCTCAAATTGCCGTTGAGATTGCTGAAGTTACTGATGCTGCTGGAGAAATCTCCAGTTCCAGCTCTCAAGTCACCTTGAATGCACAAGAGCTTTTTCGGTTAGCGGGAGAATTAAATAAGATGGTTGGGCGGTTCAAGGTGTAATGCGATTGAACTTCGTTGAAACAGTTATCTGTAAAATAGTTTCGACTTGGATAATTCTAACGAATGCTTCGTGTTGTTATCGTTAATGAGAATATTGTTAAGGGCAGCGTATTGCTGTTTTGTTTTTGTATCCGACAGGTTCATAAAATGAAAATGAACTGATTTCCTGTCAATCAGTGGGGAACAACCCAGAAACTCGCGGGAAGTAACGATGCAAATTTTTTGATCGTACTATTTTTGTCTTGGTTCGTTGAGCAAGAGGGCATCGGTGTTTTCTTCGCCTGTTAGCGAATCTGGCAATCACAATTAAACTTGAGACCATTAGTTAGCATATTCATGAAAGAGCAAAGACGAGTACAAAAAAGGATTAACTATTTAGCCCATGCGTTAGTGAGTTCAGGTACAGGAGAAACGATTAAAGGCTTAATCCGTGATATCAGTCCCGAGTCCATTTATTTATATATTGATCCGATTTTTGAACTCGATAGCCCTGTGAATATTGAAATTATTCTCCTAGGTGCCAACAGCCAGCTGACCGTCAAGATGCCGGCTAGGGTGGCAAGAAAAGACCAGCATGGCGTAGCGATGATTTTTTTTACTCCCCTTGAATGGTGGCCAATCTTTACCTACTTTCCTTCGTACAATCTGGATGGTCTCGATAGCCAAGAAGGAGCGGGGACTGCATTGCCAGGTCATTGCCAAAAAATCCCTGCTGCCTTTCAGGGTGATCTTTCAATTATAACCATTGAGAATCTTATGCAGCTTGTCAGCCATGCTGCTCTGTCAGGCGAGTTGAAACTTTCTACCCCCGGCAATTCTGCTGTTTTTTATGTTCACAAAGGAACCCTGGTCTATGGGTATCTTGAAAAAAATGCAATGCGAACTGGGCAGAGATTGATACAAGCTAACTATATTACCAAAGAAAACCTGCAGGAATGCCTCTTGCTGTGTCGGAAAAAATTGCCCCAACCCAAAATTGGAAAAATATTGGTTGAAAAAGGTTATCTTAAGCAGGAAGATCTGGAAAAAGTAATTAAGGAATTGATTAAGGCGGTTTTCTTTGAAGTTCTTTCTTGGAAAGAGGGTTTCTTTACCTTTTCGATAAAAGAAATTCCCAGTGGTGAATGTATCTTTCTTGAGGAAAGAATTGATCATTTGATTCTTGCAGGTATTATTAATCTTGAAAATTCTCATGATCGCCTCTGACAGTTCTGTTCAGACGGCATCCAGGTTGAATATAAAATAACTTGCTGAGGACTGTCTCGGTCAGTAGTACTCATAATAATTGCGCTGCCCCACCTGATGATGACCTTGCGATCCAGGGTGCTACTCTGCACAGTTCGCCTGGGTGTGGCCGGTACTCCGATCCTATCAGCTACAGTATTCGTCGGGATGTGCTCCTGCCAGGTGACGTTTTGCACCCTCTGCCCTGCCATCTCTACAAATACCTCTAACCACTCCCCTGACCCATTGGGCCCAGGCGACGAAGAAGTCGTGACATTCACAACCGCTGAAGAAACTGTCACCAGGAGGTTGCCGTATTGGCTTATCCTGTATGGATTTCTCTGCATTCAAGGAGTTCCTCCGTTGAAGATATCCTGTGATAGGGGTAGAGTTGAGAGTACTGTTGAGAGGGAATTCACTAACCATCTTTGCTTGAAATTCATTGTAAGAGCTATGAAAAAAATTATTCTTCTCCTTTGTATAACCATCTTTGGCTGGATCGGCTGGTGGCTTGGCGCCCATGTAGGTGTTATGACCGCCTACCTGGCGAGTGTTGTCGGCAGTTTGTGTGGTGTTTATGTGGGGGTTCGCATCAATCAAGATTACCTGGATTTATGAAGAAGTCAGTGATGGATCAGGCCATGGGAAGGAAGATAGAATTACTGGCACCGGGTGGAGATATTGATTCTATAAAAGCTGCAATTATAGCTGGGGCGAATGCTATATACTGTGGTCTTGATCGATTTAATGCCAGAAATCGAGCAGAAAATATTACTCTTAAAGATTTAAGTGGGATTATAAGGCTTGCACATAAGCATGATTGTCAAGTTTTTCTAACCCTTAATATCATTATAGTGGAGAGCGAAATCCCCGCCCTCATTCGTTTACTGAACAGATTAATAAATACAAACATTGATGCCGTAATTGTTCAGGATTTAGGAGTGTTTTATCTCCTTTCCCATTATTTTCCGGGTCTTGCAATTCATGCGTCTACTCAGCTTACAACGCATAATGCAGGTCAGATAAAATTTTTAAGTAAATTAACTGCCACCCGAGTGAATCTTTCCAGAGAGTTAAGTCTTCATGAGATAAAAGAGTTGGCTATAACTGGGCATGAACATAATGTTCTCATTGAAGTGTTTGTCCATGGGTCTTATTGCCTCTCTTTTTCCGGAATCTGTTATATGAGTTCTGTTAATGGAGGAAATTCTGGAAATCGCGGTAGATGTAGTCAGCTCTGTAGAGACCAATATGTAACTACTGCTCAAGGGAGGAACTTTCCTCTTAATATTAAAGATAATTCTGCATATTTTGATTTGAGAGAGCTTTTTGATGCAGGAGTTGACTCAATAAAGATTGAAGGAAGAATAAAAAAATTCCATTATGTCTATACGGTGGTAAATTCCTGGAAAAAACAGATTCAGAGTCTTTATGATCAAGGTAAAGTGAATTGTGATAACAGTGATCTTTATAAGGTTTTCAATCGTGATTTTTCAAATGCATTTTTGAAGGGTGATATTAATAAGAGTATGTTTATTGATAATCCAAGAGATAATGCAGCAATCCATCTTTCTGAAATAAAAGGCTTTCCAAGCGATGAAAATTTAGAAAAATATAAAAAAGAAATTTATGATGTAAAAACAGGAATTATCAAGAGTGTTGAGGGGAGAATTAAAAAACTCAGTATCGAAAAAGCACCTTTGATAATAACTGTTACCGGAGAACCTGGTACGCCATTACAAGTATCTGTGAAAACTCCTGACGCTTCATTTGTTGTGCTTTCTGACATTAATCTTGTAACTAGAGATACCTGTTCAGGGGGAACGGGTAATTCCGGGAAAAACAGGAAAAACAGGAAAAACAGTGCTCAGTGTCTTGATTACGAGATGTTCTTAGAAAGAATGAAATCTCTGAACGATACCGAATATTTTATTACCCGTTTGGAATTAGAGGACATTCAAAGTAATCTTTTTATGCCTTTTAAAGAGATCACTGCAATAAAAAAGAGGATTTTGTTCATATTAAATGGTTCAAAAGGTGCTGTTGATCCAGTTGCTGTTCCCCTTTTAACAAAGCAGAGTGAGATAGAAAACAAACCCGCACTTTCTGTGTTGATCTCCTCTCAAAAGGATCTCCATCTTTGTCATACGACTTCTGCAGATATCTATTTTCAACTGCCTGATAGCTTTAAAAACGCCTGTTCTGAGTTCATAGATCTGTTCAGGGAAAACAAGAGGTTAATCCCTTGGTTTCCTTCTGTCTTGATAGGAGAAGACTACCATGCTGCGCTGGAATTTCTTCAACAGGGGCAGCCGAAACGTATTGTTACCAATAATAGCGGAATAGCTTACGAAGCCTATCGAAAAGGAATTCCTTGGATAGCAGGTCCCTATCTGAATAGTGTGAACTCCTTTAGTCTGCTAAGCTTAAAAGAGAATTTTAATTGTTATGGTGCATTTATATCAAATGAACTCAAAAAAATGCAGATAAAGAGTATTAAAAGACCTCGGGATTTTGAACTGTATTATAGCATCTATCACCCTATTGTCCTGCTTACAAGTCGGCAATGTCTGTTCCATCAGGTGACTGGATGTGAAAAAAATAGTATTGATGATACATGCATGCAACAGTGTGAAAAATATGCATCAATTACTAATTTAAAAGATGTCTCCTTCGGTATAGAAAAAACAAAGGGGAACTATCCTGGTCTTTACAGTAAAACCAATTTTTTGAATACAGATATCGTTACAGATATCCCTGGATTGTTTTCCGGGTTTAGTATTGATTTAAGGGAGATAAAAACAGATACCAAAATAGAGTTGGATAAATCAAGAATAGTCACGCTTTTTGAGAATCATCTTGATGGAATCTCCGATGCCACGGAAGAACTCAAAAAAAATATTCACCCCGTAACCAACACTCAATACATAAAAGGAATCTAACAAAAATTGCTTAGTATCGGCGACAACGGTAAGGGGCAATGCCCTATGAGCCCTGCAACGTATGCTTCGCTTCTCGGTGGCTCCGCCCATCTGATTGATGTTCAAGATCAATTTGACCACAACCTTTACTCAGAACGCTACTCTGGGTGGGAGACAACAAAACAGAGGCCGCGGTGATGAAAGCGCACCCCCTGAAAATAGCCGCAGGCACACTTGCACTCTTTGCTGGCAGAAGATCAGTCGAATTTCATGCCGGAGCTTATTACCCGGTTCCGCCCTTTCTCTTTGGCTTTATACAGGGCCTGATCTGCCAGAGTAATAAGTTTGTCGCACTGAGAACAACGTTCAGGCACCCAGGTGGCCACTCCTACACTGATGGTTACATGATCGCTGACTTTGGAAGCTTTATGAGCTATATTCTGTCTTTCAATATTGGCCCGCATTGTCTCGGCCACCTGAAAAGCGCCTTCGGATCCGGTTTCAGGTAGGATCACTGCAAATTCCTCTCCCCCGTAACGAGCCACCACATCTGTTTCGCGTTGCACCGAATTATCCAGGCTCTTGGCAACCTGTTTTAAACAATCGTCTCCCCTCTGATGCCCGTAAGTGTCATTGTAGAACTTAAAAAAATCGATATCCAGCATTATAAGCGAAATAGAGTTGGAATGCCGTATTGACCGTTGCCATTCGGCCTTCAGCACTTCATCAAACCGCCTCCGGTTCGGAATACCAGTCAGGCCGTCCAGCGATGACAGTTTTTGTAAAATCGCATTAGCTTCGGCAAGCTCGTGCTGGCTTTTGACCAGGGCCGCAAAGGCTTCGTCGCGTTGTTTTTGATTGATATAAGCTTGAGAATGATAGCGAATACGAGCCACTAACTCCATTTTATCCGGCAGCTTAACAATATAGTCGTTGGCTCCAAACTCAAAGGCCTTGCTCTTTATCTCAGGCTCTTCCTTGGTTGAAAGGACGATAATAGGCACGTGAAGAAGGACAGGATTGGCTCGAAAGAATCTTACCATGGTAAGTCCGTCAATCTCCGGCATGACGAGATCCTGCAGAATAATAGTCGGCAGCAGTTCCGTGGCCATTCTCACAGCGTTGGTGGGATCCTGGCAATAATGAAAATCTATATCTTCCTCGACGAGAGATCTCCGTACCGCCTCGGCTATTATGGGTTGATCATCAACTAAAAGGACCCTTATTCTGTACGACGTTATTTCATTGAGTCTCTTTCCGTTTTCATCATTACACTCAGCCATTGATCACCTTTCCATTGCTAATAACTCATTAATTGTCAAACCAATAGCATCAAGCGCTAGGATTTTCTGGGCTGCGTCTATTTCTATTGCTGCCTTGGGCATACCAAAAACAACTGAACTTTTTTGATCTTGGGCGATGGTAACGTAGCCCTGTTGACGAAGGGCAAGCAACCCTTCCGCTCCGTCTCTTCCCATACCGGTTAAGATTATCCCTATACATCTTCCCCGCCAGTAACGGGCTACACTGTTAAAAAATATATCCACTGAAGGATGATAAAAACTCTCTTTTTGCTCAACTGAATAGCCAATTGATTTATTGGGGTACATTATTACATGGTGGTTGGTGGACGGAATCAAAACAACTCCCGGCTGTGGGAGTTCTCCTTCTTTTAATACCCGGACCTTAAGGTTTACCTGACTATCAAGCCAGTCTGCCATACCTCGGGAAAACAGCTCATCCATGTGCTGAATCACGACAAAGGAAGCGGTTGACTTCGCGGGAATTGTCTGCAGGATATTGAGCAGAGCCTTTGGCCCTCCCGTTGAACTGCCGATTGCAACCAGACATGCCCCTCGGTCATGGAGGTTGGGTCTTTTTAGCTTTGCCTGATTCAGGGTCTGAGAAACAGATGGCTCATTGATCCCGACAATCTTTCCAATCCTGTCTATTTTCTGGAGTAACTCCTGGCCTCCTTCTCCCTTGTCTTTATCCAGAATCGGGGTAGCCACAACATCGAGAGCTCCTGCGCCCATAGCCTCAAATACTAAGCCGCTGTTACCGGCAACGTTCGCTGTCACCAACAGAATAGGGCAGGGGGTCAACTTCATGATCCAGCGGGTGGATTCGACCCCATTCATGACCGGCATGATCAAATCCATCAAAATCAGGTCAGGGACTTTATGAGCACATTTCTCGACCGCAATCTGGCCGTTTTCGGCCACCCAGATAATTTCATGCTTCCCATCGGCTGTAACAAACCGGCGAAGTATTTCAACAGCGATGGGCATATCATTGACTATGGCAAGTTTCACACGTTCCCCATAACAGAAATTTCAAGGTCTCTTTTAGAGTTTTTTTGAGGGTACACCTATCAAATCCTCGACTGCCCTGACCAGGGTTTCATCTTGGAAGCTTCCCTTGGTCAAATAATAATCTGCTCCTGCTTCAAGGCCGCGGTCACGATCTTCTTTCCGGTCTTTATACGAAACAATTATCACCGGCAGAGTTGCAAATTTTTCATTTTGGCGCATGAGTGTTACCAGCTCAATTCCATTCATGCGAGGCATGTCAACGTCCGTTATAACTAAATCGAATTCCTGACTGCGCAAGGTATTCCAGCCATCCAGGCCATCAACCGCTGTCGTCACATCGTACCCTCTGACGAAGAGCATATTCCGCTCCACTTCACGTACGGTGATTGAATCATCAACAACCAGAATCCGTTTCATGGCACGTTCAATGAAAAAATCTTCCCTGTTGATTCGCCTCAACCTGTTGCCGAGTATTAGTGAATCAATGGTCCGGATCATATCCTCTACATCAACGATCAATACCGGTGTACCATCCTCGAGAATAGCCACTGAACTGATATCCTGTACCTTTTTCAGACGTGAATCCAGCGGTTGGACGACAAGATCGCGTATCTCAATGAATGCATCGACGATCAGGCCATATCTGTGATAATGGTCGCTGATTACCAGGATGAGCAAATCATCATTCTCATCCTGCAAATCTTTTTTTTCTTCCTTCTCAAGTACCTGGGTCGCAGACACCAGTCCGACCCGCTCCTGGTTAAAAGAAATATACTGCCGTCCCTCTATCTCCCTGACAGCATCCCTTTGCAGTCTGATGACGTGATCTATTGCTGCCAGGGGAAATGCATATATCTCATTACTGATTGTAACAAGAAGAGATCGCATTACGGAAAGGGTTAAAGGCAGCTGCATTTCAAAAGTTGTGCCGAATCCTAATTTGGTAGAGATACGGATGATCCCTCGAACTTCCTGCACTGCACTGTGAACGACATCCAGGCCGACTCCTCGTCCTGACACCTTGTCCGCCACATTGCGGGTACTGAAATTCGGTAAAAAGATGAACTCCAGCAGCTCCATTTCTCTCAATTGATGTGCTGTTTCTTCGCCGAGCATCTTTTTACCAATAACTGTATCGCGCAGTTTTTCAATATCAATGCCGCAGCCGTCATCGCTGACAGTGATACTGAGCATACCTGCACTATGTTTGGCTTCAAGACGAATGAGGGCGGTTTCAGGCTTGCGGGCCTCAATCCGCTTCTGGGGAGGTTCTATGCCATGGTCAATGGCGTTTCTTATCAGATGGTTAAGGGGGGCCTCTATTTTGTCGAGGATATCCCTGTCAACCAGGGTGTCTTCTCCGATTATCTTAAATTCAACATTTTTCCCCAGTTCACGGCCAACATCACGTACCATACGTGGAAAACCGGTGATTCCATCGGCAAAGGGGCGCATGCGGTTTGCCAGGACCTCTTCATAGAGATGATGGGAAATTTCTGTTGAACGACGGGCATGATCTTCAATCTCTTCGAGAATTTCATTAAGATGACTGCGACAGGCATTCATTTTGGCAGTCATTGTCCGAAAATCATTTATACTGAAATCCTCTAATAAACCGGAACCAAAAGCATCAACACTTTTCCCAAGGAGACGATAGACCTCATCCTGCTGGTGCTTAAAACGAAGAACTTTGCGGGACAAAGAAGGCAGCCAGCGAGACTCGACCTGTACTTCGCCGGCAAACCCCATAAGACGATTCATGCCATCGGCTGATACCCGCATTGAGCGGTCTGCAGGTTTTCCTGTTTCCGCCAGCTCTGCGCTCTTTTTTTTCTTTACCGAAATCTGTTGCGGTTTTGCCAGGGCCTGAGGGACTGCGCCAAGGGCTTTTCCTGCCGCCATTTCCTTAAATATATTTTCCAGGTCCTTGATCGGCTTTTCCTGCTCTTTAAACCAGGTATCGAGTTGTTCATCGGGCTGCTTGGCAATAGCAGCAAACAGATCCGTGCCGTTCAGCAACACATCAACATGATCACGGCCCAGGATAATCTTCCCCTCCTGGGCTGCGACAAATACATCCTCCATGGTATGGGCCAGGCCAACAATACTCTGAAGATTTATAACCCGGGCCGCTCCCTTTATGGAATGGGCGGCTCGCATGAGTGCAGCCAATACCTCGGAATCTCCAGGGGTCTTTTCCAGGGCGAGGAGATTATCGGAAAGGATTAAACAATTATTGTCCGCTTCCTGGCGAAACAGATCCATCATGGACATGGAACTCAGGTCCATTGCATTCTCTGTTTTGACCTTGGCAACAGGGACAGAGGCTTCTTGGGGAGGTGCTTTGTCGAGAGGCGATTTTTCTTCCTTGCCCCTGGTAACCAGCTGGGAAAAATCGCAGACAAGTCTTTTAATCGCTTCTTTTTCTCCGGCCAGCCAGTCCAGGACGTCATCGTTTTGGACGTGACCTAATTGCTCGATCTTGTCCACGCATTTAAAGAGCAGGTCGATATCCTTTGTACCAATTTCAACCCTGTCCTCCTGGGCGGCCACAAAGATGTCTTCCATGGCATGGGCCAAACCGACAATGGTGTCCAGATTCATTATCCGAGCTGCGCCTTTAATGGAATGTGCGGCTCTCATGAGTGACGTCAACGCCTCTGCGTCTGCTGAATTCTTCTCCAGAGCTAGAAGGTTATCAGAAAGAGCAGCGCAATGATTGTCCGCCTCCTGGCGGAACAGATCCATCATGGACATGGAGCTCAGGTCGTTATCAGTACCGGTCATTACATGTTCCTCTTCAGGGCATCAAAAAGAAGCTGGTCATCAAGAAGGCCCACATCAAAATCTTCCACACATAGAATTCCTTTAGTATAGGCCGCTTTTGATCCGGAAATTGTAACCGGTAACTGCTGCAGCATACCCTCTGCATAACGAAAAGATCCATACACCGTGCTCACAGGAAAGACAATCCTCTCGCCTTCCCGTTCCGCCACAACCAAGCGAACTGGCGAGACATATTTTCCGCCTTTGTCGACAACTTTCTCAAAACGCTCAATGTCGAGCACTGCACCTATGGAGAAACAAAGTTCCAGTTTACCGCGAACATTGACGACCCCTCGGAGGATATTACTGTTGCGATGGGGAAGACTATGAATCACCCCCATGTCAACAACCTCCTGAATAAGTTTAGCCGGCAGAGCGAGCCAATCTCCCCCGGATCGGAAGACAAATGCAGCGCGAATAGTTGTTTTTTCCTGTGTGCTGATCTTGGAAAAAACCGATGTCCACTCCTTGCCGTATTCTTCCGGTACGGGGCGGTCCAGCAACTTGCGGCCGACAGAAGCATAAACAGGACAATTTCGGCAGTGGATAATCGTCTCAAGTTCAGGGCACAGCCTGGACGAATTACTCCAGACACCGATCTTGTTCCAGCAATCGTCAATAACCAGTGATGCCTCTCTTGTCTTTTTTTCCGTCACTGTAAATTTCCTTCTTCCTTGATTCTCTGGACCCGCTTTTTGTAAGTTGCAGCTCGCTCAGGATCTCCAGCGCGTTCGGTGAGTAATGACAACTGGATTAAACTTTCGACATTGCCGGGTGCAAGATAAACGGCATTTCGTAACAGCTTCATCGCCTCTTCCTGATTCCCCTGGTTGTCACGAATAATTCCGAGAAGGCAATACCACTTGGCTGAATGATCATTGAGCCGTAAATACGTTTCACAGCGGCTGGCCGCTTCTTCCAGCTGGCCTTTGTCAGCCAGTTGGCGAACAACTTCGTATTCATCTGGTTCCGGTTGTTGGGGACGCACAGGAGATTGGCTGTCAGGAGTCGGCTTGGGTCGCCTGAAAGATAATGATGCAGGCACAGGTGGCCTGTCTGCAGGAGTACTGCTTTTGAAAGACCTCTGTCGCACCGTTTTGCCCTGCTCAACGTGTCTTTTATAAAAGGAAAAAGCCATCGAATGGGAGACGGGTTGAAACCTTGTTTCAATAAAAAGGCTCGCTTCTGAATGTCCGGTAAACAAAAGGCCTTGAGCCCTGAGGAGGTTAGAAATGGACTCGATCACCTGGTACTGAGCTTCTTTGTTAAAATAGATAAGGACATTGCGGCAAAAAACGACGTCATACTGTCCCAGGCTCTCCATGAAGGCAGGCTGCAACATATTTCCCTGAAAAAAATGGACTTTTTCACGGATCATTTTTTGAATAACAAATTCATCACCTACTTTATGAAAATAGTTGTCTCTGAAGGTAAGATCGGTTGTCCGGAATGAATTTTTTTTATAGACGCCTTCCCGGGCAACTGCCAGGGCCTGGCCACTGATATCAACAGCGTCAATATGATACTCTGACGGTTTCAGACCTGCCTGCATTAACGTCATGGCTATGGAATAGGGTTCCTCGCCGGTTGAACAGGGAAGGCTTAAGATGCGAAAAGTAATGTTAGACAACTCTTTTTTTGACTTCGAAATATAATCGGTAAGGAAAACAAAAGGTTCCAGATCTCTGAAAAACCAGGTTTCCGGGACCACCACCTCTTCAACAAGCCGTCGCAACTCTGCCAGCGAAAGAGAAAGCTGGTTAAAATAGTCAGTGCAGTCATCTAGTCTTAACGCCTTCATACGGGTTCCCAGTGCCCGTTGAAAGTTGGCATCGCTAAATGATGTAACATTTAAGCCGATTGTCTTTTTAAGCAGATCGGCAATTTTTTGTTTGGCTGCTTGCATTCAACTCTGTTCCTGACTGGCACGTATTCTTAGCAATCGATGGTTTAAAGTTTAACATCCAGATATAAGCGAGGTTGTCGTGGTGGCGTCCCCTCTGTTCAGAACAGGCCGCGGACAACATCTTTTGAGATCATACGTGTCACGTTGTATAACTGTACTAATTCATTCTTGTCTGACTTTATGGCATCCGGACTTGAACTCTTGCCCAGCAGAATTCCAGACGATCCTATATCTGTTGCCTTGCATTTGAATACATCCGTAGCCCGTTCCGCTATCAGACCGATAAGCCGATCATTTTCCTGGTCCAGTGGATACTGCACCAGAATGATACGAGTACTATAAAAATGTCTGCATGAAGCTCCCCCGGAAAGAATGCAGAGATCAAAGAGCGGTACTGGTTCACCACGATAGTTGATAATGCCGGTAACATAAGGAGGTGCGCCGGGGATTTTCTTGGATACGAGATAGGGGATGATCTCAACTATCTCGTTTGAATCCAGGGCATAGCGACCATCGCTTGTTTCAAAGAGCAGAAGCAGCATTGTCTCACTCCGTATCGGTTATTCCACTTTGAATTTGGAGACCGCTTTCTGCAGGCCTTGAGCGGCCTGTTGAAGCCGTTCTATAGTCAGACCCACCTGACGGATCGATTCTGCACCCTGCTGGGCGGAAGCATTCATCTGACCGGTGGCTTCGCTTATCTGCTTTGCCCCCAGTGACTGGGCTTCAATGCCATCACTGATGCTATTGACGTGAGGTCTGAGGATCTGTACCCGTTCAATGACGACCTCCATTTTTTCACTGCCATTGCGGATGTTTTCGACACTCACCCGTACATCTTTTGCAAACTTGTCAATTCCCATGACCGCCGAGGATACCGCAGACTGGACCCCCTGCACCATCTGCTCGATATCATAAGTAGCCACGGCAGTCTGATCGGCCAGCCGGCGGATTTCAGTAGCTACTACGGAAAATCCCATGCCATATTCTCCGGCTTTTTCTGCTTCTATGGCGGCATTAAGGGACAGCAGGTTCGTCTGGTCGGCCAATTTGTTGATGGTTTTTACCACACCGGCTATGTCATCCGCTTTTTCACTTAAGACCGACAGCTTATTGACAATGGATCCGGTAGATTTTTCCATCTGCACCATTGTTTCATCAATATTGATCAAACCGGAGTGACCTTCTTCGGCTGCTGCTGCTGCATTTTGAGTCAAGTCGTTGACCTTTTTCATGGTGGTCATCAAATTTGCTGAGGTGGCGGCAATTTGATTGGTGGAGGCTGCTATTTCACTTACCGTGATTGCATGTTCATTCGCAGTGGCTTCCTGTTGAGATGTGCTGGCAGCTATTTCTGTGATGGAGCTGGTAACCTGAATTCCAGCATGCCGAATCTGCATGATCAGGTCCTCAAGGTAGTCCGTCATTTGATTGAATCCTTCGATCAGAACCCCGAATTCATCATTTATATCGTAATGCAGTTTATGGGTCAGGTCCCCCTTCATCATTGTATTAATGGCCTTGGTGAGACGTGACAAGAGATCGTTAATGCTTTGCATCAGAAAAAAACCAACCGAAAGGGCAACACAGATTCCCACCACAATTGTTGCCCAAAAGGCCCCTTTAGACCAGGAGTATCTTTTCTCTGACCGCTCATACTCTTTTTTTACCGAAGTTATTCTGTCTGCTATCAGGTGGTTGATTTTCAAATCAAAATCTTCAAGGAAAGGCTCCAGGCGCTGATTAAAGAATCCGTGAAGTTGTTCTCTGTCGTTTTCCTGTAAAACAGCAAGCACTTCCATGACCATGGCTTTGCTGTTATCAAATACGGCAAGATCTTCGGCTAGCCAATTATCAGCACCAGTACCGCTTTTGTTGGCAGTGTTTATCAATTCGTTAATCTTTTTATCAATGGCAGGTGTGGCTGTTTTTACTCTTTTGGTGGCTTCACCCCAGGTTAACTGTTCATACAGTACTTTTTCCACTGAATTTGAAACTTCAGTGAGCAGCAATTTGTTGATTTGCCGCAATTCCTCCATGGGTTTTACATTGTTGTTATATACCATGGATAAAGAGAGTTTCGTATCACGCATACCGAGCAGTCCGCCTGTACCGGATAGGGCAATAAACAGCAGTAGACAAAAGATAAAACCAAGCAATCGCCAGCGGACACTAACTTTTTTTGCAAATTGAAACGCCATAACAGCCTCTTTCCGCTAAAATTAAATAAATATGGGGTGCACTCATCTCAGGGAAATGGCGCTCGCTTGACGACTTGGACAGCGTTAATCTGCCCGGTTGTCTTCTGCTGCCCCGAAAGTCCCTCGCCAATCCATGGAGTAAATGCCAACCCTTTGTATTCTTTCCTGATACTCTCAACTGTTCCTTACCTTTTTTTGTTATATCAAACGCCATCGTTTCAGACAAATTTAATACACTGCATAACCAAAAAATCGGCGAGACAAGATAAAGCTGGTAGAGCCAAGTCTGATTTTACCAAGCATGGCTAACGGTTCTCACAATGTCATGGTATCTGAATAACAATCATCATCAGGAAGCTAAGGTGGACCCTTGGAGGGGGCCTTCACGTCCCTCCACGCCAATCCCTTTCCGTTTCAGCAGGTCCGTGCGGGCATCAGTGGTGAACTGTGAACCTTGGTCCCTGAATATTGTCCCTTTACCCTGTGTGGACAGGACTTCCTTCAGGAGGAACACTTTTCTTTTCAAAGTCGTTCAGGAAAAAGCGATTTGTTTCTGGCAATAGCAATCATTGTGGGTATAGTTAGTATAGGGGTAGGATTCCTAACCTTGATAAGCGTGACATTTTATCAGTATCCATGAGGGGGCAATGTGCTAGAGAGAGGTGTCTGATGCTGCCAGGAAAATACGAGCAATTTTATAAGAAGATAGCCCGAACCATTCCGACAAAAAATATCATTATCGATGAACTCAGAACCATAACCTTTGGTACTGATGCCAGCTTTTACCGCTTGATTCCCAAAATCGTTATCAATGTGGAAAATGAGCGAGAAGTGCAGCTGGTCCTCAGGGAGGCTAACAGGATGCGGCTTCCGCTAACTTTCAGGGCTGCAGGTACCTCCCTGTCCGGCCAGGCTATAACCGACTCTATCCTGGTGAGACTTGGTGAAGGGTGGAGGAAGTACAGAGTGTTCGATAATGCCCGGAAGATCCAGTTGGAACCGGGTATAATCGGCAGCCATGCCAATGCAATCCTCGCCGAATTCGACAAAAAAATAGGACCTGACCCGGCCTCGATTGACAGTGCCAAGATCGGCGGAATCCTAGCAAATAATGCCAGTGGGATGTGTTGCGGTGTTGAGCAGAACAGCTACCAGACTCTTGACAGTATGCGGCTGGTACTCGTTGACGGCACTGCAGTAGATACCGCCGAAGACAAAAGCCGGGCCGAATTTGAACGGAGTCACGGCGATATCTTAGAAAAGCTGCAGGTCCTGCGCAAGCGAGTGCTGGCAGATAAAGAACTGAGCGATCGCATCCGTTATAAATTCAAGATAAAAAATACCACCGGCTACAGTCTCAATGCCCTGGTCGATTTTGAAGATCCCTACGACATTATGATCCATCTGATGATCGGTAGCGAGGGGACATTGGGATTTATCTCTGATGTCGTCTACCGGACTGTCGTTGAGCATCGTCATAAGGCCAGTGCCCTCCTTTTTTATAATGATGTGCAAACGGCATGTCAGGTCATTCCGATCTTAAAGAAACAACCGGTGGCCTCTGCGGAACTGATGGATCGGGCTGGCCTACGTTCCGTGGAGGATAAAGAAGGGATGCCAGACTCTTTGAAAGAGCTGGGGGAGACGGTTACTGCTCTGTTGGTGGAGACAAGGGCGGAGTCGGCGGCAGAACTTCAGGCCCAGATCGCTGAGATCCAGGAGGCAATTAAGGAGCTGCCGACGGTGCAGCCTGTCACCTTTACCGACGTCCCGGCTGAATATACTGCCCTGTGGAAGATCAGAAAAGGTCTCTTTCCGGCGGTGGGGGCGATTCGCAAAACCGGGACTACGGTCATTATTGAAGACGTCGCCTTCCCCGGTGAACACTTGGCCGCTGCGGCCCTTGATCTCCAGGAACTATTTAAGAAATACGAGTACAATGAGGCGATCATATTCGGGCATGCCCTGGATGGCAATCTCCACTTTGTCTTCACACAGGATTTTTCCATCGAGTCGGAGGTGGTCAGATACCGGGATTTTATGGACGAAGTTGTCCGGCTGGTGGTTGAAAAGTATGACGGCTCCCTCAAGGCCGAGCATGGCACCGGTCGTAATATGGCACCCTTTGTCCAGAAGGAGTGGGGGGAGGCCGCCTTTAAGCTGATGCGTGATATTAAAGCCATTTTCGACCCGCATTCTCTCCTGAATCCAGGAGTTATTCTTAATGCGGATGCTGAAGCGCATATAAAGGATCTCAAACCATTGCCGGCAACCCATGTGCTGGTCGACAAATGCATAGAGTGCGGTTTTTGTGAGGCGATTTGTCCTTCCAAGGACTTGACTTTCACCCCGAGGCAGCGCATAGTCGGGCGCCGCGAGATCAGCAGACTGATGGCGGCTGGAGGAGATTCAAAAAAGGTTAAAGAGATGGTCAAAGCCTATCAATATCCGGGAAAGGATACATGCGCCGCCGACAGTCTCTGTGCCACCCGTTGTCCTGTCGGTATCGATACCGGGAAGATGGTCAAGGCCCTGCGGGAAGAGGCCAACGGCCCGCTTGGTAATACGGTAGCCGACAGGGTTGCCGGTGGTTTCGGAGGGGTGGCCAAGACGGTAAGCGCCACTCTCAACGGTGTCGACTTTGTCCATAAGATGACAGGGACCTCGTTTATGGAGGCGGCCTCTACCCTGGCAAGAAAGGTGACATTGAACAAGCTGCCCCTGTGGAATCGGGAGATGCCCTCCGGGGTGCCAAAAATTACTGTGGAAGCGATCAATCCAGAGAATGTGTGCAAGGTCGTCTACTTCCCGAGTTGTGCCAGTCGCGCCATGAGCGGTCCAGCCAGGGAGGATAGGGAACGGGAGTCTCTGCCGCAGAAGACCAGATCACTTTTGAAAAAGGCGGGGTACGAGGTCATCTATCCGGAAAAACTGGATAGTCTCTGTTGCGGGCAGGCCTTTGAGAGTAAGGGCTTTATGGCCCAGGCCGAGCGGAAATTGGCAGAGTTGTCCGATGCCCTTCTGGCCGTTTCTGATAACGGCGAGATTCCGATACTCTGCGACACCAGCCCCTGTCACTACAGGATGCTGGCAATGCTGGATAAGCGTTTGCAGCTATTTGAACCGATCGAGTTTGTCCTCATCTATTTGATGGATCGGTTGAAGTTCACCCAGTTGGATGTAACGGTGGCGGTACATCCAACCTGTTCGGCGCGAAAGATGGGGCTGGAGGCCAAACTTGAGCAACTGGCCAGGGCCTGCGCCAGGAAAGTGGTTATGCCCACGGATATCTATTGTTGTGGTTTTTCCGGGGATCGTGGGTTCAACTTTCCAGAACTCAATGCAGCGGCCCTGAAAGATTTGCAGGACCATGTCTGTAACTGCGATGCAGGTTACTCGACAAGTAAGACCTGTGAAATTGGCCTCTCCCTCCACGGTGGAATTCCGTACCACTCAATACTCTATTTGGTGGATGAGGCGAGTGAGCCTCTGACGACAGGATCTTGAAGCTGATAAAACCAGCAGGGGAAAGTTGGCAATAGACTTTTCTCTGCTGGTCTTTTTGCTCTGATAGAAGAGCCAGGGAATGATTTGCCCTTAATTGTGCACATTAACGCTATCCCTTTTCCGTATGGATGTGCGGCCTTATTTTTGGCAATCACATTTTTTGTTACCTGCAACAATTTCTTGCCATTCCCCAATCACATCGTGGGTCCAACAATCATCAGCCCCTGCCGCTTCACGCATTACCAAGGCAAGGATATATGCCAATTCTTTAACTTCTGCTCCGGCTTCTAAGGCACCTTGGAAGTGTTTGAGGACACATGGCTTCGATCTGGCTTTTATTGAAAGAGCAAAACAGATAAATTGATATGTTTTTTCATCAATCGTTCGTTTGTCGGCATACAGCTCGTCCATTTTGTCGAGAGCTTCTGTAAATTCCGGGAAAAATTCTGCTAATAACCTCATACTATGAACTCCTTTCTGTCGTTTTGAAAAAATTGAACCTTTTGCCAGAATTTAACGCTTCGAAATTTTAGATATAATTTTTTCCCATACGTTAAAACACAGTTACCCAGTCCTTTTTACGGTCAACTGCAGCGCTCGATCTACGCCCGGCATGAGGTGGGCTTATGGGACGATTCCTTCATAAGTGTTCCTCTGTTAAGTGAATACGCTAGCATAAATTGCCAGCCGAAGGCAAGACTGTACCTGCATCTCAAGGAAGCCTAGCAGGGTAAGTGAGGAACGGGACTGCGAAGATGCGGGGCGTCCTATAGAACTGTAGGTGGGGGGTAACATAGAGGCTGTGAATTTGGTTTAAGGATACAAAAAGGCATATTTCCTTTAAAGAGGTTTGATAATTTTTATAAACAGTGGTCTATCTTGTTGTTGAGTGTTTGTGGAACTCTTTGAAATATGAACATCTCTCTGTATGCCTTTGAATTGATGGCGAAAGCAAGGAAAGCCATTATCCAATAGGATGGTTGGTATATGAAGATCATGCACCAATCTCCCTTGGAAAGGAGGCTCGGAGAAGGGGACAATTGTAACATGCTGCCAATGGTTGAACTGGCAGCATGAAAAAGCAGCAGAGAGTTCCCTTGGGAAAAAAATCCACCATATATGGTAACAATGTAACTATTCCGGTGATGCCCAAAAGTTGGCAAACTACGGCTCAGGTACCGCTGAAGAGGTACCTGACATGAGATGAAACGATTTCTTAACGAGGAGAATTTAACAGTGATTACGTATTTGTATTGGATTGCAATAGGTGTTCTTGTTGGTGGGGTGGTTTACGGTATTGGTATAAAAGCACAGAATTGGAAGGTTGCTGTTGCTGTCGCATTGGTCATTCTCCTTGCTGGATGGGCGACCTATTTTTTTCGTCTCCAACAGGTTTTTGTCAAACGCTATGGTGGTGTGATGAGGATCTCTGTTCCGGAGGGCCAGCATCATTTGGCAGCGACTTGGAAGGATGACAATCTGTGGATTGAGAATTACGACCCCAAGAGTAATACGTGTATTTTCAGTGAATACTCCAAGGGAAACATGCTCCAGGGAAAAGTGACCATAACGAATTGCAATCCGCTTGTCCCTCAACAGTGACAGGGTGAATTGGCGAAAGAGTTTCTTGTCAGGAGTGGTTCAGTTCTGATCTGTACCACTCCTGACTATGGGGCAACTCTTCGTTTGCCAATTGTTGACCCTCACCTGAGTAGGTACAATAAAAAAGCAAGATGTTACCTGGTTCAGGCCCGTGTCAGGTGGCAGCAGTAACGTCTTTTGCCTGCAAAGAAACACAGAAAGAGGCGGGCGGGGGTGGCAGTTTTTTTGGGCCGACCTTGGCCGCGATTTGAGACCCTTATTCAGTACTTCTTCGCTATTTCTCCTCTGAAACGATCACTGTCGGTTAATTGATTCCTTTGTAATGCTCCGCGGATCAGCTTGAATTCTTCTTCTGATATCGTTTCGGTGACATATTGTCGATAGGTAGCTTGTCTTTCTTTGTGCTTTTCCCTGATGCTCTGACTTAAGGATCATAGTCAATAACCTTGTCGTTCACTCCATTTTCTTTGCTGCTTGTTTTTGATTGACACTCATTTTTCTCTGGGTGTATACTTTTTTATATGGAATGATTGTTGAACGATGATGGTGCCTGAAGTTAATAGGCTTTGTTTTTTGCATTGGAATAGAATATTTTATAAAATCGGCTTGATTTGGTGGTCTTGAATTAGAAGATAATATCTGTCAATAAAAAACAACAAAGGAATAATTTGGCTAATAAAAGAGATTTATTTACAGTTGGAGTACTGATAGTAATTTTAACTATTGTAGGATGTAAAACAAATATTGGTCCAAACAATCCATCTTTTGTGACTTCACAACTGACACCTCTTGTAACATCTATACTAGCAGAACCGAGACCTGCTATGTTAAGTAACGGAACAATACAGACTAATTATGAAATAATTTGCATAAATGCCTTGTCACATCAAGTTACACTGGAAAACCTTAAAGTCATTGATCCTGCTACCCCTGCAGGCCCAATCATATCCTTGTCTCAAAAAGAACTGTTAACTCTGATACGTATTCCAGGTTCAGCCCAAGCCACAACAACTTTTGGACCAGGTCAAATGGGATATATAAGAATTAACCTATTGTTTGAAGATGTTTCAGAAATTCCCAGTGAATTTAATCATATAATCACATTGTCAAATGCAAGCCCATCGCCATCGATGGATAAAACGATAACCCAGCATATATCTCAAGCTGCTGTGAACTTTGAACCTGTACCGGTGATTTCTCCACCATTAAAGGGTAACAACTGGGTGGCGGATGCGGTAGGGCTTTATTCACCCCACAGACTAACGACTATGCCGATAGATGGGGCCTTGAAAACACCTGAACGTTGGGCCGTGGATTGGATCAAACTTACCAGTGACAACAAACTCTCCACAGGGGATCCAAAAGAGAATAAAAGCTATCCACAATATGGAGAAGAAATCATAGCAGTGGCAGATGGAGTAATTTTAAATACTGTTAACAACCTGCCCGATGGACAACCAGGAAAAATGCCAGCGAACATCACCATTGATACAGCTGGCGGAAATTATGTTTACCAAGACATAGGAAATGGGTATTCAGCATTTTATGCCCATCTTATTCCTGGAACTCTCAAATTTAAAAAAGGTGATTTTGTTAAAAAAGGAGAGGTCTTAGGACTACTTGGAAATTCAGGGAATTCTGATGCCCCGCATCTCCATTTTCAGGTCAACAAAGGGCAATCCCCTCTGGGATCAGATGGTGTGCCATATCTTATTGATTCATTCATCCAGATTGGTTACCTGGATTCAAAAGATTATCTGGAGACAGAATTAAAAGCAATTCCCCATCAATCCTTAGAAATCAAGCCATTATTGGAAAAAATGTCAAGGTGCTCCAATAAGATGCCATTTAATATAGCTGTCGTAAATTTCAGCGATTGAATGTGGCAAAATAGATTTTCCTCTCTTCGTCTTTTTTTGTCTTTCACTCTCTAAGCAGAGGACAGTATCTGTTCATCTTCTCTCCTTTTCTGGAAAGAGAGATTTTTTTGTCTCCGCAGAGGGGTCCACTCTACTCTAACGCGTAATGGAGGCAGCTTGTTTAATAGAGTTTTTTGAAAGGATAAGAATGAAAAAAAAATTGCTTAACACGTCTACTTGTCTGTTTTTACTGTTTTTTTCCTTTCAAGCCCTTGCCGAATCCCCACAGGTTGTAAGTTGGAACAACGAATTAAATTCCCTTGATATCCAGTATCAGAGGCTGAAGAGTCAACCTGGAGGAATAACTCCCGCCCAAGAAAGGCATATTCTGAACAGGAAAGGCGATATTGTCGGTCAGGCAGGATTCACCAGTTTCAAGGATTTCTCCACATTCCAAGGGACACGAGTTCAGTTCGTCCAATCTGAAACCCCAACTTTTCTTGTGAGGAGGGGCTATGGAGAAGAAAATCTCAGTAAATATGGAATGGGTCGCTGGTTTGGTGATACATACAATTCTGTTAACGGTACAAGAAATAATCTTGCGGTATTGGATACATGGGGAAATCCCCTTGAAAGTATCTACGTAATCAAAGTTCCAGCAAACCAAGTGTTACTTGGAGGAATTGCTGCTGCCCAGATCTCAAGCGACGGCAAAGAATATAGACCAGGAGGGGGGTTGCAATACTGGTTTCAGAATAATGGACTGCAAACGAATGAATGGTTGCTTTATGCTGTTTATGGCCCCGATCATCTGAAAAGCTATGCAACAAATGTTACAACTGCGCAACAGCTTGGAAGGAGTGTGATGTATGATACCCAGCTCCGTCTTGAAGATATACGGTCTGCACACCTATTCACCTCGGGAGTGCAAGAAGAGAACGACAGCACCGAACACGTCGACACCTATACTGTCTGGTCAAGAGCCTATGGGTTGAATGTTTCTGGATTTGACGCTAACGACGAAACCTATTATCAGACTCATGGTACCGGGGTAGGACTTGATAAGGAATTCAAGATCAAAAACGGAGTTCTTTCTGTTGGTGGAGTTACAGGGTATGCAGAGATAAACAAAACTGTAGATACTTCTGAGAGAAATTTCACCGGTTATTCAGATATTAATAATATAGTACGTAATATTCAAGGCGCTGCCTATCTTTTATATCAACAGAATTATAAGGGATACGGCAAACCTCATTTTTATGCCGATGCAACCGTAATGGGAGGTTTGCTGAAATTTATCAATGAAGTCCCTGGATATTCAGGATTGGGATACCGGCAAGACTACGACGGAGGGAACTTTTTAACATCTTTGGAAGTGGGATTTACTCTCCCATTGAACCAGGGAGTTGTGATCGAGCCGGAAATAACTTTCGATTATAACAAGATAATGCATGAAGATTTTCAAGATAAAATTTTGGCGCCTGTTACCCTGGAATCAGGGATATCGTTAAGGACAGGAGCAGGAGTAAAAATCAAGAAGAATTTTCTGGAGGTTAAGCAGGTTGAGCTTTCCACTGTTTTAATCGCACGATATGAAAGAGAATTTTCTGGTGACAATGAAATCTGGGTGATGGATGAGTCGGCAAGCGACAATCAGAAAGGTGACTTTTTCACTCTGGGTGGAGGGGCAAAAATCAACATTGTCAAAAGGCTCTTCCTTCGCGCTGAAATTTTAAGACTATTGGGAAATGAAGAGGGCTACCGAGGGTATTGCACTTTGAATTTCTTGTTTTAAAAGGAAGGGCAAGAAGTAAAGGATCATGAGGGGAAAGGTCGTTTTTCTTTCTCCTCTTTTTGCTTAGTTTCATAACACCGGTGATGAACGGGAAGCCGGTACTCAGTACAGTACCCCCTTGAGAGGTGAAAGTACTTTCACGAAATTCTTTTTAACAAAACGCGAAAAGAATTTCTAAGGGACTAACTATTCAGATTGGGTCTTCTCCATTTTCTTTGAACTGCCCTGCCTACTCCACTGCTGGTTGTATGAGTAGGGGAACTGGTCCAAGAGTAGAAATACCTTTACCTGGCTGTTCATTCGCAGTGGCCAGCCACTGGCCTAGCGGAGTTTCATGCAGGTTCGAGCCGCACCATTGCCAGCAAAAAGGCTCTCCTGGTTAATGCGGACACTTGGACAGACCTGTATCGGGAATAATTTTCTTGGTATATATGTTGCAAGTAACTAGGAGTCTGTCGGATTTAGAGAATCGTAGCGAAAATTAGAGAAATCGAGACCAGATTTTCATGGATTTGAGGCGAATAGCAGGCCTATTTAACGAAAATCTATGGAAATATGGGCCGATTTGTCAAATTTGCAGCAG
>JAHIUA010000105.1 GCA_018817385.1 Pseudomonadota bacterium
CTGTCGGATTTAGAGAATCGTAGCGAAAATTAGAGAAATCGAGACCAGATTTTCATGGATTTGAGGCGAATAGCAGGCCTATTTAACGAAAATCTATGGAAATATGGGCCGATTTGTCAAATTTGCAGCAGATTTATGTCTAAGTCCGACAAGCTCCTATATCCCCAATTATTTGATACATCGTGGCCAGTCAGAAAAAAATACGTCTAGACGAACTTCTCGTCCGTTGCGGACTGAGCAGTGACCTGCAGCAGGCACGAGGTGTTATCGGTGCTGGTGAAGTCTTCGTCAATGGCCAGAGAGTTGACAAGGCAGGAAGTCAATTTTCAGGGGACATTCTGCCGGAGATTCAAGAGAGATGTCCCTATGTTTCACGGGGGGGGCTTAAACTCAAAGGTGCTCTGGATGCATTTCCCTTTGATCCTTCCGGGCTTGTCTGTATCGATATAGGGGCCTCCAGCGGTGGATTTACCGACTGCCTTCTCCAGCATGGGGCCAAAAAAGTCTATGCCATAGATGTTGCCTATGGTCAACTGGATTGGAAGATACGCCAGGATAAACGCGTGGTGGTCATTGAACGATTCAATGCCAGAAAAATCTCCCGGGAACAGGTACCGGATCCCATCGACCTCGCGGTTATTGATGCCGCCTTTATCTCCCTCACCAAATTAATCCCGCCCCTCATTCCCCTGTTTTCCGAGACAATTAGCATCATCTGTTTGATCAAACCGCAATTTGAACTTCCACGCCAACTCATTCCTCCAGGGGGAGTCGTTCGTAACCCCGCCCATCATCAGCAGGCCATCGAATCGGTTGTTCATTTTGTGAACCAAATAGGCCTTCAGGCCAAACAGATCATCCCCAGTCCCATCCTCGGGCCGAAGGGGAACCATGAATTCCTCCTCCTGATCAAAAATGAGTCGTCAGTGTCTGTCCCACAATAAGCTATGGGGGGGGATCCACTTAGCGCAAGTGACCACTACATATTGCGATGCGCCTTCTCCAGACTAAGTAACCTATGGATAACACGACAACAACTCGCAACACAAGCCAGCGGATGGGTTTAATCGAAAACGAATCAGAGCCTAATAGTAAGAATTTACAACGTAAAATATAACGAAGTATGGGTAATGTCCCGCAGCGCACTATACTACATACAGTATGTACTTGCGCTAAGTGGATACCCCCTTTAAGCTATTTATTTCTCAATCGCGACCGCTCGATACATTTAAGCGCAGGCATCTTTTTGCTGTTCAGGCTGTCACTCCGATCAATGCGATTATGTACTCTAATAAATTTTCCCCTCGACAACTATCTGATATTGTTCAACCATAAAATGAGCACAAAGTTAATTTCGCGCTATTTTCAACATAAAACCATCTGTCCAGAATATCTGTTATTTCAATCTATTCCCCCCTAACTTTACAGCCAAGCAACACATTGGTTGCCTGGAAGCTTGATAGATTGAGCGTGATCTTCCTAATTATCTCTAGATCTGATTTCACCTGAACTGGACCAAACCTGACAGTATACAGGAAGGTTAACCCGAGGGTTACTGGATGTAATCAGATATTCGATGTGGCAATATTAACGCATCCAACCACCTGTGACGCCACTTAAGATTACCGCGTCAGCGGCCCCGCCGACTTCTCGCCACCTGGTGCATGCAATTGTTCGGTGGCTTTTGTTTTCGTTATTCGGAGTGGTAATCCGACGCGGTAGACTGAGTGTTCAGCCCAAATTTGAATAAGGAGTAACTGATCACAAATCTTTTGAAATGGAAAGGTTGAAAGTTATACCTTTTTTCGAACCGGGTTCAGACCACACCTTACCTTTATGTTGCTCCGCTATCTCTCTAACAATGGCAAGGCCGAGTCCCGAACCTACAATACCACTGGACGTCGTCTGTCGTTTAAACAGCTCAAAAATATTTTTGGATTCTTCCTCTGTTAAACCGATGCCATCATCACTGACGCTTAGAATATGGTATTCATCATCTTCCCTATAACCGATTCCTATTTCGCTTAAATCGCTACCACTGTATTTTAATGCGTTATCGACAAAATTTCTTAAGACCCGCAATATGGCAATTCTGTCTGCCTTTATTTCCGGCAGGTATTCAGGTTCTGTCCATTTTATTTGCCGAATATTTAAAGGATCGGCAAACTCTTCTCTAATCATAAAAAGCAGTTCTGCAAGTTTGATGCTTTCTATTTTCTGAGATATCTCTTTAGTCGATATATATACGTTGATCATTTCTACAAGAGCCGCAATCTGCTCTGACGATTTCATAATCTGCTGACAGTAATTCTTCCCTCTTTCGTCAAGAACATCTTCATAATGCTTATTCAGAAGTCTTGTCAGACCATAGATAGCAATTGCCGGACTTTTGAGATCATGCGAAACACAATAGGCAAAGATCTTTGTTTTATTTGAACTAATTTTTAGGGCCTCCTCAGCCTCCTTGCGATCAGTAATTTCATTTTTCAATTCCCTGTTCATGACCGACAGTCTTTTGGTACGCTTCTTGACCAGTTCTTCCAAGTTATTCTGATATTCTTGTATTTTTTCTTTCGCCTTTTTGCTCTCGGTAATATCTTCGACCATCTCTATTGCTGCGGTGGGTTTTCCTTCCGAATTTAAAATAGGTGAAGAGATTATTCTATAATTCCTAATTTCATTGCCAAATGGCGTTTCCGTTACCGATTCATGGACCTGTCCATCCTGTAATGTTTTACATGTGGGACAATAGGAACAGATATTTTTCCTGGGAGGGTTATTAAAGGCTTGAAAGCATGCAGGTCTTTTGGAAACATCAATATTCGGAAACCATTTATACATTTGCTTGTTCATGGCAATGATTTCCATGTCTGGATTGATCAGTGATACACCAATCCCGATATTATCAACCACGCTTTTATATTTTTCTTTACTATCCCGCAGCTCCCTATCTGCTTTCAAACTTTGGGTAATATCCTGTACCAGCTCTATAACCCCGGAGACATCTCCCCTCTCGTTCTTTACCGGAACAATGGTAATTTCGGCCATGAACCCTGGAGTGACCTCATTGACGAAGGTCAGAACATCTCTCGTCTCTATTGCCTCTGGAACCTTACAGCCACAGCACGGTTTGAGGCGCTTTTTCCCCTCTCCCAATATTTCAGCGCGCAGTTCATAGCAACGCCTTCCTCTGACGTTATCAAGTGTTACCCCGAATTTTTCCAGAAAATAGGGATTAATGTTGAGAATCGTGAAATCCCGATCCAGATAGATTATCCCCATGGGGAGGTGCTTGAATATGAGTTCATAGTCTTTCGGCCTGTTTCCGATGTTGGGGAAATTCATACCATAATCTCTCTCATTTTCTTCTTTTCACCTTTTGTGATTTGCCTTTTAAATGCAGTCTATGCTAGGAGCCTGTCGGACTTAGACATAAATCTGCTGCAAATTTGACAAATCGGCCCATATTTCCATGGCTTTTCGTTAAATAGACCTGCTATTCGCCTCAAATCCATGAAAATCTGGTCTCGATTTCTCTAATTTTCGCTA
>JAHIUA010000039.1 GCA_018817385.1 Pseudomonadota bacterium
CGCCTCATCCGTTCATCCAAAGACCACGCAAGCATATTGAATCTGGTGCGTATAAGTTTAATGTCGTCTTCTGTAATAGTCATGACGACAATATACCACTTCAGATCGTTTTGTTATAGTTATATTTTAACGACTCCTAAGTGCCATAAGAAGCTGCTCGAAGATATACACCTGGCCCGGATTCTTTTGTCGGTAGGCGGAGAGGCCTCCATAGGGTACCTGACCATAGCCTCCTGAACCGTATCCATAGACGGACCAGAATTCCTGCACGTCTGCCACAACCACCGAATCCTCTCGCAGACAATCCAGCTCACCCAGAGTCTGGTCTAAAACAGTGATGAACTCGGCCAGCTCATTACGGATATCCCAGACAATCAGCAGGACATCTGAAATCAGGGCCGCATCTTCGCGGCTCACATGCAGCTGGGCAAAGAGTTGATCCAGGACGTGGATGGCGTCGGCAAACTCACCGATCTCGGTGATCATGATACTCAGGGTATCCATGATCAGAACTGTGTCCTCCACGGCCAGCTCTTTCAGGAGGTAATAGAGATTTTCGGCCACGATCCGGACAAGGTTGATGGAACTGTTCTTGGCAGAACCAAAAATCCGATCCATGGCCCGCATGACCATGGGTACCTTGTTCATGCGGTTGAACTTGGCAGACACCTCCAGCACGTCTTCCTTTTCCAGATCGAACTGGTCCAGGTAGGCCATGAAGGTGTAAAAGCTCGATGGCCAGGCATCGGTCATCAGATAAAAATCGGCCACGGCTCCTGCCATGGTTGCACTCCGGATCAGGTCAAAATTGAATCCGTCTTTTCTTACCTTGAGTCCGAACTTGGCAACGGAACCACTGGATTCCTTGGTGACAGAGTCCATGTATCCGGAGGTGTCGGTTTCACTTGCGATCCAGTCTCGTTTAAAAAAGAGTTGAATCCGGTTTGAAATATCTCTCAGTGGCTGTCTGGCAACCGAGATGGAGCGGAGCTGGAGATTGTCCTGGGTGAGCTGACGGGCAACTGGTTTGGTCTCCGGATGGCCTTCCCGAAGCGCCATCTTGAGCTTGCCTCCCGAGGTGAAAAACCGGGAATGGGTCTGCAGGCAGATCTTTTTGATTGCCTCGCGAACGGTCAGCGTCGCATCGACCAGGCCATCCAGGGTGTAACCCAGGCTGGTATATTTTAGGGAGATGGCCGCGAAAGAGTCTTCGTCAAAATCGGTTGCTGTAACCTCGGCTCTGGTGGTGAGCAGATGCCTAATGCCCTGATCGGGCCTGGTACGATCGGCCATGCTTATCACCTCTGCTGTCACCTTCTCTGAGTAGACAACCTCGGTGGGCACATACTCGATATCGAAAAACGCATGGAGGATAAAGACGGACTTGGCCTCTCCCACTCCGGCATCATAATAGGTGACCCGGATCTCCCGACCCGTGAACCAAGCCCAGTTGAAGTTGACCTGTTTGGTCAGATCAAAGAGGTTGACCACGGTTCGGGACGGGTTCTCCTGGGTTTTAACGGTCACCCCCCGGTTATCTGTGGTCAGGTCGTTTACATCGTCCGGGGCCTTGAGTCCGGTGCCGTCCTGAAGAACATTACCTCCGGAAGCATTTGAGGTGACACCTGTGACAATCGGTGCTATTGCCCCGACCAGGGTGGTCTCCAGAGTGACTTCCAGAAATGTTACATTCCCACCAACAGTGCCAGACTTGCCCAGGGTGAAACTCACAGAGCTCACGGCAGGTGATATGTTGAACCATTGGTCAACCGTCATATCTGCTGCAATCCAGGTCGGGTCAGTACCAGGTATATTCAGGGTTACGGTACCGGCTCCTGCTGTCCTGAATCGTACATGCAGTCTCTGGGATATGATCCCGCTCTGCCCAGCATAATAAAAGGTCACAACTTTGCTGGTGGACAGATTCGTGTAAACAACCGATGGCAGGCCGGTGGTGCTGCCGTCGGTTATTATAGCCCCCTGCACAGTCGAATCATGCACATGGGTGGGATCAATTGTCTGTACAGCCGGATCAGTAAAAGGATGGGCATGTTCTCCTCCGATCTCGTGACTATGGCCGTGATCCACATCCACATCGGCGTCGATCTCGATCTCGTCTGCCGGGTTGGGTCTGGACAATCTGCCCAACACCCCAATACCCGAAACCCAGACCTCCGCATAGTCTGAGAGAAAGTTACCGGATTCCCAGTGCTCCACGGCCAGATAGGCACGGAGGATCTCTCCCCGGTTGCGGTTGACAGTGTCCTGGATCAGGGCCAGTGTGTTGTTGCCCGGCTTGATCACGGCAGCAGTGGCCAGGTCGGCAGCGTCAAAGGCGTTTGCCGGTTGCAAGGCTGAATTACCGGATGCCACTCCGTCAAACTGCATGGCCAGGAAACGGGTGGCCTCGGCGTATTTTTTTACCCAGGGCTTTTCATTGAAAATGATCCTGGCCGGGTCAAGATCCGGACGAACACTATAGGTCTCTGCCGGTGCCGGATAGCCCTCGATTTTCACATTGTTGATTGCTGTTACCGGCCCGGCGCACAACAAAAAGGTGTGGTCGGTAATCACCTGGACAATCTGGCGTTTGTCCAGGTGCTCGGTGGCCTCGGAGAGGTAGCCGCGCTGCAGAACTGCCAGGCTGTTTGCTGTCCGGCCACTGTAGCGGATTTTTTCTTCATCGATCTGTACGGTGCCGGAAGCAGGAAAAAGAAGCTCATCGAGATCCTCATAGACAGGGATCGTCATGGTGTCTGACAAAATTGACGCCTTGAGGCTGAGTGTCAAAGCGGCTTTGGCCTGCAAGGTTGGAATCTGGCCGGTACTCCCGAAGGCCTGGGGGATACCCTTGCCGATATCGCTATCTGCAGCATAGGGCCAGGCCTCTTTGGTAAGGAGATCGCCGATCGGCTGATCGTAACGAATGGACAAAGAGACCAGGTCCAGGTTAAGCAGCCTGGAGGCCTCGTCAAATTCGATAGGGTCCTGAACCACAAAACGATCGACCAGGGCCGCGTCGGATTCGGCCAGCCCTGCAAACCACTGATAGAGTTCCACCTCCACGTTCTCAGGATATTCGGCAAGAAAATAGTCAGAAAAGGGGGGCTTCCCTCCGTTCCAGAGGGTGATACTCATCTGCCGGATCTCGCCGCTATCCACGGCCTGAACATCGCCGACCGTATCCTGCAGCTCTCCCCACCCTTCCACCAGAGGGAGGTACTCATGGCTCAAACCATCGGCAACGCCCAGGGGCTGATCCGAGAGATACACCGGCCCGGCATCGGGAAAGTTGAAGATCATCAGCTGACGGGGACGCCTGAAAGAAGCATCTTTGGCAGCGATAAAGGCAGGGCTAAGGTCAAATCTCATCCCACCACCTCCAGGAGCAGTTCTCCGGAAAAGCGCTGATAGGAGATCTGGGGAAAATCAATCCTGGTGGTGAGGCACTTGACGGTATTTGGATTTCCTTCTTCGTCATAGTAGGTGAATTCATGTTCCGCCCCGTTGCAGATATGGTCATGCCAGTACATCAGACCATTGTAGTCGGCCAGGGGCAGGCCCTTGAAGACGATGGGAAACTGACGGATGGTCACCCCCAGTTCTTCCACCTGCAGGGTGCCGCCACCAGTACGGTCAACTACTTGTGATTTTTCCACGGGCTTGGATACCGGGTACTGGATGCCTTTGGAAAACTGGAGAACGTTTGCGCCAAGCTCAAATCTGATTGCCGCCATCAGGATCGTGCCTCCAGCCGATTTTGTTCGCTGATGATGGAATTCACATCGGAACGGGACATCTTCTGATTGATGTTGATGGTGGTGGAGCTGTTATAGCTGGCCTGTTCACTGGCTACTTGTGCAGCAGACTTGGAGGAATCTGTGTTTTCATACGGAACCGAACTACTGCCAGCAGATCCGGCAGAGGAGGCAACCGCTGCCAGTTGCTGAAAGCGGCCTATCAGTCGATCGATGGTGGATTCGATACCCGAACCATCCAGGGCTGCGTACACGGTAAATGCCGTACCGTCCAGACCGTCTATCTTGATTCCGTATTGATCAAGCTGTTCCATGCCTGCCTGGGTGGTGGCCAGCATCTCATCCACCAGGGTGCGGGACTGGGCCTGCAGGTTATCCATGGCAAGACCGGCATCTGTTTCCTGTTTCTCCCAGGCCTGGGCCGAGAGTTGACCGAGCTGGTCATACAACCATTCTTCCACGACCAGGGTCTCGGCCCCGGCCTCTTTCCACTTGGCCGCTTTTTTCACCAGCTCTGTGGCCTCGGCAGAGAAATAGGACTCTGCCCCCTGGCCTAATTCTTTGTACATTTCTTTTGCTGTTGCTGCGGTGTTGGCTTCGTCTTTTTTGTTGAGGGCCAGGAGCTTTTCTTGTTCCTTGGCAAGGTCGGTAGTTGCCTGTTTTTGACCTTGTAAATTTTTCAGAACATTATTGGCTGTCGGTTCTCCTTTTTTCCAAAGAGAAAGCATCGTGTCCCAGGTCTCTTTCATATGTTTCAGGCCGATGTCTGCGGCTATCTCAGCGTTCTCTGAGACGGCTTCAAGACCGTCGGCAATTGGTTTGAAAAGTCTGCCGGCAAGAGGTATTCTTGCCATTAAACCAGTTAACTTGGACTCGAATTTTCCAACCAGGCCAATGCTTCCATTTATAGCGACTCCAATACCGGTAAATAGTCCTTCAACCCCCATGGCAATCGTCAAGATTCCATTGCCGATAACCACTGTTGCGTCTGTCCATCTGGCTTTCCAGCGTTCCAGCTTGTCTGCAGCTGTATCCGTCTGGTTGCCCATCTTGTCCATCAACTCACCGCCTGCGGTAAGGGTGGCATTCATGAAGGCCTGCTTTTTCTCGGTGTCTGTGAGCTGGCTGACGATCTTACCCAGGGACTTGGCATAGGTTTCATTGGCCTTTTCCACGTCAACGATGATGCCCAGATTATCAAGGATCATCTTTGACTGACGGCCTACCGCCAGGGTGATATCTTCAAAGGCCTTGACCGTGGTCTGGCCTGTCATCTTGGCCGTTGCCCTGGCGATCTTCATGAGCTCGGTCACTTTGTCCGGAGCAATACCCATCATCATGGCCGTGCCAGCGTTACGGATAAGAGTCATAGTGTCGATGGTCTGTCCGGAAGCCTCTTTGAGGGCAGCAATAATGACCTTGGAATTGGTCCCATAGCTGGCTGCCAGGTTTGCAAAAGCAATCTCTTCCTGTTTTGCCTTAGCGGCTAAATTGGCCATATCCCAGGCCTCACGCATGGCCATGATGGCGGCTACGATCCCGACCCAGGCACCTTTTAATTGTTCCCAAGCTCCCTGAATTCCGCCAGCCGCACTGGTGCCTGCCTGTTCCACTTTCTTAAATGACTGTTCAGCGTCACTTGAAAACTGTTTGATGCGGAGTGTTCCCTTGTCATCCACGTACAGTTCTATGGCTACTTTGGCGTTGGTCATGGTTTGAAAGAACGGTTTGCGGTTTGGGGTGTGCGGTATGCGGTAATGATCTTTTCCGCATACCGCATGCCGCAAACCTCACTCCTTGTCTTTTTCCTTTTGTTGTTTTTTTATTTCCCGGTGGATGGCCACCAGGTTACGGCGCATCATTCGATGTTTAAAAACCGGAATTTCAAGGTCGTTAAAAGCTGTTTTAAAACTGGTATGAACAAGCTCCCCCCAGGGGCAGACTCGATCATATAAAACCAGGAGCATTTTGGTATCAACGTCCCATGTGTTTACCTGGCAAGTATCACAATCTGGCTCTATCTCATCTTTTTCCAGGTTGTCTGCACACTGGCGGCAGTTAATGCCCGGATAGTCCAGGCAGAAGCCAACCGCCTCTATGGCTTTTTTTCGGCCTCTTCCTCCCGCTCTGCGTTAAAGCGCTCAATGTCCAGGCACACCCGGTTAATCCAGGTTGAAAAGGCAGGGGAAAACTGCATGAGCAGGAGTTTTGCCTTGGCATCACAACCGATCTCACCCTTATGGCGGCTGAGTTTTTTCCAGTCTTTGAGAAGGACCAGACGGCGCAGATCCTTGACCGTCAGTCCCTGCCAGTCAACGATCACCCAGTCCAGAAAGAGCTGTAGATATTTTTCTGTGTTTAAGACCTGGCGTTTTTGCATGGTGGCCAGGTCCCATTGCGGTTCGGTGGCGGCTTCGATGAACTCAGCCTGCTTTCTCCCCAGGGGCCTGGTGAGGACTTTGAAGGTGCCTGAGCCAGGATAAGCCACCCACATGGGCAGCTGCTCTTCGTGGGTGTCGATGATTTCATCTAATTTCAATGGTGATTCCATGGTGGTGTTTTTCATGTTCGTTGCTCTGTGTGGGAGCGGTTTCAACCGCGAAAAATTTCCCAGATCTAGTCCAGGTTTTAGGCTTTGGGCCACCCTCTGTTCGCGGTTGAAACCGCTCCTACAAGTTATGCCAGGGGATCGGTGGTTCTGGTGTTTATGACATCGATCTGCATGGGCTCCACGAGGTTGGTCATTCCTGCAGGGGCAACATCCGCACCCAGGATATTGCACTGCATGGAGAAGGGGATCTTGCCAGGCCCAGACATTGCAGCCTCCGGATCTGCGATTTTCAAGTGAGACAGGAGGATGCGAAACATATAGTTTTGTCCGGTCTCGATCTCCTTGCCGGTGAAGGTGATATCCATCTTCTTGGAGGTGTAGGCTTCCCAGTCATCAAAAAAGGCGTTGTTTGCCGTGTTGTATCGGGGGAATTTGAGGTTCAGGGTAGCGGTGGGAAAACCGTTGTCTGCCGGTTCGTCCACTCCGTCCTGGCCTCCGGTGGCCTCGGCATCCATGGGCCGGTTAAAGGTCAACTCAAAGGATGATGGGAATATCTGATCACCAGCGGCGAGAGCAATATCGGCCTGATCATTCATACGAAAGACCGAATTCTTGTTCATGAGGATGCGGTTCTTTTTATCCGGCATCGTGACAGTTGCCATGGTAGTAGCAGTGTTGGTGGCGGATGCCCTGTCCAGTTTGTCACCAATGATATCCAGACTGATCTTGAGTGGCTTGTTCGTTTCACCCGAGATCTTGAAACCGTGCAGCTTAACCGAGGGGAACTCCCAGATCACATTGGCCAGCTTCTTCATGGCCAGGGTGGCAAACAAAGTGTCAATTTTTGAGGCCAGCTTGTAACAGTTGGAATAGGCTGTGGTGGTATCGATCTGGCTGGGAACACCTGCTATACCCATGATCAGGGCCAGGGCTGTGTCAAAGCCTTCATAACGCATATAGGCCTCCTGATTGCCGGAGACGTTCATCATTCCTGGGTCGGCCTCGTTGATCCAGGCCTGGCCCGCAGAATCATCAAGCTCTGAATCCACACTTACTTTTATCCCGTCAGAAAGGATCAGCAGACCGTCATCTGGGCCACATTCCACCGGCGTATGCCAAGCAGCAGCCTTTTTCAATGCACAGATAAATTCTCTGCCTGTTATTTCACCAGCCATTGTTTTCTCCTATAAAGTGTCAAATCGTGTGTATTGCATGGTGACCGGCACCATCAGGATTGCCAGGTTGTCGTTGCCCAGGATCTCTGATCCTCCCTGGGATGATGGCAAGGCCGATTCGACCAGCCCGCCCAGGTCATTATTACGCAGGGTGGCGATGACATCCGTTGCCACATCCAGCACCCCTTTCTTGTTTCCGTCCCCCATGACTCCTGCCTCTGGTTTGAAAAGCTGGACATAGACCGCAAAGGTGATGGAAAGCGACTCCTCATCCTGATCTGAAGACAGGGTGGCAAAGCCGGTGGCACCATCCTTGATGCCAATGGCCGGATATCCGCCCGAGTTTCGGATCAGGCGGATATCCTCGGTCACATAAATATCCCGGTCCTTGATGTAACTCAGTGCTGCCTGCAGATCTGTCTTGGATGCAAGGATCAATTCTTTCATGGTTTAAAACCCTTTCAAGGTATCCCTGGAAAAGATGCGATCGGAAGAACTGACCTCGGCATTATCCGCTTCTCCAGCGTCCGGATCTTCGGCACCCAGGCTGATATCACCCTTTACAACCTTCTCCAGGAAGCGGATCACATTGTTGTATCTGGACTGCCAGTGATCAGGTGGACCTTGGCGCCTGGCGTAGAGGTTGTATATGGCAACATCGACTGCCTGTTTGTTGATGATGGTTGGTATCGGAGAGAGTGGCAGCGCATAACGCTCCCCCAGGTAGCCGTCGATCTCCACGTCTGCTGCCTCAAGGGCATTATCTGTGACCGTGGTATCGATGATGCCGTTTCCGGCATCATCGGTGAGCTGGATCAGGAGATCTTCCGGCAGCTGCTTTTTCAGATCATCCAGGGTGGCATACATGCAATTTTTCTCCTAAAAATTGAGGTGTGCGGTTTGCGGTTTTAGGTGTGCGGGAAAAGATTAAGGACCGCAAACCGCATAGCGCGTAGCTCACACCGTTTTTTATACCGTTTGTTTTTGGTACCGGTCCCAGGCGTTATCACGTTCCTTGGCCGAGATCTTTCCTTTCAGGATCGCTTCCAGTGCTGGTATTTGTGGTTTGTTGTCGCCAGTCCATAGGGTGGCGTTCATCGGGTCGAGTTTGCTTATGGCCGCGATAATTGTTTCCTCGGTGATTTCTGTTGGTGCCTGTTGCTCCGGGATGGAGAGCACTCCTTTTTTTAAGAGGGGCTCGGCAAGATCTTTATCCATGGTCACGGGTTTTCCCGGCATGTATTTTTTCCTCTTATGAATGAGGGGGAATTCGACTGTGTATTCTGGCATTGGTTGCTCTCGGTTATGGGCTTGTGGGTGAAGTAGCCAAGGTCTGTTCCTGTTATGCTACGGCGTCCTGGATGAAGTAGCCGAGGTCTGCTGCGCAGATTACCTCTTTTACTGATTCACCGGCTCTGACTCGTTGGCCGCCGCGCAGGCCGATATCCTTATCCGGAATGGTGCCGGAGATACGGCTGCCGAACTGGGCGGTGACGCCGAAGGTTACCCCGTTGCGGGTGTCTGCGGTTTTGTCCCGGTAGGTCAGGGCAATATGCTTGCCCCAGGTACGGGAAAGGGACATGGCCTGGCCTTTGCGGGCAGTGTTCACATAGGCCTCACCCACCAGGATATCTTCCAGCTCCAGGAGATCGGCAATGTCCCGACGTCTGGCAATGCCGGAATCGCCTGAGTTGCCATGTACGGCCTTGACGATCTGCGGATGCCTGGCCAGGAATGAAAAGACTGGTCTGCCTATGGTCATGATATTGGCGCGCATAATCATGGAATCCAGGGCATCGGTGAGCACACCCAGGGGATCGGAGTTCACGAAGTCACTGAACTGATCGGTACCGGCCAGGGTCACCTTGTTATTTGCTCCGTAGGTGTTGGCGTTAAAGATTGTGCCAGCCACCCGAACCTCACGGTCAAGTTCCACCAGGTTCATGATGCCTTCTGTGGCTCGGCCCAGTGGGTTGTAATTGGGAGGGGCGTTGTCGATGTCTGCCTGGGGGATCGGATCGTCGAGACCATAGTCTTCAGTAGAGCCTGTCTTTTCTGTGGCTGAGAACTCCACCTGGTTGGGCTGGGATTTGCGGCCAACCTTGGTGTCGGGAATGGTGAAGCCTTCCGCCATGGCGTGTTCCAGGTATTTGAATTCCTGCTTACCCACAACCGAACGGGGGAGGACTTCGTCGGCGATCATGCGCTGGTTCTTGAAGGCAATGGCAATGGCCATCAAGGCCGGATCTATTGGAAATGGTGCTTTCATGGTTTATCTCCTGTTAAAAAGAAAGTTGATTTATGATTAATGAAGATTTCGCTGTTAGCCCTGGATCTGGCCGGGTGAAAGCTGGACCTCGCCGATATCACCGGCCACCCCGGCCACTCTGGCCTGGCCGATTGTCCGCGCATTTACTCCAGCCCCAGGGGCAGCGGTCACGGCCTTGCCATCTGCGTCGGCTGTCAGGTTGTCGCCACGGGTAACGGCTCCGCCATACTCCACTTCAACGACTCCCATGGTGAATATATCCACCCGGTCGCCAGTGGCAGTTGCACCCAAGGAATCGGACACCCCGAACTGGGCATCGGTTGAGGCTGCTGCCTGGAGTGCTGCGCCATCAGCGGCACCATGTTTGCAGATGCGGTATGGAGAGATTGGTGCGCCTGCTGTGAAATTTTCTGTCAAGACTGGTTTCATATCTGTCTCCTTGAAAGATCGGTTTGCGGTTTGCGGTATGCGGTATGCGGTGGAAGGCTTTAAACCTCAAGCCGCACACCTCATACCTCAAACCGTTTTTTTATCCTTTGGTTACATGGACAACGGCTTCGGTGATGGAGATGGTTCGGCCAAGCTTTTCCTCTGCCTCCTTGAACTCCCTTGCCCGCTTGGCAATATCATCCGCGTTTTCGTTATCGGGGAGATCTTGACGGGTGGCGATCTCTTTGAAATTGACCGACTGGGGAAGCTTTTCCATGAAGTCCTGGAACCAGGCCAGGCTGGTCTGCTTGTTATCTTCGGAAAAGGAGATGGTCTCCTCGCTGTCCAGACCTTCCATGAATTCCTTGATCCCGCCATCGACCCAGGCAGGAAGCAGGATTCCTTTATTGATGCCCTGGTCGCAGAAATCTTTGATTGCGGTTTTAGTCTCAGCCTTTTTGCGGGTGCTTTCCTGTTCTGCAAACTCGGCTGCTGCCGCTTCTTTTCCTGCTTCTTTTGCCGCTTCGATATCCGCCTCTGTGAAATTTTGGGTTTTGGGTTCCAAGGTATCCTCCTGGGGTTTTTGTTCTGTATAAAGGGCGGGTTCTTCAACATCTTCCCGCACTGCTTCTTCTTTGAGCGTGTCCACATCCCAGTTCGGGATCACCCGGTCTGCTGTTTCCACTCCTTCCTTTTCAATGAGGAATTCACGCATCCGGCCCATGATCCTGGCGATCACCCCGGTTTTATAGTCATAGAAATCAAAGGTGAGCTGCTCACCCTCGCCATCATCAAACTTGAGATCCGCAAGGCCCTTGACTGCAGGAGGGACAGCACCCAGGAATCCGACATGACGCAGACGCCCGTCCGGATAGAAGGAGGCAGACCGTTTTTTGTAGCGGCCTGCTGCCACCAGCTCTTCAAACTCCGGCACCACCTCTTCAAATTTGGCCAGCAGGGTTTTGACCCCGTTCACCGTCTTTGTCTGCAGACCTTTGACCCAGCCATAGGCCGGTTCGTTGTCCTTTGGATGTCCAACCACCAGGGGCGGCTGATGGGTTTCTGCCTGGAAGCTGGCAACGGCCTGGTCGATCATGGTATCGCCGTCATGGCTATTGCCGCTGGAGTCCACCTGCTTACCTCCCCGGAAGATCTCCACATAGTCATCAAATCCCTTGAACTCTTTTTTACTCATGTTGTTCCTCCAATGATGTGAGCTGCCAGGATCTCTTCTATGTCCCGGATGTCGTCTGTCTGTATGTGCATAAAGGGCCTGGCCGGGATATCCCCCCAGGGCAGTTTCATTTTCCGGGAATGGGCCTTTACCTGTATTTTGAATTTGCCTTTAAATGTCCGGTAATGGGCAGGCACCTTTGCCACCACAGTGCCGAAACTGAACTTCCTCGCCCCGTATTGATGGGTGGCGGCATATTCCACGTTGGTCCCCACCACCACGCTGTTTTGATCTGCCCGGATGGTGAAGGAGTTCATCAGCCGGTTGGTGTCCCGCAGGGTGCCGATCCTCCGGCCTGGAATGGACTCTGCTGAACTTCGTCTGGAGGGTTGCCACTTCTCCGGCCTGCCACCTTCGCGGAAGTTGGTTCTGATCGATTCCCGGACAATTGCGCCCACGGCTTTCAAGGCCTGCTGTTTGTTCTCACAGCGCTCGATACTTCGGGCCAGAATCTCCTGCAATCTGGCGTCATCGATTTCGACCCTCATCTCCACAACCGGAACCCCGTTTAAACTGTTTTTAAATTCGCGCAGGTTGAACGAGAATTGATTTCACGTACCTGAAGACGTATCTTTTTTGGAAGCACTCTCAGCCGCTTTCTGGGCCTTTACTGTTTTTTGCAGTTCTTCCACTTCTGAAAGATCCTTTTCAACCATTGCGGCAAGTGCTTCCGGATAGGTCTTCAGGCGATTGATTACGACCTGGGCGAATTGCTCCCAGTACACCTTGCCCGGATTATGCTCAAACCCGATATCGGGCAGCATCTGCCTGGCTGCCACCTTGTTGCCGGTGGTGGTGTCGATGGGTTCGATCAGGCGATTGGTGATGTCTTCCTCTTCAACTTCCAACTTGCGCCGCTCCACCTGGCCCTTGGTCAGACCGATTACCGAACAGCGGCAGCGGTAGCCGTTTGGCGGGTACCAGGTGTTCCAGACCGGGTGGTCAGCAGGCCAGACCCTTCCGTCCATGGCCAGGTGGGTAGGTCTGGTTCGTCTGTCGTTCACCGCGTCGTACTGCCAATAGGGAAAAACACTGGCCTCTTCCTGGAGCTGCTTATAGCGGCCCACGTTGTAGGCGGTCTGGATGTTGGTTCGATAGATGTTATCCACCCGCCAGGATCGTTTTCCTGTCCAGCCCCTCCGCTCGATGATCCCGGCACACTCCTTTTTAAATTTTCCAAAGGAGTCTCCGCGATCGATAGCCTTCTGCAGGGCAGTAAAGACGGTGTTCAGTTCATCGCCCTTGGCAATGCCGGATACGGCAAAGGCCCGGAGCTTTGCTTCGTCAGCAAGTTTGGCAAACTGACCGGCGCCCATCTGGATCTTGTCTTGCCAGAAGGACTGGGCTCCCTCCATAGGGAGGGTATAGCTTTGATCAATGGCCATCTTTCACCATCAGCCTGCCGTGGAGATCCGCATTAAGCAGCGCATTTTCAAGACCTGCCTGCAGGCTGTCCATCGCCATATCCGGGTAAAAGGCAAGAAGGTTTTCCATGGCCTCTTCATAGCTTGTGGACTCCTGAACTATTCTAAGGATCTGCGCCTCGTTGCCCCCGAGATCGGTTGCAGCCAGGGAACTGTCGGCCAGATCTTCCAGGGCCTGCTGTTCCGGGGTGAACGGTTTTAAAGCCTCGCTGAATTCTCTGGCCTGCTGTGGCCTGTTGATCTTGGCGCCGCCTGCCGGACGTGGCAGGTTGTAGGTGTCGTACCAGTAGTCATCGTCCACCTCCACGCCGATCTGGTTGACCAGGACCTCATCGCGCTCGGCCAGATCTTTGAGTACCTGTTCCTTTTCTGTGATAAAGCGCAGTGTCGGGTATTCTGTTACTCCGGCAAAGTTGTAGTCGACCAGCCAGGGGATCAGGGACTGGTTCAAACATTCGGCCAGGAGTCCGGCATCCGCCTCCTTGATATCCTGGCGCACATCATCATGGGTCTTTGATGCGGCAAAGGAGCCGCCGGAGACTTCGGTGGTAAGCGTCTGGCCCAGGACAGCCTTGGAGATCTGCTTGTCCATATACTCGCAGAGGGTTTCGTATGTTACCTTGCCACTGCGGCTGGCCTCCAGCAGTTCCACGGCCATGGAGTCCGGAATGATGACCCCGGTCTCCGAGTGAATGGCGTCTATGGCCTCACGCAGGGTCTTCTTCTGATCAGGTGTTGCTCCTGAGGGGTATTTGCCGACGCCGGTGGGCATGCCGAACTTGTCCAGGAAGATGAGCCAGAACTTGATCCCGTGTTTCTTAAACCACACCGGCCACCAGATCTTCTGGCCCAGTCCCTTGCCGTAGGGGTTGTCACTGTCTCCACAGCTGAAGACAATAAATTTACGATCGGGAATCTCTTCTCCCTGGGTCGTGTTGTCACGGGTAAGAAGGCGGAGTTCCCTTTCCATGGTGAAGGCGAACCTGCGCGGGTGTTTGCCGATGAGCTTTGCCGGAACCACCTTTCCCTCTTTTACGCTCCACATAATCTCGGCAGCGAAGTAGCCGTAGAGTATGCCCTGGAGCAGTTCCTGGACTGCCTGCTTAAAGTTGCATTTCTTCAGAGCATTGATGACAAACTCGGAGATCTCCTTGCCCCTGGGTGACTCATCGCCAGGAGTGAGCTCCCACTTTTCACCGGCAACCGAGAGATAACGGGTCTGCAGCACTGATCCGGCATGGGCGTCCCTGTCGATCTCGTCATAGAGCTTCAGCCCCTTGCCCTTTGACTCGGACAGGATGGTGACATCCGGGTTCTCCATGAAGAACCCTGCGGTTACATCAACGTCTTTGGAGATAATGGCGATCTCGTCGGAGATGGGTGGCGCTGGTGTTTTTTTGTTTTCTTCTATCATGATCAGTTCACGTAACTGTTGAGTTGTGTGCTGACTCTGGAGACGCCGGTGGATTCAAACTCGATCTTGCCGTTTCCGCCCTGCAGCATGTTCACTGCGCCTTCCAGGCCATCCGGGCCGTCATCGTTGATGTTTTTATTCAGGATATAGATGAGCTGCTCCACCAGCAGATCCTGATCACTGTGGCCCTTTTCAAACTGCAGTTTTTGGTGCTCCACCAGGTAACTGAGGGTGCCGATGATCCTGGCCTCTTTGTTGGTGGAATGGTGGATTGCCTGCCAGGGCAGGTAGCGGCCCACATCACGGGCATAGTTATGGATCGAGTCATGGAGGAAGTCCTTGAGCATGTTTTCTTCAATGCCGATCTGTCCGCCGTAATGGTCTATCTGGGCGTAGGCTGCCCGAAACATTTCGCCGATGCTGGCGTGTCTGATCCAGGCGTGCAGACAGCGAAAGACCATCTTCTCACGGTCCAGGCCCACGGTGATGATCGCCTTGAAATCGTTGTTTTCTCCGTTTTTGGCAGAAGGATCGACAAAGGTGGCAACCCGCATGACTGTCTCCGGGATCTCCAGGCGCTTGAAGTAGACGAACCACTTTTCCTGAAAGGGGGAGTCATCATCGCCGGTGAGGTTCATCATCTCGGCATTGAAGTCCCTGGTCCCCATGGTCCGCTTCTTTTTCTCCAGCCGCTCGGCAGGCCAAAGTGCCGGAAAGAGTGGACGCTGCTCAGGTTTGCCGTAATCGAGCCAGGCCCGATAAACGCGGGAGATATAAAGAGGATGTCCCTCTGCGTCCTTTTCGGCAATGAGTTGAGAGAGCACCGATTTCGGGTGAAAAAGGTTGCCCACCATGGCAAAGAGGAACCCGGTACCCATGGAGCCGATCACAGCCCGCTTGAGCCAGCGCATTCCCTTTATCACCAGCTTCGGGTTTTCCACGTTCTCGTCATTCTCAAAGTCATCGACCACGGCAAAGTCCGGGCGATACTGGCGGTTCTTGAGTCCACGCACCTTTTCCCCTTTGCCACGGGCCAGGGTCTTGGTACCGTTGGATGTGGTAAAATCACCGCTTTTCCAGGTTCCGCCTTTCATATCGCCAAAGTCATGACGAAGCCGGACATTGTCCTCCAGCTCCAGGCGGATGGGCAGGGTAAAGCCAACGGCCTGGTCATTGGTGTCACTGATGAGGAGCTGGAACTTCTTGAGGCCGTAAATAATGTTGCGGACCGGAATAGCAAAGGACCAGAAGGTGGACTTTGCGTGTTCACGAGGAGCAGCGACCAGGGCGACCTCATCCTGCAGCTCGGAGAGTTCTTCCCATTCTGCATGGAAGTCTCCGAACTCCACCGGGAAATAGTGAGGCAGGTAGGTCTTACAGAAATAGAGCAGGTCGTGGCGTCCGCGTTCCATGCGGGCTGCCTTCTTCGCCGGGGTGTCATTCTCAAAGGGGGACACGGATTCCGTGATCCAGCCTTTGATCTCATCTACCCAGGCATCAAACCTGTTTTCTGTTAATTTAGGCCGCTTACGCATGTGAAATTATTGCTCTCCCGCCGCATGCTCTGTTTTGAACTGGATAACCAGAGAATCAAAGTTTCTGGCCAGTACCTTCAACCCTTCCGGATCTGTCTCTTTCAGCTTTATGGCCAGCCATTCCAGGTTCCCCAGAAAGAGAGCCGGTTTATCGATGTCCATCGGCGTTGCTTCCGCCATCTGTTTTGCTGCCTCAGCCCGCTCGATATCATCCCAGTGGCGAACAATGGCCGCTGCCTTACTGACTTTGTCATAATCCTGCGTGGTTCGATTTGCTGGTTTCAGACTCCTGATGTGATCCAGTTCTTCGCGGAACAGGGCACGCAACTCTTCGATAAAGTCACGGTGGCGCTGGCGGGCCAGATCCCATTCATCCAGATCCGCACTGGGCGCCTTGGTCTCCACCTTCCATCTGGAGAGACTGGTGACCGATATGTCCAGGAGACCGGAAATCTCATCGAGGGTCTTGCCCTGGGCATACAGATCCTTGGCAATTCCTTCTTTGGAAGCACGATCGCCTTTCTTACCCACGGCCAAGCTCCTTGTTCAGGCGGGCAATGCGAGACTCTTTGCCCTGCAGCTCGGCATAGGTCAGTTCCAGGTCTCTTGCCTGCTGGGAAATCATCGGGATATCCAGCTCGTTAATGGGAGTTAAAGCGGTGTTTAAATTTTCCCTCAGCGAGCCGCAAAGACCTTCAACTTTCAGCTTGAGGCTGCGTGTCTCATTTTTAAGACCACTCAGCTGGCCTTCCATCATCAATCGTTCGTTGCTCATGCGGGTATGTCCTTTGGCCTGGCGTGTTTTCGTACGATGGGGCAGTGCATATTGTTTAAGGCGATTTCTTTTGCCTCGGTGACTTCAGCGGTGGTCCATTGCACCAGTTCCCGGTATCCCTTTGTCATTTCGCTGTATCCTTCGGTCAGGGCCTTGATGCCTTCCGTCTGGATATAGTTGTTCTCATACATCTTGACCACTGCCTCAAACCGTCGATGTTGAGCAATGGAAACCAGGACCAGGATCAGCCATGGCGACAAGAACAGGGAAACCAGCAGGATCGCCATAGGGGCCGCACCCAGCTGACTGATCAGCGTCATAACTGCAGTTAGAATTGTCAATTGATCCGGGCTCACCGTTTATCTTCTCCTTAACGTCTCGTTTTCCGCTTCACAGCGCACACAGCGTTCACATCCCGGAACCGCGATTCTCCGCAGTTCCGGGATGTCACATTCGCAGTCCAGACAGCTGGTGCGGGAGGGGCGCTCTACTTTGATTGGCAGAGCTGCCCTGATTGCATCCTGATTATGCCTGGATTGATATTCCTGGGCGATGTCTCCCTCGTCCATCAGTCGTTGTCAGGGATGGACATGGCACCACGCAGGATGCCTATTAAAGGAAGAATGATGAGATCATCAGTCTTGGTGGAAGTCTCGGCCACTTTGTCTTCCAGCATGTCGAGCCCCTTATCGATCCAGTCTTTCATGTCCTCGCTCTTGAGCCTTTCCATCATCATGGATACCAGCCATACGATCAGTTTTTCTTTCACGGTATTTCCTCCACAGTTTGATTAATGAATGGATCGGGATGCGAATCCAGATCCGTTGTTTCTCTTTAGGGCCGTATAGTTCCTGCATCCCGACTTCTCCTTATGAAAGGAATTGTGGGAGTGAGAGTGGGAGCGGATTCATCCGCGAAAAATTCCCCCGCACCTGGAAGTTACTCCCGACTTCGGGCCACCCCCTGTTCGCGGCTGAAGCCGCTCCTACATCCTCTCTCGGGTTGCCCTATCCGATCATCCTCTGCCTGATGGCCAATATCCGCTCGACATAGCGGATGGTCTCCATGGCATGATCCCCGGTCACCTGGGGCATGACTGCGGCAATGTCGCGCCAGATGTCCGGCCTCCCGGCCACCTTCTGGGCCTTGATGATATTGCCTGCCCCTGCGTTGTAGGCCCCGAAGGCGAAACACAACCGCTCCAGGCCGGTTTCCTTTTGAAAAATGTCCCACATCTTCCGGGCATAATGGATGCCCATAAGGATGTTGATTTGAGGATCGAGCGGTTTGTCAGGAATCCAGAGTTCCCTGGCCACCTCTGCACTGGTGCCGGGCATGAGCTGCATAAGACCTACGGCACCGGCAGGACTTACGGCCTTCGGGTTAAGGCTTGACTCGGCGATTGCCTGGGCCTTGAACCACTGCCAGGACACCTCGCCGTCAAAGTAGTAAGCAGTGTAAATTCTAAAATGAGGATCGTATTGATCTGTAGGCATGACTCTCTCCAGGTAAGCAAGATTGAAGTCTACGCTTATCTGCGAGACTCCGAAGTGCTCATCAACCTCGGGCAGCCCGAACAGGCATGGTGTAGATGCCTGCTCCGGTTTTTAGAAGGTAGATATAAGTTAGTTAAAGAGAGTTATAGAGGATGGGGTAGAGAATGGTTAGCGAGCTACTTCGGTATGTTGGGAAAGAGAGGACTGCAGTATACCTACACATATAAGGAATAAAATCTGAACTCTGTTTATTGGTAATTCTTGATCTTCTGAATGGATTAATTATGAATATAATTCAAAATTGGCGTGAAAATGGGTGTTTATACCTATAGGAAAAATCTCATAACTATGATTATGTGAAAAGCTATTCAATTTTTGGAGGTAAGAGGTTGGGAACACCATGGTCTGGCTTTTATTATTCCTCAGATTTTCCAGACTTTCATGTGGAGATATCCGGTTTCCAGATATCACTCTTTATTGAATGATATCCAGTTAGAAAAACGGTATTATAAGCGAAATGCCGTTGTAAAGTTGGCTTCGGCTGAAAGATATCCAGTTTCTGGATAATAATTTGTTATGTGCGAATAAGGAAAGAATTTGTTGAACTTATTTTCGAAAAATCGATTGGTGCATTCTATAAACAAGATGATTGCATGTAATTATAATGGAGTAATTACGCTTATTACAAAAGAAGATTTTGGCAATCTTGCTAGAAAGATTATGCCAGAATTGGACTTAATGGAGATAACAGACTTCTTGTTGGGGGTAAGTACAGGTGTTACAGCCAGTCGCAAATCTATAAAAAAAATGAAGGCATGGGAAAAAACTTTTCTGAGTCGCTTAAATAATGAATTTGAAAATGAGAAATTCCTTCCTATCTACACCTTTAATGTCAAAGATGCAGGCACATACCTTTATGACTTTCTCGAGGCATATCGATATTCATACAAATTAATCAACTATGAATATTTGAATTTAGAAAACACAGATCAAGAATTAGTAAAAATCGAGTTACTTAAAAGGTCACCGAATATTCTTGATGCAGCACTTAAAAGAGATATTGAATCCTACAAAACCATTACATTCAAAAAATCAGATATTGTATTGATGAAAGGAACATCACGTGTGTTTTGGCTTACAATCAAGAATAAAGTACTAGAATTTACGCCAAAAGGAGTAAAATATGTGAAGGTATAAGGGTGTTTATGCAATCATCATTGGAGAGCAATCTGTGAAAACCAACTTCAACTTTGAAGTGCGACACTTTCAATAAAAAAATAGCATTTACCAAAATAAGCACCTGAAATCACATAACAAATCAATCAACCCGACTTGCGAGCACGCGCGTTCTCTTGAGTTGGCTTTAACAATTATAACCGTTTAAAATTGGTAGCCAGCTGGTTGGCAAGCCGGTTATCTCGAACGTTATGTGTAAAATATAAACCGTCAGATAGGACGAAAAATATGTCTGCTTATAATTGCTTTGACTGTAGTAAAGTAACTCCATTTTTCGGTAAAGACGAAGAGCAGTGCCCTCTTTGTGGTAGTAAAAATGGTGAAATCATAAGTAACGAAAGAATGAAGGAAGGTATGGATTCAGGTGTTTTCTACAACATTGATCCAAAAACCGGGAAAAGAGTAAAAAAGAAAAGATAGGTCTTATCGTAATGGTTAAAATATAATGAACGAAACCGAACATCTTATAGTAGTGAAAACTAAATTATGGAAGTACGGCATATAAGAAAGAAGAAAGTGAAGAAGAAAGGGGTCAAGTCTGCCCTTGACTTTTGTTCGTCCAAATGAGTCAAAGGCAGACTTGACCCCTCACATTCATTATTAACTGGGACGGTACCGTTGCCAGCGAAACTAATGGTCGTGGATATACCACCTCATATACCTACACTCCAGGCATGCGCATTGCGTCTATTACCCCACCTGCAGGAAACTCGATTTTTTTCAATTATTATTTCGGA
>JAHIUA010000040.1 GCA_018817385.1 Pseudomonadota bacterium
AACAGAATATAAAAACATAGAGGTCAAGTCTGCTTTTGACTCATATGTCATATGGGGCAAGGAAAAGAGTCAAGAGTAGACTTGACCCCTATTTTTTTTGGGTCAATCCGAATCTCCCAAACGAATAATGAGGGAAACAGCCAAGAATTATAGTTGACATCGTCAACCGAATGGATTGTAATGTCTTTCAACGTTGTAAAATGTCACCTCAGATTTTTTGTGGTAATTGTATGAAATGTAATAGAGGCAATATGGGAAAAGCAACTATTTCAGATATAAGCAGATCATTAATTGAGATTGTTTGGTACTTTGGGCCGAAGGGGTTGAATGGCGAATGCTGCAAAAACCTTACTATGCCTGAGTTCATAGCACTGGATAAAATCTCCACCACAACGAATTGCGCGGTACAAGATGTCGGTTATTCGCTTGGTTTTACAAAAAGTGGTGCGACCAGAATTGTTAACCGGCTTGAAAAGAAAGGATATGTCCAGAAGATTAAATCCCATGAAGATGCAAGGATCTGCTGTGTAGAAATAACAAAATCCGGAGAACGCGTCCTGTCATCCGCCAATTCACGTTATGTGGAACAATTTCATACCATTGCTGCGAAGATGTCGGATCACTCACTGACAGACACCGTTGAGGTACTCAAGGCAATGGCAAAAGCCCTGAAGGGCTGACTTTTTTTTTGCGCTTACAGTTGACAGCGTCAACCATAATGGGGGGAATTTTGAAATGAACAACCTGATCAGTACCATTCAATATTTTCTGATCATCACCGCAGAGCTAACGGTACTTTTTTTGGGCATCAGCACGATTGTTGCAATGGTATTAATGTATATACCGCAAGAAAAACTAAGACAGTGGCTCTCGCAACGCGGGATTTGGGGGAACTTTCTGGGGGCCGTTGTTGGATCGCTCACCCCTTTTTGCGCATGTTCAACCATACCAATGACGCTTGGCATGCTGAATGCGGGAGCACCATTTGGGCCAGTCATGTCATTTGTCATCGCGTCACCTCTACTGAACCCGATCATTATCAGTATGGTCTGGGCGCTTATGGGGATAAAAGCGTGCTTGCTCTATTTCGGAGTCACTTTTGTGGGATCGATGCTCTTCGGCGTTGTTCTCGAAAAAATCGGCGGGGAGCACTATGTCAAACGAGTAAGGGTCAAACCGAACTGTTGTAGCGCCACCCATGATTCTACAAATAGTCCAATAACCTTTTTCGGGAAATTAAAAGCGTCATTTATTTCCGCCTGGGGAGATTTCAGAGCGGTTCTCATTTATCTTCTTGTTGGTGTCGCAATCGGTGCTGGAATTTACGGATACATTCCTCAAGACTTCGTGACAAACATAGCAGGGCCAGATAATCCGTTTGCAATTCCTATCGCGGCCAGTATTGGCGTCCCGCTATATATCAGGGCTGAAACAGCCATTCCGATTGGGTTGGCCTTGTCGCAAAAAGGCATGAGCATGGGGGCTGTTATCGCGTTAATTATCGGCGGCGCAGGCATGGCGATACCCGAAATGGCCATGCTGGCGAGTATTTTTAGAAAGCGCTTGGTTGGCGCAATCGTTGTTGTCATCTGGACAACAGCAGTCGTGGGCGGGTACTTATTCAACACAATCATCTAATTCGAAAGGAGAAAACCATGCAAGACCTTAAAAAGACCAGCTTTTTCAAAAAAATCTTCGGACAGAAATCCTCTTGTTGCTCGCTGGAGATCGAAGAAATTGAGGAAAGCGATTCAAAAAAGGGTGAATCTTCTGAGAATAAGAATGATAGACTGAGTTGCTGTTGTTCAACGCCAAATCATGATGAAAAAACGAATGAAGATCAAATAAAATGATTTTAAGTCGGTAGAATCAACAAGAGATTATCAGAGCCTAACCAAGACAGATGCACCAGACGGCCTACGCTGCGCTCCGGCCTCTGGTGATCTGCACGTTCGGTAACGAGAATAATAACTATGTCCCAAGAAACCATTTGATAAGAAGCAAGATGTTCTATAGGATTATTGAAAAGATGAGAATTTAAAATGGATGGCGGCTATCTATTAGTGACCAGTCTCTTAATTTGATGCGCTTCTGTGAAACTCGGCCTGCTCGATCCAAATATGTGAATGATATCTTGGATACAATAAACTCTGGATATAATAATCATGTAATGACAATTGTATCTTTCTTCAAAAATATCTTCGAGAAAAAATTATTATATTTTTTCTGCCTGTATTTCCTCACACTCTTTTATGTCCCCTTAACGGAAGCCAAAGAAAAGTCTTCTGCCTCCCAGTTAGATCAAGTTACCCTTCAGCTTAAATGGATTCACGAGTTTAACTTTGCTGGATATTATGCTGCTGTCGAAAAAGGTTTTTATGATGAAGCTGGTCTTGATGTAAAAATTAAAGAAGGCCAACCTGGCATGGACTTCATTGATGAAGTAATCTCTGGCCGTGCCCAATATGGCGTTGAAATGCCAGAACTTTTGATCGCTCGCAATAATGGAAAGCCAGTTGTTGTGCTGGCAGCCATTTTTCAACATTCACCTCAGATTTTTCTCGCACGAGCCGATTCCGGTATCAAATCTCCACATAATCTAATTGGTAAAAAAGTTATGTGGCGTTTTGACAGTGCAGCAGAGCTCCGCGCAATGCTTGTCAACGAAAATGTTTCTTTAGATAAGGTTGAATTTATGGAGCTATCTTGGAATATCAATGAGTTGATTGATGGGAAAGTAGACGCTATCCATGCCTATATCACAGATCAGCCGTTAAGTTTAGAAAAAGCTGGCGTAAAGAGCACAATACTTTCACCTATAAATTACGGAATTGATTTTTATGGCGACTGCCTTTTTACCTCGGATAGCGAAATATCAGAACATCCAGAAAGGGTAAAATCTTTTCGTGAAGCATCTCTGCGTGGTTGGAAATATGCAATGGATAATCCTGAAGAAATAATGGATGTTATTGCTCGTAAATACAAGACAAAAAGTACACGGGAATATTTGCAAAATGAATATGAACATATTAGTCAACTCATGCTTCCGAATCTAGTTGAAATTGGTCATATGAATCCAGGTAGATGGAAACATATCGGTGCTACTTTTGTGAAACTTGGGATGCTTGATCCAATGTACTCTATAGATGGCTTTTTATATGATCCCGACCCGCAACCTGACTATACTAAGATCAAAAAAGTAGTTTGGATTCTATCAACCATTATCTCCCTCATATCATTATGTATATTCTTTCTAGTTATCTATAACAGAAGATTAAATATTGCGGTTCGAGAAAGAACAAAACATCTTTCTTCTGAAATTGCTGAACGTAAGCGGATGGAGGAAGAAATTACTAGACATAAAGCCGAATTTGAGGCCATGTTTACTGCCATAACCGATGCAATTGTCTTTGTAGATCAATACAGGCGAATAATCATGGTTAACCCTGCTTTCACAAAAATGCTTGGCTACCAACAGGAAGAACTTGTTGAAAAAACAACAAAATTAATCTATGCCAATCCAGAACATTACAACAAACAGGGCCAAATACGCTTCCGACCAAAAGCCAAAATTGACAATCCAGTATTTGAGAATGAATACCGAAGGAAGGATGGGACAATTTTCAAAGGCGAGACTCTTGGTGTACATGTCAAAGATCAGAATGGTAATGTGATCGGTTTTCTTGGAGTTATCCGGGATATTACTGACCGGAAAAAAGCAGAAGAAAATCTTATTAAATTTAAAAAGCTTGATTCTGTCGGTGTATTAGCAGGCGGCATTGCACACGACTTTAATAATATTTTAGCAGCAATCCTCGGCAATATTAATTTAGCCCTTTTTGATCAATCGCTAGATTCATCGACCAGAGATCTCCTTTCAGAAGCAGAAAAGGCATCACTAAGAGCAAAAAAATTAACACAGCAATTATTGACCTTTGCAAAGGGAGGGGAGCCAGTCAAAGAAACCGCTTCTCTCGAATCAGTAATAAAAGAATCAGCAAATTTTGTGCTTCGTGGAGATAAGGTCGCGTGTAAATTCTCCTTTCCAGATGATTTATGGCTTGTTGATGTCGACAAAGGACAACTTAGCCAAGTGATCCAAAATATTGTTATCAATGCCAGCCACGCAATGCCAGAAGGAGGGGAAATTGTAATAACTTGTGAAAATGTTTCTACTGTTGACAAAAAAATCATCTCTAACCAAGAGGATAAAAAGTTGGTGAAAATTTCTATCAAAGACACTGGTATCGGCATTCCTGAAAAGCTTATTAATAAAGTATTTGACCCATACTTTTCTACTAAGCGAGAAGGAAGCGGTCTAGGGCTCGCCATCTGCCAATCAATTATCAATAAGCACAACGGAGATATTGTCGTGAAATCTTCGTCAGGAGCAGGGACCACATTTATTATTTATCTTCCTGCATCAGACAAGCCATTTTCACCTAGTTCACGGATACAGAGTAATGATATCAATATTAATAGACAGGCCAAGATACTGCTCATGGATGATGATGAAATGGTTCAAAATGTTGCAAAAGCAATGTTAACCAAACTTGGAAATACAGTTGTTCTTGCTGCCGATGGGGTAGAGGCCGTCAAATGTTACCAGGAGGCAATGAACTCAGATAATCCCATACAACTTGTGATTATGGATTTAACTATTCCTGGAGGCATGGGAGGGAAAGAAGCTGTCCAAAACATTCATAAATTAAACCCAGAGGCAAAAGTCATTGTTTCCAGCGGTTACTCCAATGATCCAGTTATGGCAAATTTCAAAAAACATGGTTTTTGTGCGACAATCGCAAAACCTTTTCAGCTTCAAGATTTATCCAGAGTCTTAAGTCAGGTTTTGGGCTGAAGATAGCTTGCTAAACCCTTCAAAAAGAATAATGTGAAAAATTTAGGCATTCCATGGGCTATCAACAAAGAGGGGATCGCCGAACCAGGCGGTTCAATTGACGCCGAGGATGTCTGCAGCGCTGAAGCGGCTAGGTTTTTGGCGACGCAAGTGACCTTTATCGTTGAACTGAACCGCTGTCGCGGAAAAGACATCCTAGCCCCCACCTTCTGTTTTCATTCACCATTCTGATTTTATTCAGTAAAACATCTCTTCAAGAGAAGGTGCTGAGGTTGACCGGTAAAGATATTCTCCTCTGCCCACATTGCCGTCATGGGCAAATGATGTACCGGGGAAACTTACCTGCATTGAACAGCAGTTAAAGGAGAAACGGAGTATAGCTTTTTCTCCATTTCACAGATGGTTTGGAGTGGTGTGCCGTTTTTTCAGTGGTACAGCACCATATTGACAAAAATAAAAAAAATCAGACTCGAATCTGAACAGATGCCTTGTGAGAATGTATTTAAATCAATCCTTCCAGCCAAACATGATTATTTATCTTCCCCCAAGCAGCAAAAAACGTCTTTGCTATTTATTTACTTTGGAGTTTCAGAAGGTTATAAGTAAACCCCATAGAAATAAATAACCGATTACTCTGGAACCCACGGCTCAGTCCAACTACATTTTATCAATCATCCCGCTCCTC